>JBAVFZ010000437.1:0-7777 GCA_049684495.1 Anaerolineales bacterium | reverse complement strand
TATTTCGCGGTTTCCCATCGTCCGCAAATGCTGAAGTTGCCGCTATTTTCTTGATTTCTTGTTTGGTTTTTCGAACAAAGGATTTTTCCGGGCTTCTTGTCATGGAAAAATTAGTTTAAACTCCGGTTAATAAGGGGTGTCGTTATGCACAGCTATGAACTGGCGTTCCGTCTGGCAACAGTGTTCTTCATGCTGGTCCAGTCCGTAGGTCCCGCCGCGCAGCAAGGATTCATACCGCTGATCCTGGCGCTGGCCGGGCAGCCGGAAGCCCGGAAGGCGGTCTTCCAATCGACCGATACGGGAGCGCCCGCGCCGCCCGAGACCGACACCCCGACCGAAACCGCTTCCCACACCCACACCTTCACCCCCATCTCCTCGCCGATGCCGACCGATACGCCGGTCTACACCGTCACGCTTTCGCCGACCGGCACGGACACGGAGACGCCGACCGATACGGAAACGCCAACCGGAACGGGAACCGCCACGGGGACCGAGACCGATACCGCCACCCCGACCGGAACCGAAACCGAGACGCCGACCCCCACCGGCACGCTGACCATCACGCCGACCGGCACGGTCGTGCCGGGTTTGGAGCTGGTCCTGCAGGCGCAGACGAAGCAGGCCAAGCCGGGCAGCCTGGTCCAGTTCGAATGGAAGCTCACCGGGTTGCGCAACCTGCCCAGTCTCGACGGTTTGGAAATGCTGATCCAGGTCCCGCAGGGCTTCTTCCCGGCTTCCTCGCAGAAGGTTCCGGACCTCTTTGGCGGGAAGGGGATTGAAACCGACGAGACGACCCAGGTCTTCATGCTCGAGGGCACCTTCGACGCCGCAACCGGGATCTACCGCATGCCGCTGGCCGTGGAAAAGCCGAAGGAGGCCGGCGGAAACGATGGCGGGAAGAACGAGGGGGAAGGGGAGAATGACCCCGGCGGAAACGGGAAGGGCCGGGATATCCTTTTCGGCAAGACCGCCTGGGTGATCGACTGGCAGGCGGAGGGCCCGTTCCTCATCCGCGCGGAACTTCAGCAAACCGGGAAGGGGGTGGCCGGCGCGGAGCTGACGCTCGACGACGGCGGGCTCGTCCCGGTATCCGCGGACGGCGGTACGGTGCGCGAGCTGAACAACCGGGTGGAGGTGGAATTCCCGGGCGGGGTGCTCCCCGGGGATACGCGGGTGCGCATCCGCCCGGCCAGGGATGACCCGAACCGGCGCAAGCCGCTCGGCGGCGGGGGCGGGGCGGTTGAGATCCTCGCCTACGGCGGGGAAAAATCCGAAAAAATCACCAAGTTCGATTCGCCGATCACGCTCCGCTTCGCGTTCGATCCCCCGCTCGCCCGGCTCGCAGACGAATACCTGACCATTGTGTACTGGAATGAGGAAAAGGGTGATTGGATCGGCCTCCCGACCGAGGTGGACCGGGAACGGTTCATTCTCACCGCGCAGGTCGACCACCTGACCGTGTTCGACTACACCACCGCCAACTTCGATATCGCCCGTCTGCCGAACCTGGATGGATTCCAGGTTTCGCAGTTCACCGGCGCGGGGACATACTCCTACCCGCTCGTGTTCCCGGCCGGGCCGGGCGGGATGCAACCCTCGGCCTCGATCGACTACAACAGCCAGAACGCCGACAACGCCAACTCCAATACCCAGGGCGGCTTGCTCGGGATGGGATGGGACCTGTCCTTCGGCGGCGCGATTGAGCGCAACTGGAACGGGACGCTGGACCTTCCTCATGACGATGCATTTTCGATCACCGCCGGCGGCGTGGGCGGGATGCTGATGCCGGGAGCGGACGGCTATTACCACACCACGAGCGAAAACTTCTGGCGGATTCAATTCAACCAGGGGAACAACACCTGGACAGCTTGGGATAAAACGGGTTCGGTTTACACCTTCTCGCCCATCGGCGGATATCCGTCAAAAATCCTTCCGGGATCATGCGAACTCACAGGGATCACGTGGTACTGGGGATTAACTTCGATTAGGAGCATCTTCAACCGTGAAATAACTTTCACGTATTACACCGAATCTAAAAACATTCAGATGTGTGACGGCCAGAACTGGGCTATCCATACCGCCGTATATCCCGCAACGGCAACTTATCCGGACGGGCGGACACGGGTGATCATTGATTATCAAAATCGACGCGATTTTAATTTTGCCTTCGCCGTATACAACTCGGGCCGCTTTATGTTCAAGCAATCCATGGTCGAGGAGATCCGCGTCGAGCGCGACCTGGACGGCAACGGCTCGTTCGAAACGATCATGAAGAAATACTCCTTCGGGTATGAAAGTGACACCTCAAAACGGTTCTTCCCCGAGGTGGAATACGAATACCAGCAGGGCGTGAAGGAAAAGGGCCAGCCGACTCTGGTTTCGATTACCGAATGGGGCGTAGGCGCGACCTCGCATCTTCCGGCGGTGACCTTCACCTACCAAGGCAACCGCCTCTACACCGCGGATAACGGGTATCACGGAAAGGCGATGTTCGTCTACGAAGACCAGGCGTGGTATGAAACCGGATTTGAGGCGGGTGGAGAGAACGAGGCAAAGGATACCGGCTGGTGCGGCGGGCGGGATCGCGCTGGAAACGTTAATACCATCTGGTACAGCGATTATTTTACCAATAACGAAAAACGGCTGTTTGAAAACGACGGCGGAACGTTCACGGCCTACGACCATCATTTTCCGATACCGATCCGGCCGGGAGGGACGTATCTTCTCCGGGCGAGGGTGCACGGCTCAAACGCGACTTCCTGGATCCAGCTCGGATTGAACGATATATACGGTCCGGTTGTCACGCTTCCCAACAATATCACCGGGGATGGGCAATGGGTCGAAGCGTATGTAACGATCCCATACAGCGCGGGCAACGTGCAAATGATGATCCAGGGCGACGGGTGGCAAATCAATGAGATGTACGTATACGCCCAGGCCGGTCATACGCGGGTGAAGGAAAAGCGTCTCTACGACGGTCTGAACTCTCAACCGAAAGTGTGGACTTACCGCTACGACGGTGCGGCGACAAACGATCCCGCCCTCTCTGAAAATGGCGCCCTCCCCGAAAACAACCGGATGGGAGCGCCATACATGGAATACCGCGGCAACGCCGTGGTGACCGAAATCGGACCGGACGACCTCGCGACGACGAGCTGGTTCCTGCAGGACGATGTGTTCAGGGGCAAGACGGTCCGCTCGATGGTCTCACTCCTGGCATTCCTCGACCCGTTCGACGTGTTCCACACCGAGGATTGGTCCTCGCAGGCCGGTTCCGGAACGGTGGAGCCCGAGCGGATCGGAGGCGATCCGGCTCTGAAGCTCACCAATCCGCAATCCGATTGGGGAACCTGGGCGAGCCGCACGTCGCTGGCGGTCGACGCAGACGACATTCCGGCCGCGGTGTTCCAGTTCCGGGTCTCGGATACATCCACCCAGGCGCTGCTGATGCTCGAGCGTGGAAGCGAGGGCAGCGGGGATTATCGCCGCTGGGGGGTGTGGGTCAACCAGGGCATCGTCTACGCTTCGTATTGCGACGGTGGCAGCATCCAAACCAGCAACGCGCTGCTCGGAATCGGCGCCGATGCGTGGTACCTGGGGATGCTGATCGTCGACGGCGAGAACATGTACCTGCGGGTGGTGAACCGCGACGACCCGAGCGAGGCCGGGCTTTTTGAACTGGACACGCCGGGGGCGATGCAAAATCTGACTTGGCGCTTCAAGGCGGCCGCGAGCGGCGGCACGGTCTGGCTCGACGAATACATGGAGACGAAAGTCTACTCGCTGAACGAAACAGCCTACGATTCCGATCCGGTCCCCGACGCGGGTTACCCGACGGTGACCTACCCTATTCCTGTAGCACCCAGCGGAATGATGCCGGTCAATGTAGGAATCGAAGGTGTTAATATCTTTATTACGGGGAATATTGAAGATATTCAGTCATTTTGGTCCAGGCCGCTCTGGCAGACATCCTACATGTTCGACGGCGACGGGACCTGGGTCGCGACGAAGAAGGAGTTCCAGTACTTGGCCGACGACCAGAACGGTGCGCAGTATGGAAACACCACCCGGGTGATCGAATCCTCATGGAACGGGAGCGCGTTCGTCGCCTACCGCGCGACGCGCATGCTTTTCTACCCGAACGCGGGCGGCGGAGCGTATCTCGTCGGGCTCCCGGCGGCGAAGTCGATCTTCTCCTGCCCGGGAGGCTCGTGCGGCTTCGACAACAACACACTGCTCAATTCCACCTGGTACTTGTATGACGGCGCGACGAATTACGCATCGGCGCCCTCGGTAGGGAAACTTACCGGGCAGCGCATCCTCCTGCGCTGGGCGGGCGGCGGGCAATCCGACCCGCGCTTTGCGGACATGAAGTTCGAATACGACAGCTGGGGCAATAAGACTTCGGTGAAGATGTACACCGGCGAAGGGACATTTGGCTCGCTGGCTTCCTCGGGCGAGCAAACCACCGCTACCGTGTACGATTCCGCGTATCATACCTACCCGGTCTCAATGACCAACGCCTTGAACCAGACAACGAGCCTGCAATACAACTACTCGCTCGGGCTACCGACCCAACAGACCGATCCCAATAACGCGGTGTGGACGGTGGCTTACGATTCCTTTGGCAGGCTGCTATCCCTGCGCAAGCCGGGAGACGCGAGCGGATTGCCGACGCTTTCCGCGGTGTATTACGACACCTGGTCGCCCTTCACGGTGATCCTCTGGCAAAAAGTGGATACAACCGGAGGCACGATGGAGGTGCGGCGTTTCTACGACGGGCTCGGACGCCTGGTCGAGACGCAATCCGCCGCTTCGGACCTGACCGAGGGCGAGCGCGACGTCGTCGTCGACATGATGTACGACGCCTACGGCCGGCTCTTACGGCAGACCGTTCCGTATTCGATCGCCAAGTATGTAGGTTCCGGCAGCCCATGGCGCGGGCAAAATTGGACCCAGGCTTATGCGCGGACGGATTATGACCCGCTCGGACGCGTTACGCGGACCATCGGCACCAATGGAACCGTGACCGCGCAATTCCGCTACGATGACTTGGATATCTACGCCACCGATGCGATGGGGCGCGTGACGCACACCCAGAAGGACGTGTGGGGGCGGCCGGTGCTCGTTGATCCACCAGCCGGGCCGTCGGCAACGTATGATTACGATCCGCTCGACCGGCTCTCCTCGGTCCTGATCGCCGGCAAGACGACGACGATCGAATACGACCTGGCCGGTCGCAAGACCGGGATGGACGACCCGGACATGGGCGAGTGGGCTTACACATATGATTCATTGGGGAACCTTAAAACGCAAACCGACGCCCGTGGGTGCGTGAGTGCGCTCACTTATGATTTGCTTAACCGGCTGACCCGCAAGGATTTCTCCGGACCGGGGATGTGCGGAACGACCGCCTCGGTGATCTACGGTTACGACCAGGGGACGAACGGGATCGGCCGCCGGACCTCGATGACCGACGCCACCGGTTCAACCGCCTGGACCTACGATTCCCGCGGAAGGTTGATCGGGCAGACCAAAACCGTGACCGGATACGGTATATACGCCACGGCTTATGGTTACGGCCCGGCCGACCAGTTGTTGTGGATCCGCTACCCGGGCGGCGCAAACGGCGAGCTGGGCGAGAAGGTGGATTACACCTATACCAAACAGCTGACGCTCGATTCGGTCGCCGGTGCGAGCGTGTATGTCGCCGATACTCAGTATGATGCTGCCGGACGGATCGACCTGCGGACGTACATTCCGAATTCTCTGCAAACGGACTACGCCTATTACGCCTGGAACGCGCCCGGCGGCGCCGGTCGCCTGCTATCGATAGCTACAGGTTCGGCCTCGGATCCCGATTCTCTTCAGTCGCTGACCTACACTTACGACGTGATGGGCAACATCATCCGGATCGACGACCTGATCGGCGGGGTGATCCAATCCCAATACTTCACCTACGACTCGCTCGACCGGTTGACGAGCGCGCGGGTGGAAGGTGGAACGCTAGGGCTGTACGACCCGCAGGAATACATCTACGACGACGCCGGCAGGCTTTCGAGCAAGGACGGATCGACTTACGGATACCAGGATCAATCCCACACTCACGCTGTGACTCATATCGACGGTTTCCAACTTTATTGGTACGACGCGAACGGCAACCAGACCAAGCGCGTCATCGGCCAGGATACCTACGACCTCTACTACAACGCCGAAGGGCGGCTCGTGCGCGTGGATAAAAACGGCGTGCTGTGGTCGACCTATATTTACGACGGCGACGGCGCGATGGTGGTCAAGACCGAGGACGGGAAGACGACGCTATATATCGGCAATTTGCTGGAAATCGAAATTACGGGGGGCGGGGCGACCCCAACCCCTACGACAACGCGCACGCCATCCAACACGAAGACGCCGACCCTAACGCCCACCGTATCTAAAACCATCACGTCGACACCTTCGGATACACCGACCCGCACCCTCACCCGAACGGCATCTTCGACCAAGACCGAGACACCTACGCCGACCGTATTCAACGGCACCGGCCTGTTTGGCGAATACTTTAATAACTCGGACCTGACCAGTTTGGTGCTCGCGCGCGTCGATCCATTAATTAATTTCAACTGGACCACCGGGTCGCCGCAGACTGAGTTGATCGGAGCGGATACATTCTCGGCCCGGTGGACCGGATGGGTAATGCCACGCTTTTCCGGGAACTATACTTTCTACGTCGACGCCAACGACGGCGCGCGGTTATGGGTCAACGGGGTGCAGATCATCAACTCCTGGAGCGATTGCGTCAACGACTATTGTTATTCCACAAGTACGCCGATCACGCTGACCGCCGGCCAGTGGTATACGATCAAACTCGAATATTACGAAAACACCTACACCGCCACGGTCTCGCTCAAGTGGTCGAGCGCCCAGCAGAAGAAGGAGGTCATCCAGCCCAATAATCTTATGCCGTGCACGCCGGGCGGGGGAGGAGTCTGCCCGGCGCCGACCAACACGCCGACCAATACGCCCACGCTGACACCCACTCCGACCATAACATATTCGCCCACATTAAGCCCAACGCTCGGGCTGGGTGCGGAGAACGGGCTCACGGCCCGCTACTGGGTGCAAAACGACTTTACCGGGCTCGCGTTTACCAAGGTGGATCACACGGTCGATTTCTACTGGGGGACCGGCTCGCCGGATCCATTGATACCCTCGGATAATTTTTCCGTGACTTGGACCGGATTTATCCAGCCGCAATACTCCGAAAACTACTCCATCTGCGTTTTTCACAACGATACCGCCCAATTATGGTTCCAGGGCGTTCTGCGGTTCAACCTTACGGATATGAACGGGGCGGAGCACTGCGCCGGACCGTTCGCGCTGACCGCCGGCCAGAAATACAGCATCAAGCTCAACTTCGTGGACGCCAACGGCATCGCCGAAGTCCGGTTATACTGGGCGTCCCCGTCGCAGCCTCATGCCATCATTCCCTACAACCGCCTTTTCCCCGAAACGCCAGCGCCCACACCGACCGGCACGCCGGCCGGCGGGATCGGGCTGACCGGGGAATATTTCCTGAACAGCGGTTTTAGCAACCTGGCCTATACCCAGACCGATCCGGTAGTAAGTTTCGGCTGGGGAGCCGGCGGCCCTCCGGGATTGCCCGCTAATAATTTTTCCATCCGCTGGAGCGGATACGTTCAACCGCTCTTTTCCGAAACGTATACCTTTTGTTTGATATCGAATGATTCCGTGGGCTTATGGGTGAACGGTCAATTAC
>JBAVFZ010000436.1:0-2379 GCA_049684495.1 Anaerolineales bacterium | reverse complement strand
GATAAGGCTCACGGCAGAACGGGTCGCCGTTATCCACACCCGCGATCTCACCGGGACCGGTCCGGTGGAAGCGCACGCGGTTGGCCGCATCCGGGACAATCACCCCTTTGGCGTCCACGATATCCGCGGTGACGAATGCCAGATCCTTCCCGTCGGCCGATATGGCATTGCGGTCGGCGGATAACCGCACCGCGGCGGGTGCGCCTGCCGTGCGGATCTCGTCCCGCGCGACGATCCGCCCGTTCTTCCTGCCGACCGCCCTTAGCACGCCCGGCCGGAAAGGAACTTTCCATTCCAAATGCAGCGGCCCATCCGCTTCGAAGCGCCGTACTCCCAATGAAACCTTGCCGTGGAAGAGTTCGACTTCATCGCAGTTGGTATACGCCCAGACCGGGACCGTCTCATCCGCACGTCCATTCCAGTGCGGCAGGAGATGAAGCATCGGCCTGTCCGTCCACCGGCTCCGGTAGAAGTAATAGGCGTCCTTGGGGAATCCGCACGTGTCGACGATTCCAAAGTACGAGCTCTTCGCCGGCCAGGCGTAGGGCGTCGGTTCCCCGATGTAATCGAAGCCCGACCAGATGAATTCGCCGGCGATGAATTTCCGTGAATTGACGCGCTTCCAGGATTCCTCGGCGCTAAGTCCCCACTCCACGATGGAGTTGTCGTAGGAAGAGCATTGGAGATCATCGCCGGTGAGCAGGTTTTGCCCGGTCGGGGTCTTGTACACCCCGCGGGTGCGCACAGCCGAGCTGGTTTCGCTGGCGTACATCTTCCAATCCGGAAATTGCGCGTGATGCAGGTCGTACAGGTGGGTGTTGTAGTTGTATCCCACGGCGTCCAGCCGCGCGGCCGCATCCGTGCCCCATTCATTAAAATTGCTGCCATGGGTCACCGGGCGGGTCGGATCTTCCGCCCGGACCCATCCGGAGAGCCGCTCCGTCAGCCGGACCCCCGCCTCCGTCGTCACGTCGTGAACTTCGTTGCCGATGCTGTACATGATGATGCCGGGATGGTTGCGGTCGCGGCGGACCATGGCCCGGATATCCCGCTCCGCCCACTCCCCGAAGAAGCGGTGGAAGTCGTTGGCCGCCTTGTTGCCTTCTTCCCAGGCATCGAACGCCTCGTCGATGACCAGCAGCCCCATCCGGTCGCACAGATCGAGCAGCGCCGGTTCGGGCGGATTGTGCGAGGTGCGCACGGCGTTGCAACCCATGGCCTTCATAATTTCCAACTGGCGCTCGATGGCCCGCGCGTTGACCGCCGCGCCGAGCGCGCCCAGGTCGTGATGCAGGCAAACGCCGTTCAATTTCATCCACCGGCCGTTGAGCGAGAAGCCATCGTCCGGATCCAGGGCGAAGGTGCGGATGCCGAATGCCGTTTGATACGTATCCGCCGTCCGGCCGCCGGAGAGGATCTCCGCCCGAAGCGCATAGAGGTCCGGATCGTCAACCGACCACAGCCGGGGATTCGCGACGGGCATCGCCATCTCGATATCGGCTCCACCGCCGGCGGGGATTTCTCTCGATTCGGATTCCATCGAAACGATTCGTTTTCCACCGGGCGCGAAGATTTCCATCCGGACCGACGCCGGACAGGCCGCGGCGGCCTGATTGCGCACGCGCGCCGTCACTTGCACGATGGCGGCCGCGGGGTCCACCCGGGGGGTGCTGACGAACAACCCGCACCAATCGACATGCAGCGGATCCAGGACGGCGAGCCACACGTTGCGGTAGATCCCGCTGCCCGGATACCAGCGGCTTGTGGGCGGATCGTTTTCCAGCCGCACGGCGATCGTGTTCGATTTACCAATCTTCAAGTGCGGCGTCAGGTCGTATTCAAAAGAAATGTACCCGTACGGCCGCGCGCCGAGGAGCGCGCCGTTGATCCATACCTTGCTGTCCATATACGCGCCGTCGAATTGGATGAACACCCGCTTGCCGCGCCATGCCGCCGGGGCTTTAAAAGTTTTCCGGTACCAGCCGGCGCCGCCATCGAGGAATCCGCCTCCGGTTCCGGCCGGCGAATCTTCGCGGAACGGCAGCGCGATGCTCCAATCGTGCGGCAGATCCAGAACGCGCCACGCCGAATCGTCATGCGCGGGATCCGCGCCCCGTTCAACCTCTCCCAAATGGAATTTCCATCCGGCGCCCCAGTTTTTACCGCGCATCCCGTTATAGGTGTCGGTTTGCGCATAACGCGTGGAGGCGGATGCTTCCGAAGCGACGGATCGGGAGAGCTTTTTCCCTGGCGTGACGGCGGATCGCTTGACGGGTTTTCGCCGACGGACAGACTTCACAGCCATAAAATAACCTCTTTTTCCTCATCCTCATCCCCCTCCCCTGCCCCTCCCCCTTCTCCTGGCACAGGCCAGGCGAA
>JBAVFZ010000435.1:0-3797 GCA_049684495.1 Anaerolineales bacterium | reverse complement strand
GTTTTACAACCGCAGGGGATCGGCCTTCTTCGCGACTCCAATCGAGATGGCGGGTAACTCGCTGCGGATCGCTTTCGCGGCGGCGGTTCTGGCGCTTCTGCTCGGGATCCCGGCGGCGGCGCTGCTGGCCCGCCCGAACCGGTTCGACCGTTTTTTAGAACCGTTCCTGCTTCTGCCGCTCGGGACGTCCGCGGTATCGCTCGGGTTGGGGATGCTGCTGGTGTTTTCCCGCCCGCCGGTGGATTGGATCCGTTCGCCGTGGATGCTGCCGGCCGCCCACAGCCTGATCGCTTTTCCGTTCGTGGTGCGCGGATTGAAACCCGCCTTCGCCGGGATCCCCATCCGGCTGCGCGAGGCGGCGGCGATCCTCGGGGCGGACCCGTGGCGGGTCCGGCTGACGGTCGATATTCCGATCGCGATGCGGGCGATCCTTTCCTCCGCGGCGTTTGCCTTTGCCATATCGCTCGGCGAGTTCGGGGCGACCGCGATCATCGTCCGGCCGGACTTCCCGACGATGCCGGTCGGGATCTACCGGCTGCTGTCCCAACCCGGCGGATTAAATTACGGGCAGGCGATGGCGATGACGTCGCTGTTGATGCTATTCTGCGCGGGGGCGGTGATGATGATCGAGCGGGAACACAGACCGACCTAACCTCTCCACCCCCAACCCCCTCCTCCCCCTTCTCCCCCTTCTCCCTTCGCTGCGCTCAGGGACAGGCCTTAAGGGAAGGAGAGGAGGGGGCAAGGGGGAGGTGAGGTTAGGTCAAGGATACGCTATGCTTGACCTGATCGACATTCGAAAGAGTTACGAAGGAAAGCCGTTGCTGGAGGGTGTAACCCTTCGTGTGGACCGTGGTGAGACTCTCTGCCTGCTGGGGCCGTCGGGCGGCGGGAAAAGCACCTTGCTGCGGATCGCCGCCGGCTTGGAGCAACCCGAATCCGGACGGGTGTTGTGGAACGGCGACGATATCACCCGCCTGCCCGCGCACCGGCGCGGATTCGGATTGATGTTCCAGGATTACGCCCTGTTCCCCCATCTCAATGTGGCGCAAAACGTGGCGTTTGGGCTGCGGATGCAAAACCTGGCCGGGGACCGGATTCGAAGGGAAACCGGTGAAGCACTTGCGCGGGTGGAACTGACCGGATTCGAGCGCCGGCGGACGGCGGAACTTTCCGGAGGAGAACAGCAGCGGGTGGCGCTGGCCCGGGCGCTCGCGCCGCGGCCGAAACTCTTGATGCTGGACGAGCCGCTCGGCGCATTGGACCGCGCGCTGCGCGAACAGTTGACCGGCCAACTGCGCCGCCTGCTGCGGGAACTGCAGATCCCTTCATTGTATGTCACCCACGATCAGGAAGAAGCGTTCGGCGTGGCG
Organism: Anaerolineales bacterium; assembly: GCA_049684495.1. Lineage (GTDB taxonomy): Bacteria > Chloroflexota > Anaerolineae > Anaerolineales > RBG-16-64-43 > JAFGKK01. Next base: position 2,424 of record JBAVFZ010000435.1, on the reverse strand, counting down.
CAGCGGGTGGCGCTGCTGCACGCCGGGCGCATCGTGCAATCCGGGCGGCCGGATGAGTTGATCGCGCGGCCGGCTTCAGCCTGGGCGGCGGACTTCCTCGGGCTGGGGACGGTGCTGCGCGGCGTCGTAACCGGTGTCCGGCCGGTGAGAATCCGGACGGTGCTCGGCGAGTTTGAGGCGGAGGCGGACCCGCCCGGCCCGGCGAAGGGCGAAGCGGCATGGATCCTCCTGCGCCCCGGTGGTGGAAGCCTGCGGCGCGGGGCGGGCAAAACCGCGGATGGTATCCGCGGCGTGGTGGTGGAATCCGTCCGCAGAGGGGGAGCGTACCGGATCCGGCTGCGCACCGGAGGTGGAGTGGATATCCTGTGCGTGCACGGTCACCCGGTGGAAGAGGGCGAGGACCGGATTTGGGCGCCGGGTCCGGGAGTCTGGATTGGGGATTAAATACAAAGGGCGGCCGGTTTGGCCGCCCGAGGATATTCCTTCAGTACGCGGCGATGGATCGGGGAGCTAAAAACCGCAGGTTCCACCGCTGATCAGATCACCGCATAAGTAGCCCAGAGGCAGACCGATGCAGACGCAGCAGATGATCAAGACCACGATGACGACGATGATGATGGTGACGGCATTGGATTTCTTGGCAGGTGCGGGAGCGGGCGCAGGCTGTTGCATGAATATCCTCCTGGGGGGCAATATGTCCCAAACAACGGGTATTCCCTATTGTACACGAAATTCGGAAAACCAAGCCGCCTCCCGGTGCTTTCTGCGGGGAAGCGGGGGCCGTTCTGCGCGGTGCCGTCCCCGCGGGTAAGAAAGCGCGCTTAAGCCTGTTTTGCCTCGCGGTTTATCTTCCGTAGAATCAGCCAGATGATCCAGGCGGAAATAATGCAGATCAGCGCCCCGAGGACAACCGGTATGAGGATGGCAACGATCGACAGGACCGTCGCGATGATATCCTCGACGGTTGAGACGATCGGATTGGCGGTGCCGCCGGTCGTGGCGGTCACCGCGGGGCGGATGGCCAGGGCTTTGACGCCGTGAACCGTGCCGGCGACGAACAATCCGCAGATCATCGCCACGATCGGGTTGATGTCGGTAATGACGTGTGCGCTGGCGGCGAAGGTGATCGCGCCGGCGACCGGGCGGACGAACGTCTGCAGGGCGTCGTTGAAATGATTCACCGCCGGGATTTTATCGGCGAGGATCTCGATCAGGAGCAGGACGGCGACGATCAGCAGTACCCACGGCTCGGAGAGCGTATCCCACGGCGCGGAGAGCTTGATCGTATTGGTGTAGCGGGCCAGGAGGCCCACGATGAGCAGGGGGATGTAGGCGTTCAGCCCGGCGCTGGCCGATAAACCAAAAGCGGAAAAGATGTCCATGGTGCACCTCCGATTGGGGCCGGATCAACCCGCGCGGCCCGCGGGGTAAACCGGCATGCGATACCTCAACCCCCCAGGGAAAAACCTCCCCACGTATGGGTGAGCTGAAAACGAACGGCGTCAATGGCGTAGATTTGAAGCAGCCCGAGCGCAAGCCCGGCGGCCAGCACCGGCCAGGCATCCTTCCAGGTTTCCGCCAGGCCTTCCCGGCGAACCAGCATGAGCAGCAATGCCGTGTACACGCCGGTCAGCAGGAACAGTATTCCCGCGGTGCTGAGGACGGCCAACGGATAAAGGATGATCGGATTCTCCGTCAACGCGAGAACGATCAAAACCGGCGCGGGCAGGAAATACAACACGAGTTCCCGGACGCTGCGGATGACCGGTTCGGGCGAGGGCGATTTCCATAAACTCTGATTCACCGCCGGCAAGAATACCGCGACCATGGCCATCCCGAGGAATGTGCCGGTTGTCAGCCGCAGCCAATTCTGCGGTTCGTAGACGTGGGGGAAACGCGGGAAGAGCGAGACGTAGGAATTGAGCCCGTCCAATCCCCAGGGCACGGCGGAAAGCGCCAGGACGATCAGTATTCCGCGGGACGGCCAGACGGCGGAACGGCCGCGGCCGAAGGCGGCCAGGAGCAACGCTCCGATGATCACTCCCAGAAAAGTCCCGGTGCAGCGCGCGCACAGCGGGAGCTGCCGGTCCCCGAGGTGCAGCGACCGCAGATCGATCCGGTGACAGACGGCGTACCCGATCGCATCCGCCTTTCCGAGCAGCCCCGGCGGCGCTAGGATCAGCCCGACGAGGATGATCAGCAGCAGCCCAACGAGGAGCAGGACATGCGCCTTCGGAAGAGTCCGGATGCGCAGGAAAAAATTTTTCGCGGGAGAGTTGGTTTCGGATGGCAACGCGGTCACCGTTGTTCAGCCCTTCGGCGGATATTCTATCGCTTTCGGAAGGCGGACGGTAGACTCTCCGAATGCCGCAAATCCCGAATCCAGGATGGGAGCCGCGATCGAGGATCGCGGCTGCATCGTCC
>JBAVFZ010000434.1:0-4730 GCA_049684495.1 Anaerolineales bacterium | reverse complement strand
GTACAGCCTGATCGCCGATTACTTCGTCCCCACCATGCGCAGCAAGATTTACGGCATCCTGCAGCTGGCCCAGCCGCTCGGGTACCTGCTGGGGATGATCCTCGCGCTCACGGTCGGCGGGATGATCGGGTGGCGCAACCTCTTCTTCGCCACGGGGGCGATGGGCATCGTGCTCGCCTTCGTAATTTTCTTCGGAGTGAAGGAAGCGCCGCGCGGGAAAAGCGAGCCGGAGATGGAAGGGCTGGAAAACGTCGGAGTCTTCCGCTTCGATAAAAAACTCGCCCTTGGCCTGTTTCGCAAGCGCGGCTTGCTGCTCCTGTTCGCGCAAGGGTTCGTGGGAGTCTTCCCCTGGAACGTGATCACCACCTGGTTCCTGTATTACCTCGAAACCGAACGCCATTACACCGAGACCGAACGCCTGCTGACCATGGCCCCGGCGATCCTGATCCTGGCGGGCGGATATTTCCTCGGAGGCGTGCTGGGGGACGCGATGTTTAAGCGCACGCCCCGCGGCCGGCTGATCATTTGCCTGGCCGGCGTGCTCAGCGGAGCCGTATTCCTCTGGCTGACCATGCTGGTTCCGGTCGAAAACAAACTCCTCTTCTTCGTGTTGTTGTGCCTGACCGCATTGGTTATTCCCTTTTCCTCACCCAATATCATTTCCACCGTTTACGATGTGACCGTGCCCGAGGTGCGCAGCACCGCGCTGTCGGTCCAATATCTGATCGAGAACGCCGGCGCCGCCACCGCCCCGGCGCTGGCGGGCATCATCGCCGCCAGCTACAGCATGCATACCTCCATTCTGGTCATCTGCACGGTGGCCTGGGCCTTCTGCACCCTGTTCCTGGTCGGCGCGGTATATCTCATCCCCAAAGACATCCAAATGCTCCGCCGGCAGATGCGCGAGCGCGCGCAATCCCTCGGAGCCGGAATGCCCTTGAACCCAAACGGCCCAGCCGCCTGACAACCGCCCCTCCCGGCGGGAACACTCCCGCGGCGCGCGGCGTCCTACTGGATATCCATGTATGCATCCAGGAGGTGTATATGTCCGCGCGCCGAGTTTTTAACCTGATCCTGATATCCGTCTGCATCATCCTCTTCACCGGTTGTGCGGCATCCGCCGCCAATCAGGCCGCAGCCGTCAATGGATTCTTCACCAATAAGTCCGTTGACCCGTCCGGTGCCGCCGGAGATGTCCCGCAGGCGGAAGGCGGATTGCCGCCGCTCCCCACCCCCGCCGCTCCCGGCGCCGGGCAAGCGTCTTCCGCCGGTCCGGCCGCGCAGGAGGGCCTTGGCCCGCTGATCATCAAACAGGCGCAGATCCGGCTGCAGGTGAAGAACACCGACCAGGCGATCGACCGGCTGACCCAGATCGTTTCCGACACGCACGGGTACATCGTCTCGAACCGGGTCTGGTTCGAACAGGCCGGCGAGGAAAGCTACAAGTACGCCACCTACAGCATCGGCGTGCCGGTGGATGCCTTCGAGGTCGCTTTGCGCCGCCTGCGCACCCTGGCGCTAAAGATCGTCGATGAAACCGCCAGCGGCCAGGACGTGAGCGAGGAATACGTTGACCTCGAATCCCGCTTGCGCAACCTCGAAGCCACGCGCGACCGCATCCGCGGTTTCCTGGACCAGGCCCAGACGGTCGAGGAATCCCTGCGCATCAACAACGAGCTGGCCGCGATCGAAGACCAGATCGAACAGGTTCAGGGCCGGATGCGCTTCCTGTCCAGCCGGGCCGCCTTTTCCACCATCACCATCCAATTGGACCCCGAGCTCCCCGTCCCGCCGACACCCGAACCCGTTGTCTACGCCTGGAATCCCGGCGAGACGTTCCAGAACGCGAGCGCGATGGCAATCCAATTGGGGCAGTTCCTGGTCGACGTGTTCATCTACCTCGTGGTCTGGGTGCCGTTCGCCATCCCGGTCCTGCTCATCTGGATCGTATATAAAATCGTGACCCATAAGCGAAAACCCGCACAACCATAACCACGGATTACGCCGAGAAAAAAACCGATTACACGGATAGATCTTTCATTATGGATTTATCCGTGTAATCGTATTAAAATCCGTGAAATCCGTGGTAAGCCATATGCAGAAACCGATGCCGGATTTCCCCTCGCGTAGTAAGTCCATCCTCCGGATTCTCCTCGCGGGGCTGACCGTGCTCGCGATTCTGGCCGCGCTCGGATATCTGATCGTTTATTTCTATGTCGCCGCGCGGCGGGCGGGCTATCCGTACGAGCTGGAATGGATCGAGGGCGGGTTTGTCGGCCAGGTCGGGCGCATTCTCGCCGGCCAACCCGTATACGGGCCGCCGAGCATCGCGTTCACGCCCTTCCTCTACACCCCGCTGTATTTTTATCTCTCCGCCGCGGCCGCCAGGATCGTAGGCGCCGGTTTCCTTCCGTTGCGCCTGGTATCGGTCATATCCTCCCTGGTTGCGCTGACCGGGATTTTCACGCTCGTATTCCGGCGCAGCCGCAATCTTACGGCGTCGTTTCTCGCCGCCGGACTCCTGGCCGCATCCTACCGGATCACCGGCGCCTGGCTCGACATTGCCCGGGTGGATTCGCTCGCGATCGCCCTGCTCGTGCTTTTCTGCCTCGCGCTGCCCCCTTCGCCGAGCCGGTTCCGCTGGCTGTTAGCGGGCCTGCTCGCCGGGCTGATGGTGCTGACCAAACAATCGATGGCGATCGCCGTGGCGCCGTTCTTCGCGGTCCACCTCATCCAATACCGCGCCCGCGCGCTCTGGATGGCGGCGGGTTTCCTGCTGCCGCTGGGCCTGGCCGCGCTGTATCTCAACATCTCCAGTGAAGGCTGGTTTACCTTCTATACGATCGAACTGCTATGGCAGCAAACCGAGTGGCTGGGGCGGGATGTGATCGTCGGATTCTGGAAGACCGACATTCTGCGCCATTATTTTGCGGCGCTGGGGATAGCGGCGGCGGGGTTATTCCTGATTTTCCGCGACCGGCGCGGGGAATTCTGGGAATGGTCGGCGCTGCTGGCGGGGGCGCTGCTGTGCTCGTTCTTGGCGCGAATCAAATCCGGCGGGTACGACAACGTCCTTCTGCCGGCGGTGGTTATGATCGCGATTCTTCTCGGGATCGGCTGGGACCGGATCAGCGGCAGCCTGCTGAAGAATCCGAACGTCTTCCGGGATGCGGCCGGGATCGCGCTGACCGTCGCCGCTTTGTATCAGTTCTATCATCTGCGGTACAACCCGGCCGATCAGCTCCCGGCCGACCGCAACTACCAAACCGGCAAAGCATTCGTCCAATACCTCGCGGAATTTCCGGGCGAGGTTTACGTCCCGTTTCACACCGAATATGCCGCCATGGCGGGGAAGCCGGCCTACGCGCACCAGGCCGCGCTGTGGGATGTCTTGCGCGGCGAGACGGACAACCGCGGGAAGCAAATGCTCGCCCGCGAAATCGAGGAGACCCTCCGCACCCGGCGCTTCGATGCGATCCTCCTCGACGGGGATGGCCAATGGAATTTCCTCTATGGGCTGGAGGATTTTTACATCTTGCAGGCGGATCCGCTTCCTCCGGATTTCGGGCCGACTCCCCTGACCGGATGGCAGATCAGCCCGAGGTTGATATTTTTACCAAAGGCTTTTAATCAAAGCGCCTTACTATCTCCGGAAATCGGGCTTGAATATTTGGACAATGATTTTATTTGGGAGAAATTATTCCCATACCTCAACACGTCCCATAGGTTCGTCTAGCCCGCGCCCTTCCCTCATCCGGCCTCCGGCCACCTTCTCCCAGCGCTTGGTTTTGGATACAGTATTCCATGCGAGAGTTGTTTACTCCTATAAGGCAAGCGCTGGGAGAAGGTAGGGATGAGGGAGGATCGTCATGCCGGCGTGTTTTTAGCCGGCATCCATATCACACTCAATCGCGGTCATGCGCATGAAGAAGATCACCTGGATCCCCGATACGAGCGCTCGGGGATGACAGACGTTCGTCATGCCGGCGTACATTAGCGTTCGTCATTCCCGCGCGTTTTATGCGGGCATCCATATCACACTCAATCGCGGCCATGCGCATGAAGAAGATCACCTGGATCCCCGATACGATCACTCGGGGATGACAGCCGGTCGTCATGCCGGCGTGTAATTGGCCGGCATCCAGGAACCTGCGAATGCGGATCCTCAGTCCATAGCCCTGGATCCCGGCTGAGATCGCGCCGGGATGATCCCTCGCTTTCCCTCGTTTTACTCGGGACAGGCGCTCGGGACAGGCTCTTTCGCCATTGAGTGTATTGCAGTAAAAATAAACCGGCCGCGTACGGCCGGTTTCACGTTCCAATCCGGATAAAGACCGGCGCGGTTTTCAGCCGCGCCGGTATAGTTTTCCCATCGTCCATGGTCCAACGTCCATCGTCCCGTTCATCGATCGTCGATGGTCGATTGTCACCCTTCTGCCTTGTTCTCCTCTTCCTGCCCCACCAGCTTCTTCCACTCGCCGTGAATGCCGTCCTCGCTGACACCGAAATAGTACCGCACACCCTTCGGCGTGCGCTGGATTAAATCGTAGCTGGATTCCCCGCGCCGCGAACGCTTCCGCAAAAGCGCCAGATCGCCCTGCCAGGCAAGCGTTTCCGGAGCCGGAAGCTTGGCGTGCTCGCTGATCGCGTAATGCCACAACCGGCGCGAGGAGGCCAGGGTGACATTCTTCACCATATTCCCGTTGCGCAGATCGCGGACGGTGTAATAG
>JBAVFZ010000433.1:0-15505 GCA_049684495.1 Anaerolineales bacterium | reverse complement strand
ATATATTTCCAGTCGTACATCGCGTCCTCGGGAATGAACCGCGATCTTTCCAGCCCCGTGATATCCAATCTGCCTTCGAGGATTACGGTCAAATCATCGATGGCATCGTTGCAGGAAGGCGCTCCGTAAAGGATGATGTCCATATCCCCGATGTCGCTTTGATAGGAGTCGATATCCGTCACATAGCCGCGATCTTGTAAATATCCCGAGATCGCATATAGGCGTTCATGGACCGCGTCGTCGCTGGAACGCAGGATGACCGTGTAGCCGGATCGCTGATCGCTCGTAAGCAGTCCTTCCGGATTGGGGATGGGCGTAAAAGTGGGTATGGCCGTCGGGGTGGAGGTGGAGGTCGGGTTGCGCGTGGCGGTCGGAGTCGGGCTTGCTTGCGGCGATCCGCTTATGCCGCATGCGACCGAGAAAAGAAAAAGAAAGGTAAGGATCGGCGCGACAGATAATCGTCTTGTCCACACGGGGGAGGCAGGCATTAGGATTCTCCTTTTCCGGGTTAATCGCTATGACTCGCTTCGATAGACCGATGTGGTCTACAAGACCGCCCCGGTCTGGTGTCTACCGCGGCATGCGGTCGTCGTACGATTGCAGCGCCTTCATGTAGTTGGCGCGTTCGAACGCAGCCGGTTCAGCCGCCGATTTCTGGCTCATGCTGCCCTGCATCTGACGGACCGACGCGTATTCGTGGTCGACCATCCACGCTTCGGCCTCTTTTAGTATTGCCTGCGCGTGCGCCAGCCCGTTGCGGACGAGCGCGGAAGTGGTCATGGCGACGTTCGCGCCGGCCATGACCGCCTTGACCAGATCCTGCCCGGTGTGCACGCCGCCGGTCAGGGCGAAATCCGCCTTCACGCGCCCGAAAAGGATGGCGATCCAGCGTAACGGCAGAAGCAGGTCGGCCGACGTGCTCAGCGCGAGGCGCGGCACCACTTCCAGCTTCTCCAGATCGAGGTCCGGCTGGTAGAACCGGTTGAAGAGCACCAGGCCGTTCACTCCGGCGTCGGCCATCCGCTTGGCGATCTGCGGGATGGCGGTGAAGGACGGGCTGAGCTTGACGGCGAGCGGAATCTTAATCTTGGCGCGCACATCCCGCACCAGGCGCAGGTATTCTTCCTCCAGTTCGGCGCCGCTCAGGTTCGGATCGGTTGGCAGGTAATAGAGATTCAATTCGAGCGCGGAAGCGCCCGCCTGTTCGATCCGGCGCGCGTAATCCACCCACCCGCCGCTGGATATTCCATTCAGCGAAGCAATGAGGGGGACCTGCACCGCCGCCCGCGCTTTCCGGATCAATTCAAGGTAGGGCTCGGGGCCGATGTTGTATTTTTCCAGATCCGGGAAATAGGTAAGCGCTTCCGCGAAGGATTCCGTCCCGTAGTTCAGGAAGTGGTCCAGCTCGTTGCTCTCGAAAGTGATCTGTTCCTCGAAAAGCGAATGCATCACAATCGCTCCCAGTCCCGCGTCTTCCATTTGGCGAATGGTATCGAGTCTCTTGGTGAAGGGCGAGGCTGAAGCAACGAGCGGGTTCTTCAGTTTCAAACCGAGGTAGGTTGTGGAAAGGTCGGTCATGCGGTTCTCCTTTCGAGGGGCGGGACGGCGAATGTCATCCCGAGGAGCCCCGGGTTTAACGGGGCGACGAGGGATCGGTTAAGCGTGAAAGCCGTATAGGGACGGGTGACAAGGAGTCGCCGATCCCTCGCATTTGCAGGGCTCGGGATGACATACTTTGAATGTCATTCCGGGGGGTCTTTAGACCCCGCCTGTCCCGAGCGAAGCGAGGGAAGGAATCGGTTGCGCACGGTCCGCGCAAGGTACATCCGATAAGGAGTAACCGATCCCTCGGCCCGCTACGCGGCCCTCGGGATGACTCTGCTCGGTTCGTTATTCCTTCTTTTCGGCGCCTTCCGTGTTCGCCGCCGCCATCTGCTGGTAAAACGCCCAGCGCTTGGCGAGGAATTTCTTGGCCTCCCCCATGAGCAGCTCGGCCCGCGCCTCGTCGCTCTGCAGGAGCATGCGGTAGCGCGTTTCGTTGTAGGCATACTCGTTGAGCGGCACGGTCGGATCCTTCGAATCCAGGACCAGCGGGTTCTTTCCCTCCGCGGCGAGCGCCGGGTTGTAGCGCAGGAGCGGCCAGGCGCCGGATTGCACGGCCAGCCGCTGCTGGTCGAGCCCCTTGCGCATGTCGATCCCGTGGTTGATGCAGTGGCTGTAGGCCAGGACCAGCGAAGGCCCGTCGTAGGCTTCGGCTTCGAGGATGGCTTTCAGCGTGTGCTGGTCGTTGGCGCCGAAGGCGACCCGCGCCACGTACACGTTGCCGTACGACATCGCCATCAGCGCGAGATCCTTCTTTCCGACGGCCTTGCCGCGCGAGGCGAACTTGGCCACCGCTGCGAGCGGCGTAGCTTTGGACGCCTGGCCGCCGGTGTTGGAATACACCTCGGTGTCCAGCACCAGGACGTTCACGTTCCGGCCCGAGGCCAGGACGTGATCCAGCCCGCCGTACCCGATGTCGTAGGCCCATCCGTCTCCGCCCATGATCCAGACGCTCTTCTTCACCAGGGCGTCGGCCAGGCTGAGGAGATCCTTGGCTTTCGGTTCGGCCGATTTTTCCAGTTTCTTCTTCAACTGGGCGACCCGCTCGCGCTGGGCGCGGATCCCCGCTTCATCCTTCTGATCGGCTTCCAGGAGTCCTTTGACCAGCTCGTCCCCCAGGACCGCCGCCAGCTGCGTCACCATTTCGCGCGCGTATTCGGTCTGCTTGTCGATTGTCAGCCGCATCCCGAGCCCGAATTCGGCGTTGTCTTCGAACAGCGAATTCGACCAGGCCGGCCCGCGGCCGTCTTTGTTGAAGGTCCACGGGGTGGTCGGCAGGTTGCCGCCGTAGATCGAGGAGCAGCCGGTTGCGTTGGCCACCACCATCCGGTCGCCGAAGAGCTGTGAGACCAGTTTGACGTACGGTGTTTCGCCGCAGCCGGCGCAGGCGCCGGAGAATTCGAACAGCGGCTCCAGGAGCTGGGCATTCTTGACCGTCGCCGGCTGGAAGGCCGCGCGGTCGGCTTCCGGAATACTGAGGAAGAAGGCCCAGTTGGCGTTCTCCTGCTCGCGCAGGGGAGGCTGCTCCGCCATGTTGATCGCCTTGCGGGCGGTGTTGGTCTTGTCTTTTGCCGGACAAGCCTCGATGCACAGGCCGCAGCCGGTGCAATCCTCCGGCGAAACCTGGATCGTGTATTTCGCGCCCGGGAATTCCTTGAACTTGGCGTCGATGCTTTTAAAGGAAGCGGGAGCTTTGGTGAGCAGGCCGGGCGCGTACACCTTCTGGCGGATCACCGCGTGCGGGCAGACCATCGAGCATTTGCCGCACTGGATGCAGATCGCCCCGTCCCAGACCGGGATCTCCAGGGCAAGGTTGCGCTTCTCCCACTGGGTCGTTCCGCTGGGGAAGGTGCCGTCCGCCGGCATCGCGCTCACCGGCAGGGATTCGCCCTCGTTCGCGATCATCGGGCCGAGCACCTTCTTGACGAATTCGGGCGCCTCGGCCGGAACGGCCGGGCGGCGGCCGAACTTCGAATCCGCCTTGCGCCCTTCGAGCTTGACCTCGTTCAAATGCGCGAGAGTCGCGTCCACCGCTTCGAAGTTCTTTTTGACCACCGCTTCGCCGCGCTTGCCGTAGGTCTTCTTGATCGCCTTCTTGATCTGCTCGATCGCCTCGTCGCGTGGAAGGATGCCGGAGATGGCGAAGAAGCAGGTCTGCATGATGGTGTTGATCCGGCCGCCCATCCCGGTATCCTGCGCCACCTGGTAGGCGTCGATCACGTAGAAGCGCAGTTTCTTGTCGAGGATCGATTTCTGGGTTTCGCGCGGGAGATGATCCCAGACTTCCTCGGGCTTGTAGATGCTGTTGAGCAGGAAGGTCCCGCCGGGTTTGATCGGGACCAGGACGTCGAACCGTTCCAGGAAGGAGAACTGGTGGCAGGCCAGGAAATTGGCCTGCGAGATCAGCGACGGGGCGCGGATCGGCTGCGGGCCGAAGCGCAGGTAGGAGGTGGTCACCGAGCCGGACTTGCGCGAGTCGTAGGCGAAGTAGCCCTGGGCGTAATTTTCGGTTTCCTCACCGATGATCTTGATCGAGTTCTTGTTGGCGCCGACCGTGCCATCCGATCCCACCCCCCAGAAGATGCAGCGCACGGTGGATTCGGATTCGGCCGAGAAGTTCGGATCGTATTCCAGGTTGGAGTGGGTCAGGTCGTCGTTGATCCCGACCGTGAAGTGGTTCTTGGGGGCGGGCTTGGCCAGTTCGTCGAAGACGGCCTTCACCATGCCGGGGGTGAATTCCTTCGAAGCCAGCCCGTAGCGCCCGCCGATGACCGCCGGGACCTTGGCAAACGGGGCGGTCTTGCGCGTCACAGCTTCGGCCACCGCGGCAACCACATCGAGGTAGAGCGGCTCGCCGACCGAGCCCGGTTCCTTGGTGCGGTCGAGCACGGCGATGCTCTTGACCGTGGCGGGCAGGGATTTGGCGAAATGATCCGTCGAGAACGGGCGGTAGAGGTGAACCCGCACCACACCGACTTTTTCCCCGCGTCCCACCAGGGCTTCGACCGTCTCCTGCGCCGTATCGGTGCCGGAGCACATCAGCACGATCACCCGCTCGGCATCCGGAGCCCCGACGTAATCGTAGAGGTGATAGGCGCGGCCGGTGAGGGCGGCGAATTTATCCATGGTCTCCTGGACGATCCCGGGGCAGGCGGCGTAGTAGGGATTCGAAGCCTCGCGCCCCTGGAAGTAGACGTCCGGGTTCTGCGCGGTGCCGCGGATAAACGGATGATCCGGGGAGAGCGCGCGGGCCCGGTGCGCCCGCACCAACTCGTCGTCGACCATCGCGCGCAGGTCGTCCTCGGTCAGCCGTTCCAGCTTGCTGACTTCCGACGAGGTGCGCCATCCATCGAAGAAATGGATGAACGGGATGCGCGCCTTCAGGGTGGCGCTGTGCGCGATCGCGGCCAGGTCCTGGGCTTCCTGGACCGAACCGGAGGCCAGCATCGCCCAGCCGGTCTGGCGGACGGACATCACGTCGGAATGGTCGCCGAAGATCGAAAGCGCGTGCATCGCGAGCGCGCGGGCCGTGACGTGAAAAACGGTCGGGGTCAGTTCGCCCGCGATCTTGTACATGTTGGGGATCATCAGCAGCAGCCCCTGCGATGCGGTGAAGGTGGTCGAGAGCGCGCCGGTCTGGAGCGCGCCGTGGACCGCCCCGGCCGCCCCGCCTTCGCTTTCCATCTCCATCACCGAGGGCACCGTCCCCCAGATGTTCGTTTTCTTTTCGCCGGACCATTGGTCCGCAAGTTCGCCCATGGCGGTGGAGGGCGTGATCGGGTAGATCGCGATCACCTCGCTCAGTTTGTGGGCTACGTAGGCGGTCGCCTCGTTGCCGTCAATCGTAACGATCGGTCTGGACATGTATTCCTCCGGGAGTTTTCTGCAGGATTCCGCTAAAACTCCGCCTGAAGTTGATGCGCCGCAGACGGAGTCCTCGGGAGCCCTGGGGATGTTAATTTGAAGGCAATTATAATCCTTGGACGGTTCGGCACGGGTGAAAAGGGGATTAACGCAGAGGCGCCAAGACGCAAGGGCGCCATCATTCACCCATCCGCTTTCTTTGCGTCTTAGCGCCTTTGCGTTGAGGATCTTTGATCGAGGGATTATGAGTACTTTTGGTCTTAATTTGGTCCTGTGGCTGCAGGCGAATGCCGGCTTTCTGACGCCGCTGATGTACGCGCTTTCCTTCCTCGGGACGCCGGAGTTCCTGCTCCTCCTGGGCCTGACGGTTTATTGGTGTATCGATGCGCGGACCGGGGTGCGCTTGGGTTTGCTTCTGATCGCCGGCGGCGCGCTGGGCGGAATCCTCAAGCTCGCGTTCCATATGCCGCGCCCGTATTGGCTTGATACGCGGGTCCAGCCGCTGGCGGGCGAGACCGGCTATGGGATGCCGTCCATCCACACCGTGCATGCCTGGTCGACCGCGCCATGGCTGGGTGGGAAAATTCGGCGTGGATGGGGATTGTGGACCGGCATCCTGATCGCGGCCGGGGTCTCCATTTCACGCATCTACCTGGGCGTGCATTTTCCCGGCGACGTGTTGGCAGGATTCTTCATCGGGATTTTGGTGTGGTTTCTCGTCGATGCGGGGATCCGGTATCTTGGGCCGTTTCTGGCGCGGGGGGGATTTTGGACGCAATGCCTGGCCGCCGCCGTCGCTTCCATCACGGTTTTATTATTGCAGTCGGTCATCCTGGGCCGTTTGGCGGGAACGGCTGATCCGGCGGTCTGGGCGGAAAACGCCGCCCGGGTCAACATCATCATTCCGCGCGATCCGAATCCGGTAATTTCCCTCGCGGGGTTGATCCTGGGGATGGGGATCGGTTTGGCCTGTAAAAACCGCTGGGCGCCGTTCGCGGCCGGAGGCAGCCTGGAAAAACGGATCCTGAGGTTCCTGCTGGGGCTGTCGGTAATGCTGATGTTGCTCGGCGGCCTGGCGCTTTTATGGAATGGGATCGATCCGCCGCTCGGGCCGATCCTGCGCTATGTGCGCTACGGATTGACCGGGTGGTGGCTGATCTTCCTCGCGCCGTGGGTGTTCCTGCGCTGGCGATTGGCTGAAGTAAATCATTTTGGCTGAGGATTCATGGAAAAGATACCCGGTGATGAACGCCGGGTATCTTCTTTCCGGGCGCTCATATTCCCAAAGTGATTACCAGTACATAAACGGGATCAACTGCCGCGCATGCTTTTGATGGATCCCAAAGGGCAGCGCCCGCCGCAATCCGTACCCCGTGACGGCGCCAAGAACGATTCCAAAAATCAGATGCATGGCGAAGGATCCGCCGAACCACAGCAGAGTCTCGGCCGGCGTCATCCTCAACAGAATGGGCGTCGTCGCGAGCAATGGCTGGCTCAGGATCTCCACATACAGGACGGCCGCGAGCATGTATTTTTTCAGCGTGCCTTCGCGAAGAGCGGGACGGATTACCGCGGCCGCGCCGAATAGGATGCCCACCATCGGACCGATCGCATAGTGCGCAACCGCGCCCGTGGAAACCCCGCCCGCCAGCGGCAAGCCAAACAATGAAACAAAACGCGATACCGTATCTCCGACGATCGAAAAGCACAGGAACGCCGGATAGCGGACCGAGGATAATGCTCCCATGAGGAGGATGTCCATCGCCAGCGTGCCAACCAGTCCTCCGATTAGCCCCCATCCGATTCCACGGGTGAGAGGGGCGCGTTGGACGCGCCCCTCCTTCTGCCAATCCCCTTGCTGTGTTCTATTCATGATTCTGGTTCCCTCGCAAGGCACTGCCGAACAGGATCACCCCCAGCGCGATCAGCAGGGTCGCGAAGATCGGAAGTTCAAACGACAGGTGCAGGAACGGGCGCGCCAGCTGCAGGGCGCCCAGCAGGAGCGCCAGGAAGCCGAACGTGGTCGTAAATCCGCTGACGGGCTGCCCTTTCCATAACCGGGCCAGGTTCAGGCCGACCAGGATGACGCCGATGCCGACCGCGCCGATGCCTTCCGGCAGAGAGTGGAACATCTCCGTTGTCCCCCACAGGATAAAGAAGGCGCCCCATGCAATCGTTCCGAGATCGGGATTTGACGTGCGTGTGTTTTCCATTTTTCCTCCAAAAAAGTGTGTGCGGATATCGGACGCTGTTCGCCTCAGGACTGAGTCTTGACGCTGACGCCGTACGGGCACGCCGGCGTCTGGTGCGCTTTCCAGCCCGGCCACCAATTCTTGTGCCAGTTATGCAGCCGGGCGAAGATCGATTGCGGCCGTTGGATCGCCAATTTTCGGATGGGGCAATCCGCGCACCGATGGACCTTGTCGATCAGGAATGCGCTGCGTGCGACGAACGCTGATTCGGGATTGAACGTTCTGGTGTTTTCCATTTTGGAATCCTCCTGTCGAATGATGGCGAGACGTCATTTCTGTTCTTTGACTTCGCTCACCGAGAGCAAAGCCAGGTTCAGCCCGTACAGTTTGTTCAAAATGCCCATCAGGGCGGCTTGATCCCTGATCCGGCCGAGCAGGATCATTTCGCCGTTATCCAAAAGCTTCACTTCCAGGCCTTCCAGCCAGTCCGACCAGCTCTTATCGAGATGCCCTTTGACATGGATCTCGAAGCAGCTTCCCTGAGGGCCGGTGGAAAGGGCGCCGTGATTTTCTTTTTTTGTTCCATCTTCCTGGTTCGCCATGTTTCACCTTGCAACCAATATAGGGGTTTCCCCGCGGGGTATCATCGACTGAAGGTTGTAGAGGGGGTTGTATTTATCCCGGCAGGTAAAACCAGCCGCCATCCCCGGTTTTTCTCCGATCCAGGAAACGAAAAGCCGGCAGCGGATCGTCCGCTGCCGGCTTTTGTGAAGGCGCTTTCTGCCCCCGTTCACTCGAATATTTTTAATTCTTTCCCGATGGCGACGGCCTGGGTCCTGTTTTTTACCCCCAGCTTGGTGTAAAGATTGCTGATATGGCGCTTAACCGTGGGAATGGAGATGACCAATTGTCCGGCGATTTCCTGGTTGGACCGGCCGGCTTCGATGAGCTTCAAAACCTCCACTTCCCGCGCGGTCAGCGGCTCGTTTAAAAGCAGCATGGACGGTTGCGTCATCCCGGAGGTTTCCCCAATTTTGGACAGCAGCTCGGCCGCATACCCGTTCCCGACTTGACGGGACCGGGCCTGGCAGAGCAATCTCGTCATCGCTTCGCCCTCATCCAGGAATGTTCGGACGTACCCCTCCGGCTGGGCCAGTGCGATGGCTCTTTCCAGCGCCGCCAAGGCTTGCTCGGTCTCTTTCATCCCCTGGAAGGCGAGCGCCCGGAGGACAAGGGTTTCGATGACCAATCCCATCCGACCGGTTCCTTCCGATTGTTTCAGCAGGCGCCCGGATAGCGCGACGGCGGCCGGATAATCGCTTTGAGCCATAAGCACTCGCATCCGGATAATATATTCGGGCGCTTGCGGATATGGGATGTCCGCATCCACCGGCTGATCGCTCTTTTCAAGGAGGCGAGAGAGCTTCTCCGGATCGGCTGGGGAACGCAGGAAACACGCCGTATCGGACTTGATTTGGACGGCGCGTCGGGGGGAGACCGGCCCATTGGCGGCCGATTGCTCCGCGCCGAGCATGGCTTCTTGCGCCTCCTTCCGCCTTCCCCGGGACTGTTCCAGCCGCGCCAGCATTACGTAAGCCGCCGCTTGCAGTTCATGGTCGCCCCACTGGCGGCAAAGATCGATGCATTGGTGAAAATATTGGTCCGCATCATCCAACCGGTCGGCTTCATACGACAACCTGCCCAAGCCGGCAAAGATCTTCTCGGCCAAGGGCGATTTTTGTCCGTCCGGACGGATTGCCATCTGCAGGGTTTGGGTATACATATCGGCGGCGCGTCGGAGCCGGCCCTGTTCCGATAGAACCTCGGCGAGATTGGAGTCGGCGATGACCGTCATATGAGGGTTGCCGGCCTCCCTTCCGATCCGGCTGGCTTCGGAATAACCGCGGATAGCCTCCTCCAAATTTCCTTCGATCCAACTGGCATCCCCGAGGATCGATGTCGCCACGCTGCGTATGCTGCGGGAGATGGAACTGCAATCGGGCAACAGCTCCAGCGCCTGGCGGGCGTACTCCGCGGCCGAACGGGTGTCGGATCGCGAGTTGGCGCAGTGGGCCCGGGCCGCGGCGATGGTTCCCCGCATCGTCCGGACTTCGACGGAAGGTTCGAGCGGCGCGAGCAGGCGCTCGGGAGCCTGAAGGGTCGGCTCGACCCGGTCCAGGTCTCCGGTAAGGGCGAGGGCCCAGGCTTTTTGGATAGCCAGCCAGGGCCGGGTTTCCGATTGGAATTCGATCGCGTCGGTCCACTTCAGAAGCGTCGAGACTTCGCCGCTGATGAGCAACTGGCAGCCGTTTCCCTCGATCAGGTGGGCGGCGCGATCCGGATCCCCCGCCGCGATGGCCTGCTGGATGGATTCGGCGATAAACCCGTTCTGCTCGTACCATTGGGACGCGCGGCGATGAAGCGTTTGGCGCAAGTGCGGCAACCGGTGTTCCAAATGCTTCCGCAGGACGTCCGCGAAGAGGTGATGATAGCGGAACCAGCGCCGCTCGTTGTCCAAAGGGATGACAAAGAGGTTCATCGATTCGAGGGTTTCCAGCATGGCTTGGCCGTCGATGGCGGAGGACGGCTCGCCGCCCACGACGGCCTCGCACAGCGGCCCGCACAACCGATCCAAGATCGAAGTTTGCAGCAGGAACGCCGTCCGCTCGTCAGGCTGAAGCTTCAGGACCTCTTCCACCAGGTAGTCCATGACGTAATGGTGGCTGCCCGTGAATGCGGAGACGAAGCCGTGAATATCGTCGCAGCCTTGCATCGAAAGGGCGGCCAGTTGCAGACCCGCGATCCAGCCTTCCGTCCGCGTTTCCATTGCCGCGAGGTCGGCGGCGGTGAGGGCCGTGCCCGTTGCGCCGTTCAGGAAGGACGCGATTTCAGGTTGTGTGAACCGCAGTTGTTCCGCCCGGATATCCAGGAGCTGATTCCGGACGCGCAAACGGGAAAGCGGGAGGGGGGGATCGGTGCGGGTAAGGATCGCCAGATGCATGGCAGGCGGACGATTCTCCAGCAGATACGAGACGATTTTTAATACGGCCTCGGAGTGCAGTACATGGAAATCGTCGAGAACGAGAACGAAGGGACGGGAAATGGTATTGAGTTCGTTGGCCAGCCGGTTAATCGTGTTTTCCAACGGAGCAGGCGGGACGGCGGTGAGTATGCCGAGTAAATCGGCTTCGAGGCTGGGCGCGATCGGTCGGAGGGCCGCCGCCAGGTATTGCAGGAAACGGATCGGATCGTTATCGCCCTCGTCAAGCGAGAGCCAGGCGGCGGGGATTTTTGTTTCTTCCAGCCATCCGCAAAGGAGGGTGGTTTTGCCGTAACCGGCCGGGGCGGAAACGAGGATCAACGCCCGATCCAGACCGTTGTTCAGGAGGGAAGAGAGACGGGGGCGGATTACCTGATTGGAGCGAACGGGCGGGGCGAATAGCTTTGTTCCAAGCAGCCGCGAACCCGGCTCCGGAGCCGATGGATCTTTTTTCGTTGTATCCGACGGCGAATCAGCGCTGGATTCCGACACGCGTTCTCCTTCTATGCTTCCTGTATGGAGCGCCGCAGCGGTGCTCTCGGGAGCAGCTTGCGGTTCGGGAGAAGGAGAACGTCTGTCAGGAGACGCCCTCAAAAACCGCGCGCGGCGCAAGCACGGCGCCGATCAGCGAGCGGCCGGTATGCGCGGCGAGCACGAGCGAAAGCCGGTTGACCGGCAGCCAATAGCATGCCAGTTGTTCGGTGACGGCTTTTTGCAGTTCCGCCGCGCCTTCCGGATTCAGCGCATGGACCACCTGGCCGCGGTACGGGCCGGAAGGCGCCAACCGCTTCTGCATGATCCCCGCCAGGGTCTGGACGGCGCTGGAAATCGTCCGCGCCTGTCCGAGCTGGGTGTATTTTCCGTCTTCCTTCCCCACGCCGATGATCGGTTTGATATCCAGGACCGTCGCCAGCAGACCTTTGATGTGGCTGATCCGTCCGCCGTGGATGAGGTACTTTAAT
The DNA here is from genome assembly GCA_049684495.1 of Anaerolineales bacterium. GTDB lineage: Bacteria > Chloroflexota > Anaerolineae > Anaerolineales > RBG-16-64-43 > JAFGKK01. The sequence continues at coordinate 3,845 of JBAVFZ010000433.1, read as the reverse complement.
TCCTTAAGCGTGAAGATCGTTTCGGTCGAGGAGCGGATTCTTTCGAGAAAAGGCAGCACCCGCTCCTTGGCCCAGCCGGCCTTGAAGGCGCGCGCGGCGGCCTCCACCATCCAGCCGGATCCAACCGACAGATTTTTCGTATCGAAGAAGGTCACATCGGCCTCGGGCACTTCCGACGCGCCCGCGCGCGCGGAATTCAGGGTCCCGCTCAGGCCGGAGGAAATATGGATCGAGAGAATCGAGGCGGATGTTTTGGCAAGGGACCGGTACAATTCCGCAAACATGCCCGCCGACGGCTGGGAGGTGGTGGGCAGTATTCCTCCCGAGTCCAGCTTGGAATAGAAGGATGCGGCATCCAGTTGCGGGCCTTCCTGGAACGACTCTTTGCCCAGCGTGACGGTAAGCGGGACGACATGTATGCCCAGTTCCTTGCGTTCTTCGTCGGTCAGATTTAAATCGCATCCGCTATCGGTGACAATGTGCATGGATACCCTCCCGGAAGATTGATGGATTAACACCATGGATTATAAAATGACTTTAGGAACCCGACATTAAAGGAGCAGGAAAAATTCCTCATGTCCGGAGGATGCCGAAATACGCCGGATAAAACCGCGGATCGGCCTCCACGCATATTCCGACCTTCAGTTTGAATCCTTTTCGTGTTCCGCATCCTCGCTCAGCAGCCACCACTCCCCCGAATGGTCCGAGGCGCTGCGCGGGGCGCGGTCGTAGTAGATGGTGAAAATCCTGCCGCCGAGGGTGCGGACGGTGAAATAATCCCGGCCTACGCCGCGCGATCCGCGGCGCATGGCGGCCTGTGCGTGGGCGGGGGTCATGTTGTCCGCCATCCGCCCGCGGCGGGAATAATCGTGCCACTCGGCCAGCAGCCCGGTGACTTCAAACCGTTCCCCGCGCCAGGTAATAGCAACCGGGCAGCCGGCCTTTTTGATCAAAGCCGGCTGCCCGGAAAATTCGGTCTGGATCGGTTCGCCGATGAAGCGGCGCGGATCTTTCATCTACTTCCCCGCGATGTAATCCTCGGTGAGCTTGCGGGCCTCGTCGTCGGTGTATTGCACCGGCGGGGTCTTCATGAAGTAGGAAGCCGGAGCGTTGATGGCGCCCTTCAGCCCGCGGTCGAGCGCGATCTTGGCGCAGCGCACGGCGTCGATCACCACCCCGGCCGAGTTGGGCGAATCCCACACTTCCAGCTTCAGCTCAAGGTTGAGCGGAACGTTGCCGAAGGTGGTGCCTTCCATGCGGATGTAGCACCATTTGCGGTCGGTCAGCCACGGCACGTAATCGCTGGGGCCCACGTGCACGTTGTCGGCCGGGATCGTGTACGGCAGCTGCGAGGTGACCGCGTTGGTCTTGGAAATCTTCTTGGATTCGAGCCGGTCGCGCTCGAGCATATTGAGGAAATCGGTGTTGCCGCCGAAGTTGAGCTGGAAGGTTTTGTCCATGATCACGCCGCGGTCCACAAACAGCGAAGTCAGCACGCGATGGGTGATGGTCGCCCCGACCTGGCTTTTGATGTCGTCGCCGATGATCGGCAGGCCGCGTTCCTCGAACCGCTTCTGCCAGTAGGGGGCGCTGGCGATGAACACCGGGATGCAGTTGACGAACGCGCAGCCGGCTTCGAGGATCTGTTCGACGTACCACTTGGTGGCCATCTCGGAGCCGACCGGCAGGTAGCTCACCACCACGTCGGTTTTCGTGTCCTTGAGAATCCCGACGATGTCGGCGGTGGGCCCGGGCGCCTTCTTGAGGATCTTGGATAGGTACAGCCCGATCCCGTCGTGGGTCATGCCGCGCGCGACGGTGACGCCCTTGTGCGGGACGTCGCTGAATTTGATCGTGTTGTTCGGGTAGGCGAAGACCGCTTCCGACAGATCCTTCCCGACCTTGCCCTCCACCACGTCGAACGCGGCGGAGAATTCGATGTCGCGGATGTGATACCCTCCGAGGTTGACGTGCATCAGCCCCGGAACCCGCTCGTCATCGGCGGCGTTCTTGTAGAATTCCACGCCCTGGACGAGCGAAGATGCGCAGTTGCCCACGCCGATGATTGCCACACGGACTTTCTTTTCGGATTCCGCCATGGAAGAAACCTCCTTGCGTTTTCTCCCGCTTTCGCGGGATGAGAATTGCCCCTCGACCTGCCGCGCAGTTCTTGGCGGTTGAGATCCTTGATTCTGCGTGCTGGCCTTGCGGCCGTTCATTTTTTTATGTTGAATTAACTCTTTTTTCACCATTTCACTATGCTATAATCCTCTCGCTTGAGAAGATGACTGCACCGCTTTATTCCCCCACGGATCGTATTCACCGGTTGGAACGATTGCTCGAGACCAACCGGGTGCTTTCTTCTACACTCGACCTGGAACCCCTTCTGCAAACGGTTGTGGACGTCGCCTCCGAGCTGACCGACAGCGAGGTCGCCTCGTTGCTCCTCTACGATCCGGAAATCCAGCAACTCCGCTTCGCCGCCTCGCCCTGGTTTCAAAAAGCTTCCCTTCAATCCATGACGGTGCCGATCGACAGAAGCATCGCCGGGCAGGTATTCCGTGAAAAACGGCCGGTCGTGGTTCAGGAGGGCAGCAAGGATCCGCGGCTCTATCGTTCGGTGGGCGAGCAGGTCGGTCTGGCTACCCGTTCGATGCTTGCGGTGCCGCTCGTTTTCCGGGAGCGGCCGATCGGGGTGCTGGAGGCGCTCAACAAGCGCGGCGGGGTGAATTATACCGGAGAAGACGTCTCCATCCTAGAGACTCTTTCCGCGCAGGCGGCGGTGGCCATCGAAAACTCCCGGCTGCTCTCGCAAGTCCAGACCCAGTACGAGCGGCTGGCTTCCTTGGACCAGATGAAGGGCGATTTTATCGCCATCGCCTCCCATGAATTGCGCACGCCGCTCGGCCTGATCCTGGGGCACGCGGCCTTTTTACAGGACGGCGCGACGCCGGATGTCGCCGAGCACCTCTCGGTCATCATCCGCGGCGCCGAACGGCTCAAGGCGATCCTTGACGAACTCTCGCGCCTGACCCATTCGGACCAGGGCGTGACCCGGCTCAGCCTGCAGGTGTTCCCGGTGAAGGAGCTGTTGGACGAAGTCGTGGTGAAGTACGCCCCGGCCGCCAAGGAAAAGTACCTCTCGCTGGATTCGGAATGCAAACCGGTCGGGTTGGTGGTGGAGGGCGACCGGCAGAAGTTGCAGGTGGCGCTCGGCAACCTGATCGACAACGCGATCGCCTTTACCGATACCGGCGGCCACATCCTGGTGGCGGCGAGTGCCCTGGAGCCGGACGCCAAGGAACGCTCCGGATACGTCGATCTCGAGGTGGTGGACGACGGGATCGGCATTCCGGCGGCGAAGATAAGCAAGATCTTCGAGCGCTTCTACCAGGTGGAAAACCACATGACGCGCCGTAAGGGGGGGCTGGGGCTCGGCCTGCCGGTGGTTAAAACCATGACGGAGCTGCACCACGGCAAGGTCGAAGTGGAGAGCGTCGAAGGCAAGGGCAGCCGCTTCTGCATCCACCTCCCGGCCCGCCAGCCGAAGATCAACGGCAATGGCCAAAAGCCGCATTAATCCCCGCTGCGGATTTTTGCCACAAAAGGCGCAAAAAACACATAATTCTTCGATGATTATTGCCGGGATTCCAATTCCTATCACCGGAAAAAGCACACTCGCGAAAGGGATTGTTTGAGTTTGGAATGTTCGATGCCATTGGATTATTAATTTGTGCCTTTTGTGCCCTTTGTGGTCGAACTGAAATTGGGATTTTCCAGCCGAGACGGATTTATGGGGGCGGGATTCGCCTCCTTGTCGGCTGGATACCGGAAGGATATAATAC
>JBAVFZ010000432.1:0-21678 GCA_049684495.1 Anaerolineales bacterium | reverse complement strand
AGCAAATGATGTTCCACACCAGATTCTGATTGCGCAGCGAATAGATCGCCAGCCGGGTCGCCGTCCCGCCGTCGGGGTTGGATTCCAGGATAACCAGCACAGACTCATATTCCGGGTGCCGTGCGCTGGATTGTTCTATCAGATGGAAGCTGTCGGACATGGCACCGACGTTCTGGGTGGCGTAATCCGCCAGCGGTTCGCCCGGGCGGGGATAATCAAACATAAAAGTGATATTGGTTATGACGTCCGGATTCCCCTGATGGGAATCAATCGCCCACAGGACGTAATTTTCGGTGACGGATTCCAGCTGCTCTTTAATCACGTCCCAGTCGAAATTGGCCCCCTTTTCTTTGAGCGAAGCGATGATCGCATCGGTCTCGGTCTGCGGCTTGCCGGCGGCGAAACTTCCCGGCAGCCAGACTTCCACCTCCGGCACGGAAAATTTTACCCACCCTTCCATCATTGCCGTAACCGAAGGGGTGGGCGTGAATGTTTCAGCCGGCGTGCCGTACGGGGTGTACGTCGGGAATTGGAACGCCATCGTTAGGGGCGTCATCGATGGGGACGGTGCAAGGGTGGCTCCCAGGGGTGGCACCACCGGCGTCGCGGTGGCCGGAGCGCCGGCCACCGAACCGGCGCCGGGCGTGGACGGCACCGCGCCGAGAATGATCACCGCCCCGACGACGAGCACGAGGCAATCCAACAAGGCCATCCCCCCCAGAAGCGCAACCTGCCAGATCTTCATGCCCAGGATGCGCCGGGAAGCGCGGGTATCCCAATCGGCCTGATTTTCGGAGTACATGGGGAAAATTATATCACCCGACCATAGACCATGGCCGATGAAGACCGACCACAGACGATAGACCATGGACCATGGTCGATAATTCTTTATATTCCTATATTATATGTAGAGAAAGAGGTGAAAAAGATTGCAAATCTGCCAAGCTCCGTTTTATCGGACGCGCAAGACATTCCAAGAACTCTCAACGGCTACCGTCCATCGTCTATCGTCCATGGTCCATCGTCGGATCTTTCGATGGTCGATGGTCGATTGTCCACGCTCTACCTGCGAAGGACCGCCGGCACACGGCGCCCGGGCCGGAGAATGCGCGCGGCGAAAAACAGGCATGCGATGAGCATTCCGATCCCGATTACAGCCGCCGCGATGAAAGGGCGGTTCGCAGGCACAAGGAAAAAGTACCGGAGGGTCTGCTGCAAGCGCACCAAGGTCGTCGGGGGAAGCTCCAGGAGCAAGGAGCCCATAAAGGCCATCATCGTGGATAGCATCAGGCTGATGGCGGCCTCCAGCCAGGGGAAGGTAAACTTCGGCGCGGCCGAAAGCGTTCGCACGCTGCGCATGACCCGCGAACGCAGCGCGGGCGGGGCCGGCGCTTCCGGCATGGTCCGAAGCGCGTCCTCGACTGTCAGCATAAGCATGTCGACATCGGAAGGATTCATATTCGAGCCTCCTCGTACGTCTCGAGCGCCGAGCGGAGCCGTTCCTTGGCGCGGAACAGACCCGTCTTCACCGTACCCATCGGCAAGCTGGTGATGGACGCGATCTCCTCATACGGCAGGTTGCGCTGGTAGCGCAGCGTGACCAGCAGGCGGTAGGCTTCCGGAAGCGCCTCGATCTGCCGGTGGAGCCATGCCCGGCGTTCGGCGGCTTCCAACCCGTCGTCCGGTTTTTCGGTCTGGAGATCCGCATGATCCTCGATCTCATCCTCCCCAATCGCGGAAAGTTCGCGCCGCAGCCTCGGCAGGCGGTTATAGCACAGGTTGGTGACGATCCGGTACATCCACGTGCCGAACCGGGCCTGCCCCCGGAACTTCGGCAGCGACTGCCACGCCCGGACGAAAGCCTCCTGCGCCGTATCCTCGGCCTCCTGCTCGTTCCCGAGCACGCGGTACGCCAGGTTAAATACGTAGGCCTGATGCTCCACAACCAGCATCTCAAACGCTCCGCTGTCCCCGGCTTGCGCCCGAGCCACGATCTCCGCTTCATTTTCCAACGCGAATCAACCCTTTGCAGTGTTAGACCGGCTTTCCCGGGATAAGTTACAGAAACCGGCGGAGAATACTTATTCTGCGGGATTTAGCCTTTCCTGCAAGTGAAACTTTCCATCGGGAGGACGGTCAAACTCAGTGAAATGAATAGCATTTTAAAAAACATTGTACTCGGAGGATAACCTAATGAAAAAGTGGTCCATTGTCGCGCTGCTCGGGATTACTCTGGCGGCAATCTGCCTGGGGTCGGTCATTGCGTTCGTCCCGGTCGCCGGCCAGGTCTTTACCGGAGGGTTCCAGTGGAACCTCTTATCCATGCGGAATATCAGTGCCGATTCCGTCGAAGAACTGCGGGCTGCGGTGGAAGGCCCGGCCGACCTCAAGATCGACACCCCGTTCGGCAAAGTGGATGTCACCGCCGCCGAAGGCAGCAAGGAGATTCAGATCAGCGCCCACAAATACGCATGGGGCGCCAACAAACAGGCGGCGGAGGAACTGCTGGGGAAGATCAAAGTCGTCGTCCAACAGGACGGGGATTCCGTCACGGTTTACGTGGATCAACCGGTGCAGGTGGATATCCTGCACATCGGGCCGGCTGGTATCTCGGTGGATTTCACCGTCAGCGTCCCGGTGGATTGCGCGGTGGAGGCAACTTCCTCGAGCGGAAATCTCACCCTGAACGGGACTACCGGTGAGGCCAACCTGCACTCGAGTTTCGGCGAGGTGACGGTGGAGAACGTCCGTGGAAAAATCACCGCCGTGACCAGCGCCGGCGAAGTTACAGTCCGGAACGGCCGGGCCGGGGATGGAACCGTGGAAGCGTCGAGCAGCTTCGGCGACGTTCAGGTCCTCAATACGGAGGGTGAATCCCTGAAGGCGAAATCCAGTTCGGGCAAAGTCATCGTGGAAGATTCAACCTTCAGCGGCCAGGCCGATATTTCCTCCAGCTTCGGCGATGTTTACGCGTCCGGGTTGAAAGCCCGCGCCGTCGACGCGCGCACCAACAGCGGCAGCATCACCCTGAAGAATCTGGAGATAAAGGAAGCGCTGGTCGCCCACAGCGATTTCGGCGACGTGGATGTGCTGAATTCCGCGGCGGAAAGTTACGATCTGGATACCAATTCCGGAACGGTGACGGCCGAGGATACGCGGGGGCGGGTCAAAGCCCGCTCCGGTTTCGGCGACATCGACATCCGCGGAACGGATGTGATCCTGGACCTTGAAACCGGCAGCGGAACAATCGAATTCACCGGATCGCTTGGGACGGGGACGAGCATCCTGCACACCAACTTCGGCGATATCAGGGTCCGGCTGCCCCGGGACGCGCAGTTTGCGTTCAACCTCTCGACGAATTTCGGCGATGTGGAATGCGGCTTCTCCGCCACTACGAGTCGGAGCGACACCACGCATCTGGAAGGCACGGTGGGCGAGGGCGGGCCGCTGCTCCAGGCATCCACCAACAGCGGAAGCGTCAGCCTGCAGCCGCAGGCTGCCGAGTAGGGAACAAGGCATCATCCGGGCGGCCGCCGTCGGGGCGGCCGCCCGTGATCCGCATTCGACGCACCATCCCATCATCAAGGAGAACCGCCATGTATTCTGATTTCGATCCATCCTTTATTTTTGCTCCGTTCTGCTGCGGCCTTCTGTTCTTTGTGGTCCTGTTCGGCTTCCTGGCCGTGTGGCGCTACCTGCAATACCGGGAAACACTCGCGCTGGCGGAAAAAGGCCTGCTCAAGACGGACACCCGGCTGGAATCGCGCGGCAACGGCAAGAACACCCTGCGCTGGGGCGTGGTGATCGCCTCGCTCGGCCTGGCGCTGACCGTCGGCTTATGGCCGCTGGGAATTAATTCCTCTTACCCGCTCGGTCTGGGCCCGTGGATGATCGGGGCTTTCATCCCCCTGTTCTTTGGTCTGGGGCTGATCCTGATCTATATCCTGACCAAAAACGAAGACAAGCCGGGCCCGGGCAAAGATGATGGCGGCTCCGCTTCGGCGTAGCACGCGAACAACCCCCTTTTACACCCGCGGCGCCTATCCGGCGCCGCGGGCTTTTTAACCCCGTGGTACCTTGTTCCCGGGTTGGAAGCGCCCCTCTATGCTACACTTATCCCATGCCGCACTCGATTTTGATCGTCGACGCCAACCCCGGACTGGCCACCATGCTGCAGCAGGCATTATCTGCAGTGGGATTCGACTGCACCCTGGCACTCACCGGCCGGGAAGCCTTCCAGGTTGCCTCGGGCAAACCGGTCGACCTGGCCATCATCGATTTCCGCCTGCCCGACGGGCCGGCGGAGGATCTGGTCCGCGTGCTCCAAAAGATCCGTCCTGAGATGATCCTGCTCGGCATCCCGCCCGACAACAATCCCGACAATCCGATCATCGGCGCACTGGGGATCCGCGGCGCGCTGGCCAAGCCGTTCTATCTTCCGGATCTCGTCCCCTACATCGCCGGGCTGCTGGGCGTGGCAGCGCCGTCGATGGCGGAAATGAACGCGCAGGAACCGGAGGAATCCGAGGCGGATCTTCTGAAACCGCCGCCGCCGAAAAAATCCACGCGGTTGGTCCCGTGGCTCGAAAACCCCGGGCGGGCCAGCACCTGGCTGGAACATCTTGCCGCCGAGAATTCGGTGCTGGCCTGCCTGATCACGCGCGGCTCGGAACTGCATGCCGGGGCCGGCGCGCTTTCACACGAAAAACTCGCCCTCATCGCCCGGCGCGTGTCCGATATCTGGTCGGTCACCCCCGGCGGCACCGTTATGCAATACGTGCGCATTCCTCCGGATAACGAAGAGGTCTTCCTCTATTCCGTATCCATCGCCTTGGATTTCGATCTGACGCTGATGTTCGACCGGAGGACTTCGGTTTCGGCCGCCCGCCGCAGGGCGAAGACTTTCGAAAAAGCGCTGGATAAACCGCCGGCTACCGGAACCTTCCAAAAAACCACGGCCGAACTCGCCGCCGCCCGGCGCCAGACGGGAGAACTGGGCGCAGCCAAACCCCGGACCGGCGATCTCGGCGGCCTGCTGCGCCGGACCGGAGAACTGCTCGGGATAAAGCCCCGGACCGGCGGCCTTGCCGGTGGAATACCCCGGACCGGCGAACTACCCGGGACGAAGCGGAAGACCGGTGAAATACCCGCGGACAAACCCCGGACCGGCGACCTTCACAAACCGCGAAGCATCACCGACGAACTCCGGCGATCCCAGCAGGCCAAACCTCCGACCGGCTCCACGGAAGACCATGACTCCTAAAATTTATCTGCTGGACGGACATGCCCTCGCCTACCGGGCGTACTTCGCCCTGACCGCCGCCGGCACGCAGGCCAGCCGCTGGATCACGGTCCAGGGCGAACCGACCGCGGGCACGTACGGCTTCACCTCCATCCTGCTTTCGCTTCTGGAAAGGGATAAACCCCAGTACCTGGCGGTCGCCTTCGACACCGGGAAAACATTTCGTGACGACCTGTATCCGCAATACAAAGCCACCCGCGCCAAAATGCCCGAGGACCTGCGGCCGCAGATCGACCGCATCCGCGAAGTGGTGCGCGCGTTCCGCATCCCCGTCCTGGAAGCCGAAGGGTTCGAGGCCGACGACGTGCTGGGCACGGTCGCGCGCCAGGCGGCGAAAGAAGGCACCGACACGCTGATCCTCAGCGGCGACCGCGATCTGCTGCAGCTGATCGACGACCGGGTCTCGGTCCGCCTGCCGGGCCGCTCGCTCTCGGAATCCACCGATTACAATGCCGCCCGGTTCCAGGAGGAGTGGGGTTTTACGCCGCCCCAATTGATCGATTACAAGGCGCTGGTCGGGGATAAATCCGACAACATCCCCGGCGTTGCGGGCGTCGGCGAGAAGACGGCGACCGAACTGCTGCAGCAATTCGGCTCGCTTGATTCGATCTACCGGAATCTGGAGAACGTCCCGGCGCGCTACCGCGCCAAGCTGGAAGCCGGACGGGAGAGCGCCCTCCTCTCGCGCACCCTGGCCACCATCCGCACCGACGCCCCGGTGCGCATTACGCTCGAAGCATGCCGGGTGGGGCAGTTTGCGCGCGAGGAAGTCGCCGCTCTTTTCCAGACCCTCGAATTTCGCACCCTGCTGTCACGCCTGCCCGCTCCCGCATCTTCCGGCATCCAGCTTGGGATGTTTGCCGAGGCGAGACCGCATTCGGAACCGGGCCGCTGGCAGCTGGTCGATGACGATGAAAAACTGGCGGGCCTGGCGGAGAAAATTTCGCGCGCGCCGATCCTGGCGCTGGACACCGAGACCACCTCGACCGACCCGATGCGCGCCGAACTGGTCGGGATCTCGTTCTCCTTCGCGGAGGGCGAAGGGTATTATCTTCCGTTGCGCCATGCGGAAGGCCCGAACCTCGACCTCGGCGCGGTGAAAAGAGGGCTCGGCGCGATACTTGCCGACCGCCGCATTCCGAAAGCCGGCCATAACATCAAATACGACCTGACGATCCTCGCGCGCGCCGGGTTGCCGATCTCCGCGCCGGCCTTCGACACGATGATCGCCGAATGGCTGTGCAACCCCGCCTCGCGCAGCCTCGGGTTAAAAGATCTCGGATTCATCCGGCTGGGAGTGGAAATGACGCCGATCGAAGCGCTGATCGGCAAAGGCGCGAAGCAGATCACCATGGACCGCGTGCCCGCAAACCAGGCGGCTCCCTACGCCGCCGCCGATGCGGACGTCACGCTGCGCCTGGTCGCTCCACTGCGGAAGGAACTGGAGAGCCGCAGCCAGACGAAGCTGTTCGAAGAAATGGAGATGCCGCTGATCCCGGTCCTGGCCGCAATGGAGCAGGAGGGCGTCACCCTGGACCTGCCGTACCTCTCCAAGCTGGGCGACGATTTCCAGGCCGAACTGCGGAAAATCGAGACGGAAGTGCACGCGCTTGTCGGCCGGCCTTTCAACCTTAATTCCACCCAGCAGCTGGCGGATGCGCTCTTCGGCCAGCTGCAATTGCAGCCTCCCGACAAATCCCGAAAAACCGCCGCCGGCAAATATTCCACCGCCGCGGATGTCCTCGACAGCCTGGTCGGCCAGCATCCGGTGGTGGAGTTGATCCGCAGGCACCGCGAGCTTTCCAAACTGCTATCCACCTACGTCATCGCGCTGCGCGACGAGATCAATCCCGCGACCGGCCGCGTGCACACTTCCTACAACCAGACCGGAACCGTCACCGGAAGGCTCTCGTCCTCGGACCCCAATCTGCAGAACATCCCGACCCGGACCGAGGAAGGCCGGCGGCTGCGCCGCGCGTTCACCGGCTCCTCCGGCCGCCGCCTGCTCTCGATCGATTATTCCCAGATCGAACTGCGCCTGGCGGCGCACATGGCGAAGGACCCGGGGATGACCGAGGCCTTCCGCCGCGGCGAGGATATCCACGCCGCGACGGCGGCGGCGGTGTACGGCGTGCCGCTGGCCGAGGTCACCTCCGCGATGCGGCGGCACGCCAAGGCGGTCAACTTCGGCCTGCTGTACGGCCAGAGCGCCTTCGGGCTGACCCGCTCCACCGACATGACGCTCACGGATGCCGAAAAATTCATCGCCACCTATTTCGAACGGTTTTCGGGCATCCGTCTCTTTGTGGAAAACACCAAGCGCCTGGCCGCCCAGCAGGGATTTGTGGAGACAATGCTCGGCCGGCGCCGGTACTTCCCGGAGCTCGGGCCGACGGCGCGGTTGGACGTGAATGCCCGCAACCGCGCGGAGCGCGAAGCCATCAACTCTCCGGTCCAAGGTTCGGCCGCCGACATCATGAAGATAGCGATGATCCGGCTGCCGGACGCGCTGGCGCAAGGCGGCCTGGACGCCCGGATGATCCTGCAGGTGCACGACGAACTGGTCTTCGACTGCTCCGTTCCGGAAATCCCCCGCGCGGCACGAATTGTGCGACGGATCATGGAGGGAGTGCTCTCACTGAGCGTGCCGCTGATCGCGGACGCAAAGCAGGGTGAAAATTGGGAGGAGATGCAGGCCGTGAAGCTGCCGGCGGAGTAATCCGGGCGCTTGCGAAAATGCGTTTACCATGAAACGGATAGCTCGGGGAATGGGGATCCTTTTACTCTTGGGAGCCTTGCTGGCGGCGTGCGATGCGGCAACCCCCGCCGGGGGGGAAGCCGCCAAGCAATCCACACTCGACGCGGTTTCGACAGCCTTCGCGCTTCCTTCGGCAACCAACACGCCATTCCCTCCCGGCGACGTATCCGCCGATCCGCCGGATCCGACGGCCGGCTCATCCACGGACTCCGCCGGATCCAATCCTTCCATATGGTTTTCCCCCGCGTTGCCGGCGGCGTTTCTCTCGTCCTTTCCGCTGCCCGAGGGATGGCGGACCGCCGCGGAACCGGAGTCAGCCGCCGTTCGGCTTCAGCCCGGCGATGGCCACCCCATCTCCAACTGGACATACGCGCTGGTGGCGCCGTTCCCGACCGTGACGGACGGTGTGACGGGCGCGGAATTGCGGGGAGGATGGTCCGGACAGGGTACGGGTGTCTTCACCGGCCGGCCGCTGCTGATGGATCAGAACACGCTGGAAGTTTTCTCCGGCGTTTGGGGAAATCCCGCGCCGGGCGCGACTCAGGTTGTTCCCTCCGAGGGATTGTTGGACGCGGCGTGGTCCGCGCGCCCCGCTTGGGCGGTTATCCCGTGGGAGGAGGTCGAGCCGCGCTGGAAGGTGCTCGCCCTCGACGGGCAATCCCCGCTGCAGAAGGAATTCAATCCGGGCGGATACGCGCTCGACGTGCCGATCTCCTGCCTGGGGGATGCGGCACTGTGCGACGGCGAGCTTGCCGGCGTCATCCCGGCCGCAAACCGGGATCCGTCCAAACTGACCACGCTGATCCTCACCGGCGTGACCGCGCTGGTGCGCGCGACGGCTTCCACCATGGAGGCGCGCGGAATAACGTATCCGGCGCAGGATATCGGCCCGCTGCTGAAGGCCGCCGACCTGACCCACATCAGCAATGAGATTCCCTTCGCGCAGAATTGCCCGCCGCCGGACCCGGCCCCGGCCCTCTACCGCTTCTGCTCCGATCCGCGCTACATCGACCTCCTCGAATATATCGGCACGGACATCGTCGATCTCACCGGGAACCACGTCATGGACTACAAAGCCGCCGCCCTTCTGTATACGCTGGACCTTTACCGCCAGCGCGGATGGCAGTATTACGCCAGCGGCGAGAATCTATCCTCCGCCCGGCAGCCTATCACCGTCGAGCACAACGGCAACCGCCTGGCCTTCATCGGCTGCAACCGGCCCGGTTACAACGGGGAATGGGCGACCGAAACCACGCCCGGCGCCGCCCCTTGCGATTTCGAATACCTTCAGAGCGAGATCCGCCGCCTGCGGTTCGAAGGGTATCTGCCGGTGATGACCTTTCAATATATCGAGTATTACCACTACGAGCCGACCCTCGAGCAAGCCGAGGAATTCGGATTAATTGCCGAATCCGGCGCCGCGATCGTGTCCGGGAGTCAGGCCCACCAACCGCAGGGTTTCGCTTTCAGCGGCGGGGCATTCATCCACTATGGATTGGGCAATCTGTTCTTCGACCAGTTAGGCTTCGAGAAAGAGACGGAACACGCCTTCATCGACCGGCACGTGTTCTATCAGGGGCGGTACCTGGGCGTCGAACTCTTCACCATCCATTTTGTGGATTACGCCCGGCCGCGTTTCATGACCCCCGAGGAACGGTCCGAGTTGCTCTCCAGCGTGTTTTCCGCCAGCGGCTGGTAACCTCCCCCGATGGACTCCCTCAAAGCATCCGTTCGCCGGCGCGCGCTCGAATTGGGTTTCGTACTTTGCGGATTCACCTCCGCCGCGCCCCCCGAACAATACCCGCGGTTCCGGGAATGGATTGCCGCCGATCTGCACGCCGGGATGGATTACCTGGCGGATGAACGCTCGTTGACTCTGCGGGCTGATCCCTACCGCCTGCTTCCCGCCACACGCTCGATCATCGCGCTGGCCGTTGCCCACCCTCCGCCGCCGGCCGCCGGGAATTTTCCGCTGGAAGGAAGGGTCGCGGCATACGCGCTCGGCGAGGATTATCACGAGGTCATCCGCGCCCGCCTGCGGACGCTTTGTGAATACATCGGTCGACTGGCCGGCCGGCGCGTGCAAAGCCGCGGATATGTCGACACTGCTCCGTTCCTCGAGCGGGAGTTCGCCTCGCGCGCCGGATTGGGATGGATCGGCCGGAATTCCATGCTGATCCACCCTGAATTCGGCTCCTTCCTCCTGCTGGCGGAAATCCTCACCGAACTGGATCTCCCGCCCGATCCGCCGTTTTCCGCTGACCGCTGTGGTACGTGCGTCCGTTGCCGGCAGGCCTGTCCGACCGGATGCATCCTCCCGGATCGGACGATCGACTCCCGGCGCTGTATTTCCTACCTGACGATAGAACACCGCAGCCCAATCCCCGAATCCCTCCGCAGCTCGATAGGCCGTGCGGTTTTCGGGTGCGACATCTGCCAGACCGTCTGCCCGTGGAACCGGAAAGCGCCGCCCGCCGCGGATGCGGCGTTTTCTGCACGGGCCCACTTCCCCATCCGCGACATGGGACGGGAATTCCTGCTTCCGGAAGAGGAATGGAAGGAACGCTTCCGGCGCAGCCCGATCCGCCGTACGGGACGGGAAGGGTACCGGAGGAACCTGCTGATTGCCCTTGGGAATACTTGCCGGGAGGAGGCTGTGCCGGTCCTGGAGGCCGGCACGCAGGATCCAGACCCGGTTTTAAAGGCTTGTGCCGAATGGGCTTTGAAGCAGATTCGCGGGAAAAAAGGCTGAAAAAGAGGCCTTTGGGGGGTTGTGGCGCATTCCCAGCCAATTCGGTAGAATAACTTTATCCGATCCTCCAAACCACCCGTCATTTCAAAAGGTCAATTCCAGGCCCCATGGAGGATGCGGAGGGAAGGAGAAAATGTCTGATTTGAACAACTCTGAAGATTTTGGAGATACCGTCGGTATTTACCCCAAGCGCCGCGAGGGAATGGGTAATTTCCTGCTCGGCATGTTGACCGGGGTCGCCGTCGTTGTCGGTATCCTCCTCCTGATCATCGGGATCGGGGGACCGGGGGCGCTGCCGCTGTGGTTCTTGGCTTCGGCTACGCCGAGCCCAACCGCCACGATCGCGGCGTCCCTGACCTTTACGCCATCGCTCACTTTCACAGCGTCACCGGAATCACCCACGTTCACCCCGACTCTGGAACCCTGCCCGTCGGAATATGTCGTGCAGTCGGGCGACCTGCTCAGCACGATCGCCGTAAGATGCGGCATCTCGGTCGAGGCAATCGTTGCGCTCAATCCAACCGTTGATCCGAACAACCTCCAGGTCGGGTCGACCATCCTGCTCCCGCCGGCGGGAACCGGCTTTACGCCGACCGTCATCCCCACCGGCCTCGCGCCCGGGACGATCATCACCATCCAGGTGATGGCCGGCGACAACCTGGAGACGATCGCGGCCAAATGCTGGTCGACCGTGGATGACATCGTCAAACTTAATAACATCGAAGATCGCAATTTCCTTTCCGTCGGGGCGACGTTGAAATGCCGCTGGGGAATCGCCACACCGGTGCCGACCCGCATCTCGCCGACCTACGGCTTTACGCCGACCTATACGGTAACTCCAACACAATGATCCTCGCCTCCTCCCTCATCCCCTGCCCTTCTCCCAGCTTATGCTGGGAGAAGGGAGTCGGTGTTCTTCCGACGGGATGAGGGTGAGGAAGATAAAAAAAATCCCCCGCGCGAAAGTCAGCGCGGGGGATTTTTTTTATCTTTGGATCGGAACGGATTAATAATCCATTCCGCCGCCACCGGGCGGCATCGGCATCGGTTTTTCCTTCTCTGGCGCATCGGTGATCAGCGCCTCGGTGGTCAGGATCATGGCGGCGATCGAAGCCGCATTCTCCAGCGCACCGCGGACGACCTTGACCGGATCGATGATGCCGGCCTTGATCATGTCGGTGTATTCGTTGGTCAGTACGTTGAACCCGATGTGCTTGTTCTTGGCTTCGGCGGATTTGCGGCGCACGGCGTCGATCACGACCGCGCCGTCTTCTCCGGCGTTGGCGGCCAACCGGCGAATCGGAGCCTCGAGCGCCTTGCGGACGACGTTCACGCCCACCTGGGCATCATCCGACTCCATCTTGATCTTATCCAGCGCGGAAGCGGCGTTGATCAGCGAGATTTCCCCGCCGGCTACGATGCCTTCTTCCACGGCCGCGCGCGCCGCCGAGAGGGCGTCTTCCACGCGGTGCTTCTTTTCCTTCAGCTCGGTCTCGGTGGCCGCGCCGACGCGGATCACCGCCACGCCGCCGGAGAGCTTCGCCAGCCGCTCCTGCAGCTTTTCCTTGTCGTAATCGGAGGTGGATTTGTCGATCTCGACCTTGATCTCGTCGATCCGGCCCTTGATCTTCTTCGCATCGCCCTTGCCGCCGATGATCGTGGTGTCATCCTTGGTGGCGACAATCTTGTCGCATTTGCCGAGGTCGGCCAGGGTGGTGTTCTCCAGCTTCTTGCCGAGCTCTTCGGTGATGACCGTGCCGCCGGTGAGGATGGCGATATCCTGGAGCATGGCCTTGCGGCGGTCGCCGAAGCCGGGCGCCTTGACGGCCAGCACGTTGAGCATGCCGCGCAGCTTGTTGAGCACGAGGGTGGCCAGCGCTTCGCCGTCGATCTCCTCGGCGATGATCACCAGATCCCGCTTGCCGGTCTGAACGAGTTTTTCCAGGATCGGGACGATGTCGGTCGCGGCGGAAATTTTCTTATCGTAGATCAGGATGTACGGCTCGGTGATGACGCTTTCCATCGCTTCCGGGCTGGTGATGAAGTAGGCGGAAATGTAGCCGCGGTCGAACTGCATGCCTTCCACGTACTCGGTTTCGAATTGCAGGCTCTTGGATTCCTCGACCGTGATCACGCCGTCTTTGCCGACCTTGTCCATCACGTCGGCGATCAGTCCGCCGATCTGGGCGTCAGCCGCGGAGTTGGTGGCAACCGAGGCGATTTCTTCCTTGGTCTCGATCTTCTGGGACTGGGCCCGGATCGCTTCCACGGCCGCGGCGGTGGCCTTCTCGATGCCGTGCTTGATCAGCATCGGGTTGGCGCCGGCCGCGACGCTCTTCAGGCCTTCGATCACGATCGCGTGCGCCAGTACCGTCGAGGTGGTGGTGCCGTCGCCGGCGATGTCGTTGGTCTTGGTGGCCGCTTCCTTCAGGAGCTGGGCGCCCATGTTCTGGTACGGATCTTCCAGCTCGATTTCCTTGGCCACGGTCACGCCGTCGTGGGTGATGGTTGGGGCGCCGAATTTCTTATCCAGCGCGACGTTCCGCCCTTTGGGGCCGAGGGTGGTGGCCACCGCATTGGCGAGGATTTCAATTCCTTCCTTCAGCCGCTTGCGGGCTTCATCGGAAAAGACAATTTGTTTGGCACTCATAGCTCAATCTCCTGGATTCTGTCGGTCGGTGAGCGGGCTCACCTAACCTTCAACGATGGCAAGGATATCGGATTCTTTTACGATGAGCAGCTTCTTGCCGTCCACCTTGACCTCGGTCCCGGCATACTTCGCGTACAAGACGGTGTCCCCGACTTTGACGTCCATCGGGATGCGCTTCCCGTCCTCATCCCGCGCGCCGGGTCCGGTGGAAAGGATTTTTCCCTTCTGCGGTTTTTCCTTGGCGGTATCGGGGATCACGATTCCGGCAGGGGTCATTTCTTCCTGCTCCAAGGGCTCGATGACAACCCGATCGCCAAGCGGTTTAAATGTAACAGCCATCTTTCTTACCTCCTTTATGAATTTGTCTCTGGTTTTGAGAATTAGCACTCAGATAGCCCGAGTGCCAATAGGCATAATACACGACGGGTCTGGAGATGTCAAGGGTTTATGCCGGACCGGCCGAATTGTTCCGAGGGAAAGGTGGAATTAGGCTGTAATTAGCGGTGAATGATCCGCTCGACCGTCGTTTGCATATCGTCAAATTCAACCGGTTTGGGCAAGAACGCATCCGCCCCAGCGGACATAATCCCGGCCACGATGGCATCCTGTGTATCGGAGGAGACGGCCAGGATCGGAACCGAAGCCAGCCGCGGATCCCGGCGGATAAACCGGATCACCTCGCCGCCATCCACACCCTGCATGTGGACATCCAGGACCAGCAGATTGGGAAGGCCTTGTGTGGACATGGTCTCAATCGCCAGGCGCGGGCTGTAGACCGGCCGGGCCTGGAAACCGATCAGGCTCAGCATCTTCACGATGCCGTCGGCCGTTTCGCGGTTGTCGTCCACCACCAGCGCCGTCTGTGTCATGGCCTGCCAAATTCTCCAAGAATCATTCTACTCTTAAATTGGAAAAGCCGGGTGCAGGAACAAACCGACTCCTGGTCTGCCCTTTGGCGAAAACCTGTTAACCACCAAGACACGAAGTCACGAAGAGAAACCTCAATTTTTTATGACCACGAAGTAAATCCTTGAATTCTTGGCGTCTTGGTGTCTTTGTGGTTTTAAATTACTCCCACATCTGAGTATCCTCTTCATCGAGGTTTACCACTATGGCACGAAGCCACGAAGTAAATCCTTGAATTCTTTGTGTCTTCGTGTCTTTGTGGTTTTACATTACTCCCACATCTGAGCATCCTCTTCATCGAGGTTTACCACTAAGACACAAAGACACGAAGTGAATCCTTGAATTCTTGGCGTCTTGGTGTCTTTGTGGTTTCAAAGAATCACCCCATCCTCTTTCCCAAGGACTTACCACCAAGAAACAAAGACACGAAGTAAATCCTTGAATTCTTTGTGTCTTCGTGTCTTTGTGGATAAGTGGTTTTTCGGCTATTCAACGAAGGCTGGACTTAATCATGCAGGAAGACTTCCGTCCCCTGCCCTTCGAACCTTGGGGGATCCGGAACGAGGTCGACGGTCGGGTGGATCCAGCGGTAAAGCCAGCGCGCCTCATCCGGGCGCATATTCAGGCAGCCCTGGCTGTTGGGGCGCCCGAAATCGTTATGCCAATAGGCGCCGTGAAACGCCGTTCCCAGGATGTGGAAGAAAGACACAAATGGGACCCCCGGCAGTTCGTAGGCATCCAGGCTGGACGTCAACTGCCCGTTGCCCATGTGCCGGCTGGGAACTTTTTCGAATACCCGGAAGCGGCCGATGGGGGTGATCGTCCGGCCCTGGCCGGGTCTGGGATCCTTGCGTAACCAGCCGCTGGAGACCGTCGCGGAGAAGACGGGCTGCTCATTTTCGAGGGCTGTGACCGTCTGTCGCGTCAGATCCACCTCGATCCGTTTGGCTTCGGGCGGAACGTCCGGGGAAACCGGCGCCAGCTCCTCGGGAGTGAACGGGCGCAGGTGTTCGGCGCGGGCGAAAAATTTGTACCCCAGGCGGTCATCGCGGATCGTATACCACGCCCGGCCTTTCTCATCGATTGTCGTCCCGATGACCCACAGGACGGTTTTGTAATACAGCCGGTAAAGCGGCGGGGCGATTTCCGACGGCTCATAGCGGGATTGGGTGTAGGGGACGGTTACTTCCGTGAGCATGCCGCCGGAGGGGGCGTCGTAAACGACCGGGTTGAATTCGTAGCGGACTTCCTGGATGTGGGCGGTGTGGGCGTACCCGTCCAGAAGCCGGAACCAACGCGGGTTACCCTCGGGCCCATTCTCGCCCTGGATCTCTTCGAGCACGGTGATGATCTGATCGCGGTTGAGTTTCCAGAGGACGGGCGCCTGGGGATCCGGTTCGGTCTGGACGTCGATCCCATACGCCGTAATGCGGCCCAGGCTGTAGGCGGGAGGCTGGTCGTCGGGCGGGGGCGTTGTAATGTCATCCCGGCGTGATCCTGGCCGGGAAAACGCCGAGCCGGCCAGAGATGCTCCGGCCAGTTTCAGAAATGACCGCCGCGAGTAGGGAGACATGGCGAAGGGACCCGGTCCTAGGCGGATGGCGGCGGAACGGGGAGCGCGTCGACGCGCACGTTCACCCAGCGATCCCCTTCATCGATCAGCATGACCGGGATCTCGTCGCGGATCGGATATTTCCGTCCGCAGCCCGGCTCCTGACATACCAGCCAGGCGTCCTTCTCCAGCGAGAGCAACCCCTGCTTCTCCTGCACGCAGGCGGGGCAGCGTAAAATTTCGAGCAAATCGGGGGCGATCATTGGGAACACCTCCATGCGGCCTATCTCCGCCGCTTCCGGATAATACTCCGTTCGACCCGCTTCTTCCAGAGAGGAAAAAACTCTTCCCGGACGAAGCCCGGTTTCACGGCTTCACGGCTTCGGGCGAGTGCTAGATCAACCCGCCGGCGCGCAGCCGGTTGACGATCTCGGAAATCGACTCCCAGCGGTCCATGGTGTAGAACAGGATCCCCGGGACTCCCGCCGCCAGCAGCTCCCGGCATTGGCGTTCGGCCAGATCGATTCCAAAATCGGCGGCCGCCTTTTTATCCGCTTCCGGGATCGCCGCCATTTTCGTCCTCACCGCTTCGGGGATGCTTGCGCCGCAGGTGGCCGCCAGGGTTTCGGCAAGCTTGAGCGAGAAGATCGGCATCACCCCCGGAAGAATCGGGACGCTCACCCCGCGCGCGCGGCAGCGCTCGAGGTAATCGAAGAAGAACCGGTTGTCGTAAAAATAATTGGAAAGTATGTATTCCGCGCCCCGGTCGACTTTGCGTTTCAGGAAGTCCGCATCGCGCTCGGGGCTTTCCGATTGCAGGTGGCCTTCCGGATAACCCGCCGCTCCAAGGCAGAAGGGGTAGCGCGGCCGGATGAATTCCAACAAGTCGGATGCATACACCATGCTCTCCGGATGCGGGCGGAAAGCCGGGTCCCGCGGCGGATCTCCGCGGACCACCAAGACGTTCTCCACGCCGTTTTCCGAATAGCCGCCGAGCGCCTCGGAAATTTCCTGCGGTCCCAATCCGTAACCGGCAAAATAGGCGATGACCTCCAGCCCCTTTTCCCGCTTCAGGCGGGCGGCGAGCTGGCGCGAACCGACGCGGGTGGAGCCGCCGGCGCCGAAGGTTACCGTGACGAAATCCGGCGCGAGGTCCGCCAGTTTTTCAATCGCGCGATCCAGGCTCTCCTGCGCCTTCGGTGTTTTTGCGGGAAAAAATTCAAATCCAAAGCTGGGCTTATTTTGCGCGCGAAAACGGTCGACAATCCTCATGATCCTTCCTCACTCCTGGTTCGAAGGGTTGAGAAGCGGGGCAGTCGCTTCAATCCAAATATTTAAAATCCTGCGCGGCGAAGAATCGCCCGCTCGGGCCGTTGTCTTCCAGGAGCGCCGGCACCAGGGCGCCCGGAAGCACGCTCGTGACCGCGTGTTCGGCGTTCGGTCCGCCCATGTCGGTTTTCAGCCACCCCGGATCCAGGTGGTTCACCAGCACGTTCGTCCCGCGCAGTTCCGCCGCCAGATCGCGGGTGTACTTGTCCACCGCCGCCTTGGAGACGCCGTACGGCGCCAGGGACGGCGTATCCTGGATCCCGGAGGTCAGGTTGATCACCCGGCCGAATTTCCGCCGGCGCATCCCCGGGATGAAGGCGTTGCACAGCGCGACCATCGCGAAGAGGTTCACCTGGAATACGGTCCGCCACGCATCCAAGGGAATCTCAAACACGGGCATCCAAACGTTTTGGACCGCGGCGTTGTTATACAGGATGTCGATCCGGTCGGCCGCCCGGCTCACGCCGCGCAGCAGGGATTCGATTCCCTCTTGTGTTCCCAGGTCCCCCTCCACCGCCGCGACGCGGACGCCGAAGGCTTCCGCCTGCCGGAAGGTTTCCCGCGTGTGGCCGATCTCCCGGCCGTGCACCATCACGTCGCATTTCCGGCGCGCCAATCCCAGGACGATTTCACGCCCGATCCCGCGGCTGGAGCCGGTGACCAGCGCCCAGCGATTCTCGAGGGTTTGCATCTTCGCTTTCCTTTCCAAGCAGAGACCGATGCGGTACCCGCCAAGATCACCCCCGCTACGCGAGGGCAGGCGCGGGTATGACGGACCGTATCGTCCTGTAATCCTCAGCGGTTCATCCCCGCGGTTTTTTACGGCGGGCAGGGGGGATTTTCGCCGGAAGGTGTGAATTTTTCCGGATTGTACTGGCAGACCGCGCCCCAAGGCAGGTAGTGGGTGGCGAAGCGGTCCTGCAAGATCACCTGGCCGTTGCGGGAAACAGTCCGGGTGACGGTCACATCCGCGCCGGGGACCGCCCAGTCCACCTGCTTCCACTCTTCCGTCAGCGCGGTATTTTCCTCCCATTTCGGATCGGGAGGATCCGTCACGTTGGTGACGCCGGTGGAATAGTATTGCACCGTGCGCCCATCCGGCGCGGAGTAGAAGCGCCAGTACAGCCTGCCGGTGGAGCGTTCCACCTGGGTTTCCATCAGGATCCAGTTCGCCGTGTCGTTGGTGAACTTAAAATCCACGTCCGGAAAGAATACCGTCGCATCGAATCCGGTCCCAAGGTGGACCGGCCCGTCGCCGGATTCGTAGTACATCACCCGGTAGGCGTGCGAATGCCGTTCGGTGATCGGGAACCCGGTCATGAAGACCACCCGGAAGAGGGTCGTGCTCACCTGGCACACGCCCCCGCCCGCGCCTTTGATCGTCCGGTTGCCCAGGATGATGAGCGCCTCGGCGTATCCGGTATCCAGGCTGACATCCCCGAGCTGAGCGCCCATCGAGAAGGTTTCGCCCGGTTTGATCAGCACACCGTTGAATTGTTCGGAAGCCAGGGTGATGTTGTGAATGCGGGCGTCCGCGGAACCCGCGAACGAGGTCCATTGGTTGCCGTTCGGCAGCAGGCCGGTGATCCCCAGATCGGCGGCGGTTTTATTGTCGCCGATTTCCGGTTCGACAAAATCGAACCCGAGGGCCGCGCCATGGGCGCCCTGAGTCACGGCGGCCTGGATCGATTCAATGGATTTCGCCACATTCAGCTCGCGCCCGCGGCTGGAGGGATAATACAAAACGAGGGAACTGGTGGCGTCGTCGAACTGGTAGCGCGCGTTGGCCACCCGGCGGGAAAGGGACGGGGTCAGGGGCTGGAGCAGCGCGGTCAGTTTGCCCTCATCCAGCGCCAGAATGTAATGGGGGCCGGAGGAATCGGTTACTTTGCGGAACGCAAGCATGTCCGCGATCATCGCCGGAGTGAGGACCCACGAGCCCGGATCGCCGGCCACCGGTTCTCCGATCGAAAGGATGAAATCCTGCGAAAGCAGTGTTCTGGCTGCGTCGGCTTGCGACGATGCATCCAGCACGTCCGGCGGATATTCCGTCAATTGCAGCGGGATCTCGGCGTCGGCCAAATTCCCGATCGGCGCGGCGACCAGCTGCAGCATGGTCGACATGTCCAGCTGTTTCCCCATCTGGCCCGGAATCGCCGTTACCTCGAGGCCGTTAAGTTCAAGCTTGGCCTCCACTGCCGGCCGTTCCACCTCGGCCCCGATCCGCTGCAGATACGCCATCGCCCGCCCGAAATCGAATTGCAGGACCGGCGCCACCGCCACGCCGTTGAACCTGGCCATCATCTGCTTCTCCAGATTCCCGAGCGAATCTTCTGTCCGTCCGACGGAATAAGCGTCGTCGATGGTGGCCAGAAGATCCAACCCCAGCCCCAGGTCCGCCGGAGTCGCGACCCAGGATTTATCCTCAAAGGTGAACTTGATCCGCCCGTCGCGCGGGTAGTAAAAACCGTCGTTCAACCGGTAGGCGGCTTCGGCGGCCGAGAGGCCCGAGAGATCCAACCCGTATACCGAAACGCCGGGAAAAATCCTGCCGCTGTTGGTGGAATCGTACACGGAGGCGCTGACGGCGGTGAGGATGGCGACACTCAGAAAGGCCGCCAGTAGGACGGCCGAGACGCGGATGATCGTTTTGGAAAATACCGCGGAGCGGCCGGAAGAATCCGCCGCCACGGAGGAGGTTTCCATTGATGTATTCATGCCGGAAATTATATCCCACGTGAATTTAAAGCCAACCGGACCCATCCAGGTAATCCGAGGGATTTATCCAAAATCGCGGGTTTACCCGCCTACGGGTTCACGGCGCCGGCCGCCCGGTCGAAAACCCGCCGGAATTCCGCTTCGAATGCTCCGGCCAGCTCCAGGTTGTGAAAGATCAGCAGGTCTTCGTCATTTTTATTTTCCGCGCTCTGGGTGAAGTTATAGGATCCGGTAATGACGATTCTGCCGTCGAGGATGATCACTTTATGATGCATGTTGCGCGGGTTGGCATCCAGGAACACCGTCGCGCCCCCCGCCGCCAATGCGCCGAATTGCGCTCCGGTGTTGGAGCGAACCTGCGTTCCTTCCAGGACTCCGAACAGCGCAAGCCCGTCGGGCACGCGGTCGAGCATCGCCGCGGCGATCGGACCGGAGGTGAAGGAAAACGCCAGGAAACGGATCGACGTCCGGGCGGCGCGGATCTCCCGGATCACGCGCGCGGCGACCGAATCCTCAGGCGCAAAGAGCGCTTCGATCGTCCCGGCTTCGGTCTCCACCCCCGCGGCCGGCTTTCCGGACGGGGATGAGGGGCCGAACCGCCTGGCGAGGAACATCTCCTCGAATTCCGCGGTGAAGATCTCCGCCAGTTCGGCGGACCGGATCCGCAGCAGGTTGTTATCGTTGCGATAGGCGTCGTTGACCGTCAGGTTCATCGAACCGGCCCACACTTCCGCGCCGTCGATCACCACGAATTTATCGTGCATCAATCCTTCACGGCCGTCGCCCACGACCGGGATCCCCTCGCCGCGCAGGAAATCCAGCGCTTCGTTTTTCCAATTATCGGTATCGACGACGATCCGGACGGCCACCCCGCGGCCTTTTGCCCGCAGGAGCGCCCGCGCCACCGAGAGCAGGTCGAAATCGTATGAGGCGATATCGATGCTCCGGGCGGCTCCGTCGATCCCCCGCGCGAGCGCTTCATCCGGCCCGCCGGCGTACTCGCCGTCGAATGCCTGGGGCCGGCTGAAATAAACGGAGACCGGTCCGGGCGGGACGGTCGCGGTCGGCGCGGGCGGGGGTTCGGCGGATATGCTTTCCCGGTGCGCCGCTCCCCAACCGAGCGCGGCCACCGCCGGGAACAACAAGGCGGAACGAATGACGAGCAGCCGGATCTGTTTGATGTGAAGCATAAATCCCCCTTAACCGTCTATATGAAAGCGGCTACGGCCCGAGTTTTACGGCCACCAATTCATTGCCGCCAAGAATGGTATTGTACCCGGCCCGAATCGAGTGCAACTCCTCGTAGGAGAAGGCATCCATCAGCGCGGGACGGAATACCACAATAGACTCCGGCTTCATTTCGGCGATCAACTCAAGCATCGGACGCCCGATGCACGCCACGCAATTCAATCCCAGGAAGTCGATGATTTTCTGATCCGGCCTGCTCCAGAACCGCATCGCGCCGGCGTCCGTAACTCCGATGACCGCGTTGGCCGGCAGGTTTTGGCCGATCCATTTCCCCATGGCGACGTTGACTTGTTCGACGTTTTCGGTGTTCCAGCTGTATTGCTCGATCAGGTATCCATGCAACCGGAAGGCGTTCCGGCCGATCACCACCAGCGCCAGCAGGGCGGCGGCCGGCGCGGCGAACACGATCCAACGCGCCCGGGGCCGGATCGCGCCGCCCCACAAGTACGCGGCGCCCATGCAC
>JBAVFZ010000431.1:0-3077 GCA_049684495.1 Anaerolineales bacterium | reverse complement strand
GCGAAGCGACGGCTGCCTTAGGGGCGCCGTAAAAATACGCGTAAAAGAAGTAGGCCCGGGTCGATTTCATCGTGGGCGGGATGTTAGCATGGGGAACCGCATCCGTCAAGGCCGGGTTTTTGGACTTCATTTCGGAAGGAATGTGCGGGATCTGCGCCGTCTCCCTTTCGATCATTCCGCTGAGCGTCTTCCTCATCGTTGTGGGCGCCGCGCGTCTTGATGCGGTTCTGACATCCGAAACCTTTACCTTCGGGCTGCACGGCTGGATAAAAACCCTCCGGCTTTGCGAGATCGTCCGGGGTTCGATCCGATATTA
This sequence comes from Anaerolineales bacterium, assembly GCA_049684495.1. GTDB lineage: Bacteria > Chloroflexota > Anaerolineae > Anaerolineales > RBG-16-64-43 > JAFGKK01. The sequence goes on along the minus strand of JBAVFZ010000431.1, from coordinate 2,761 downwards.
CTATCCGTTCATTTTCTATTCCTGGGGCGTCCATCTCACGGATTCAAGCGGGCGCGTCCTTTTTATGCCGATCGGGCGGTGGGCGGCGTTTAAATTCGACTACAACATTTTCGATTATCGGAAGATGCCGGGAGATATCCTGGCGCGTCTTCCCACAACGGCGGCGGTGGAGGAAGGGTGCGGACGTTTATCGCCTCCGGTATACTCTCACAGGAATTTCAACAACAGGCCGGGAAAAAGCAGGGATCGGAGGAATATCGGGCAACGTTCACACCACTCTAACCGTCAGGCAGAGGCGATTTTCCCCCCATTCGAGGCGATTTATAATAGACAATATCGCGCTGCCAGCGTAGGATACACCCGTTAACGGAGTTGAGCATGAAAAGCGTCGATCCGACACCCCTGCCCGATCCCCCCAAAACCGAGAAAATCCGCATCCTCTTGGTAGATGATCACGCCGTGGTGCGCCAGGGATTGCGTACTTTTATCGAATTGCAGGACGATTTGGAGGTTGTCGGCGAGGGATGCAACGGCGGTGAAGCCGTGGATTTAGCCGCCCGGTATCAACCGGATGTCATCCTGCTCGACTTGGTGATGCCGGGGATGGACGGTGTCGAAGCCATCGGCAAGATCCTCGCCTGCAGCCCCTTCTCGCGGGTCATCATCCTGACCAGCTTCGGCGGAGACGATAAAATCTTCCCAGCCATCCGCGCCGGAGCACAGGGGTATCTTTTAAAAGACATACAACCGGGCGAGTTGATCCAGGCGGTGCGCGGGATGCATCAGGGAAAAACCCCCCTTCACCCGGATGTCGCCAAGCGCTTGGTGTCCGCGGTCGCCGGGAATGCCTCGGCGATGCAAGCACCGGCGATTTCGCTCCCGGAAGATTTGCGGGGGTTGACGGAGCGCGAACGCGAGGTCCTGGGTTTGATCGCCCGCGGGCTGAACAACCGCGAGATCGCCGAAAAGATGGTGGTCAGCGAGGCGACGGTTAAAACGCACGTGAGCAATCTGCTGGATAAGCTCGGCTTACAGGACCGCACCCGGGCCGCCATCTGGGCGCTGAAGCACGGAATCGGCTCGGAAGACTGACCGGCATTCCCCCATGCGCAATTACGCGCCCTACCTGATCTACCTGGCAGTACTCGCCCGGACCGCCGGCTGGAGCGAGGACAGCTTCCCGGTCCCGCTTCCGGTCTGGATTCTTCTGTCCGTGTTCGGATTACTCCTTGTGACCGAACCGGTCATCTCGCATCGCGTGCAAGGGTACCCGCGGCTGTATGCACTCGCGCAATCCGGGCTGGTCATCGTCATGCTCTACCTCGCGCCGACGATGGACATCCTCACCATGCTCTTCTTCCCGCTCAGCTTTCAGGTGGTGCAGTATTTCCACGAGCGGATCGGATTCATCTGGATCGGCGTCTTCAGCCTGGCGATGGCCGGCACCTTCTTCTTCGGCATGGAATTAGGGCCGGGGATCCTCATGATCCTGCTGGGCACCGGTATGAACCTGCTGATCGGCAGCTATGCCAGCCTTATCCGGCGCACCGATTCATCGCGGCTGGAGAACCAAAGGATGTTCGATGAGCTCCAGGGCGCCTATCGCCGGTTGAAGGATTCTGCCGCGCAGCAGGAACAGCTGGCCGCGGAGCAGGAGCGCCACCGCCTGGTGCGCGAACTGCACGATTCGCTTACCCAAACCCTGTTCAGCATGAACCTCGCCGTACAGGCCGCGCAGCTTTCGGCCGAAAAAGGCGCATCCTTGAATCGGCTGCAGGAACTTGCCCGCAGCGCCGCGGGGGAGGTGCAAACGCTCGTCGGCGCATATCCTGCGCGTGCGCCGGCCGCGGATGAACTGGTCCCCGCCCTCCGGCAATTAGTCGAAGAACGCCGGGCACGGGACCGGCTGGAGATCTCCCTGGAGGTTTCGGGGAGGAAAGCCCTGCCCGGGCTGGTTGCGGTAAACCTGTTCCGCATCACGCAGGAAGCGCTCAACAATGTTTCCCGCCATGCCGGCGAGTGCCGGGTGTTTGTACGGCTGAATCTTGCCGCCCTTCCGGTCTGCCTGGAGGTGGAGGATACCGGCGTCGGATTCGATCTGAACGCACAGGATAGGTCGCATCGCTTCGGATTAACGGGGATGGAAGGGCGGGCACGAGAGATGGATTGGGATCTAAAAATCGACTCGCAACCCGGCCGGGGAACACGCATCCGGGTGCAGGAGAAGGCCGCATGAGCCCCGCCGCCCCTCCCGAGCACTTCACCACCCGCGAGCACCGTGCCGTGCAGCTGTTGTGCTGCCTTGTAATATTCACCGTCGCGCTGCGCCGCGTCGCCGAGTTGAACGAAGCCTCAAGCATCGCCCTGGCGCTCGCCTTTTTGGGCCTCTTTACTTTTCTATTTGCCTCCGAATCCCGGCTATCCTGCCGTTTCCCGTGGTATCCGCGTGTTTATTTCACCCTGCAATTCCTTCTCGCCCAGTTGCTGGGATTATTCCAGAGCTACCAGGATACCTGGGCGCTGTTGTACACCGTATTGGGCATCCAGGCGGCGTACCGGTGTTCGCGCAGGGGGGCGTTGGTGTTGGCCGGTCTGTTCGTGGGATCGACGGTGATCACACAGTCCATCGAGTTCGGCCTGCTCTCGGGGATTGGTCGGGCATCGGCGTTCATCATCATCGGCCTCTTCATCACCCTGTATGACAACCAATATTCCCAAAAGGAAGACGCCCATTCGGAAAGCCGGGTATTACTCGAGGAAC
>JBAVFZ010000430.1:0-8612 GCA_049684495.1 Anaerolineales bacterium | reverse complement strand
GTAGGTCATCGGCTCTCTGTTGACGGAATATAATGAGGGCTGCTATGTAAAACACCAATTCGACCAAAAGGACTCGCTGGTTTTACGGTGATTCCCGAAATTTGCTTAACTCATGCAACAGGCTCTAAGGGTGGTTTTTTGCACCCTAAGGGTGGTTTTCCGGACCCTAAGGGTGGCTCTAGGAACCCTTAGGGTCCCCCTTGTTAATCCGGAATCCGCCCCATCCGTTTTTTCCTCCCACTTGACAAGAATGCATATCACGTGTAATATTTTTTTTACACGTGAAGGAGATGCTTGACTAAGCCATCGGCCGGAGACCAGTTCCTCCACATGCTGAGCGCATTGGCCAACCCCCAGCGCCTGCGGATCCTCGCCACCCTCAGTGAGCGGCAGATGTACGTCAGCGAACTGGCACGCGAACTGAAGATGAGCCGGCCGCTCCTGCACATGCACCTTCAGCGGCTGGAAAGCGCGGGGTTGATCGACGGGCGGCACGAAGTATCCGCCGACGGGAAAGCCCTCCGCTATTTCAAGGTGGCGGAATTTCAGGAGCAACTCACGCCCAAGCGCATTTCCGAGGCCGTGAAAACATTAACTCTCGAAAACGAACCATACAGAAAGGAAAAACGATGACTATCGATTGGCCTGAGGCGCTCATTATTATGGTGGTGATTGTCGCGGGGGCAGGGCTAATATCCGGAGTCCTGAACCACCCTCACGATGTCGCCCTGAAGACGATCAGCGAGAAGTACGCCGGGCAGTACCAGGCGCTCTCGCAGGAAACGCGCGAACTCCAGAAGGCGATGCAAGCCGACCTTGCCGAAATCCGCGCGAAGGTGGAATCCATCGAACGCATGATGCGGGAAGTGGGTTGAATCCCGCAAGCGCGTCCGCCGGAAAAAATAATTCCGCTCCGGGAGGGAAATGAATCCTCCGCTGCTGGAACGGATAACCCTGCAATTCCCGGGAACGCATCCGGAATTCCATGACCGCTGGCTGGGCTTGCTGGCGAATCTCGGCCGGACCGGCGCGAGCGGCCTCGAACTCTCCATTTCGGATCCCGGTTATTTGCCCCGCCTGTCGATCGAATTCCAATCCCCCGGCGCCGGCCCCTTGGCGGCCTTTCGCCTCGGCGGCGCCGATGCAATCACGCGGATCGAGAACATCACCGGCGCGGAAAAACGCAATCCGCTTCCTTACCAGCCCCTTTCGATCGGCGCCGTTTCCATGCGGATCGGGGCGGCCGGCTGGAAAATCATCCGCGCCGACCATATCGGTTTTAACCTGCCCTGGTTCGGGCCGGGCGTGCATCCCCGGATCGACGACCTGCGGAAGCAATTCGCCGGGGCATGCTTGTATCACACTTACCCGAGCGGTGAACCGTGGGATTTTATTCTTCCCGGAGATCCGCAGGAGATAGCCCGCCGGAAACCCGTCGACTATTCAAAAATACGGCGGCCGAAATTCGAATTGGTCTCGTTCGACGGCGCCTCCACCCCGCTCGTTCAAATCGACCTCGGCGCGGATGCCCGGTTTGAGGATTTCACCCGGCTGTTTCCGGAAGCGTTGGCCGATCCGGCCTTCCGGAACATCTGGATCTATTTGGAAAATCCCTATTCGATCGATATTTGCCTTGTGGTCAACGAGGATTCCGACGAGGATTGGTGCGGCATGTTCCAAGGGCGCCGGATCTAATACCGCGGATAGCCGCGAAGGGATTCCGTCCGGCGGGGGCCGCGGGAATCCCCCTACGCAGAAAGGCTGGACGATGACACCACACAAAATGGATCGCGCCGTCGAGGGCGAAACGATCGTGGACGCTCCAATCGAACAGGTCTGGCGGGCCTGGACCACGATGGAGGGCGCGGTATCCTTTTTTGCGCCGCGCTGCGCCATCGACCTGCGCCCCGGCGGGAAATACGAGATGCTGTTCGACCCGAATGCCGCTCCCGGGAAGCAGGGAAGCGAAGGGGTGATCCTACTGGCCGTTCAGCCGCCGGTGATGCTTTCCTTTACTTGGAACGCGCCACCGGAACTCCCGGAGATCCGGGAACAGCGCACGCACGTGACCGTCCGCCTGGAAGCCTTGGATTCGAACCGCACCAAAGTTACGCTCGTTCACGACGGCTGGGGCGAAGGCGCCGGATGGGACTCCGCATACGAATATTTCGAACAGGCATGGAAGCGGATCGTCCTTCCGCGATTGAAGTACCGCTTCGAGCACGGACCCATCGATTGGGAGCACCCGCCCGAGCTCATGCATCGGTGACCGTCATTCCTCCTTGCGGACGATCCAGCGGTTATCCGAAACCACCGATCCCGATATCCATCCGGCGAAGCGAAAGTAAAGAGGGTTTTCAATAGACCGCTCCGGTCATGGTCCGTTTCCGCGGGATCCTTAAAGCGCGGGCCGGAATACGCAACCCGCCCGCGGCGCATCTTCCCCTGTTGCGGGGAAAACCCAATCGCCATTCGCTGATAAAATCCTCCTTGGATACGCCCATCTGCAAGGAGACAACCCGATGAAGAAAATCCTCATCTTCGGTTTCCTGATCCTCCTCGGCATCGCATGTTCCCAGGCAACGCCGGGAACGGGCACGTCGTCCTCCGCCACGCCGACCCCGACGATAACGCTCACCCCCACACCCTCCCCGGCGCAAATCCTCATCAAGGCCGGCGATGCGATAATGGGCATGAAAAGCGCGCGCTTCCGCCTGCTCCGCGAGGGCGACCCGGTCGAATTCGATCCGACGACGGGGATGGCGTTCAGCGAAGCTTCCGGGGAATACCTGGCGCCGGACCGCGTGCATGCCAAGGTCAAGGTGGCGTTTTTCGGCAACGTCCTGGAGATGGAAATCTACTGGCTGCCGGAAGGGGTTTTCATTTCCAATCCGATCACCCTCCGGTTTGAACCCGCGCCTGCGGATATCGGCCTCAATGGGCCGGCTTTGTTCCAGGCCAACGGCATGCCCGCCGTTCTCAAGACTGGCATTCAAAATCCAAGCCGGATCGGCAACGAGGCCATCGAAGGCGTGGATACGATCCACATCGCCGGCAAATCCGACGGCGCGGCGCTGGCGCCCCTGACGGCCGGCGCGCTGCAAAGCGGGACCCTGTATCCGGTGGACGTCTGGGTGGACCGGTCCACCTTCATCCCCGTCCGCCTGCACATCGCCGAACCGGACGGCAGCGGCTGGATGATCGACCTGTACGACATCAACGCGGAGATCGAGATCGCGTTGCCGTGAATCCACGAAGGGCACGAACCCCCTCCCTTCCCTCCCCCGTTTACCAGAGGGCAAGAGCAGTAAACGGGGGAGGATTTTCGATCCACGAAGGGACACGAAGAAAAACCTGAAGGACACGAAGACTTCTTGGATTTAATAAATAAAATACTTCGTGTTTCTTCGGATTTCCCTTCGTGTTCTTCGTGGAAAAGGTTTTCCAACGCATGAAACGTCCCGGACTGATCCTCGCCGGCGTATGCCTCCCGGTTTTTCTGGGGGCGCTCGACCTGACGATCGTCTCCGCCGTGCTCCCGGCGGTGGTGGCGGATCTGGATGTTCCGCTGCAGACCGGATTGGACGAAGCGGCCTGGGCGGTGACCGGGTACCTGCTGGCCTACGCGGTCAGCATGACCTTCATGGGCCGCATCTCGGACCTGTGGGGCCGGCGGCGAGTCTATCTGCTCTGCCTGGCCATCTTTTTTCTCGGTTCGTGGTGGGTGGCGGCCTCGCCCGGCTGGCCCGCGGAGATCGCCTACCGGATCGCGCGCGTCACCGCCGGCGGACGCCCCGATCACAGCCTGATGGCGCTGTATGCATTGATCTTCGGGCGCGTGGTGCAGGCCTTCGGCGCCGGGGCGATGGTCCCGGTCAGCATGGCGCTGGCGGCCGATCTGTATCCGCCCGAACGGCGCGCGCTCCCGCTCGGGCTGATCGGCGCGGTCGACACCGCCGGCTGGGTGCTGGGGCACCTCTACGGCGGGATCATGGTCCAGTTCTTCGCCTGGCCGGTCCTCTTCTGGATCAACCTGCCGCTGATCGTCCTGATGTTCGGGCTGACCGTTTGGGCTTTCCGCGGACTCTCCGAATCCCGCAGCGCGGTTCCGATGGATTGGATCGGGGTGGTGTGGATCACGCTGGCGCTCACCGAGTTGAACCTCGGGCTGGCCGCGGGCAATGCGGGCGCGGCCGGAGCGGATTCCGGCGCGGGCATCTCTCCGGTGCCGTTGGCGCTGGCCCTGCTCGCGTTCGGCGCCTTCGTCCTCCACGAATTGCGCGCGCCCCATCCGCTTTTGAACCTCCGCCTTTACCGGCAGCGGAACATATCCGCCTCGAGCGTGCTCAACCTGATCATCGGCTTCTGCCTGATGGCCGGGCTGGTCAGTGTGCCGCTCTTCATTAACCTCGCCGGCGCGCAGGACATCGGCCAGGGCGCGCTGGTCAGCGGATACCTGCTGGGGGCGTTCACTATCCCGCTTGCGCTGGCCGCGCTGCCCGGCGGCTGGCTGACCGGAAGGATCGGATACCGGCTAACGACATTGATCGGGCTCGCGATCGCATTGTCCGGATTCGGTTTGATGACGCAGTGGCAATCCGGGATGGCCGTGCAGGCCGTGGCGTTCTTCACCTCCGGCGCGGCGCCGGAAGGGCCGGGATTATTGCTGATGGTCGCGGGCCTGGCCCTGGCGGGGATCGGGCTGGGGTTGACGATCGCGCCGATCGGCACGGCGGTCATCAACGGCGCGGGTGAATCCGAGCGCGGGATCGCGGCCGCGGCCGTCATCATCCTGCGCCTAATCGGGATGAGTCTGAGTGTCAGCCTGCTGACGACCTACGGCCTGCGGCGGACGGCGGAGATCAGCGCCGGTCTCCTGCGGGGTGTCGCCCTGACCGAGGGAGCGCGGATCGCCGCGGCCCTGCTGCAGACGGTGACGCGGGTGACGGCCGAGATGGCATGGATCGCCTTCGCGGCGGCCGCGGCGGGGCTGATCCCGGCCGTGTTGCTGCGCCGCCGGGATCGCGAATAAAGCTGATTATTCAGGGGAGCGCCATGGATAAAAAAAGTGGAAGGAACGTTCTAATGCGAATGAGGGACGTCATCCTGAAAAGCAAACCCGCCCTCCTGATTACCCTGTTGGCCTTACTACTTCCAACGCAGATCGTAAAGGCCAATCCTTCTCCGGGCCCGGAGAAATGGCTGATTGGATATTTCCTGGATAACCATCCGATCATTTTTCTGTTGACCTTTGTGGTTAAGTTTTTAGTGGTTTGGGCACGAGGCCTGGATGATCTGGGAAATCAAAAATCCGGCTTTGTAAAAACCGCCCTCGCCGTTGCGGCAATCAATTTCTTTACGCTGACCTGCCTGTGGACATATATATATTTCGAATCGGTCCGTTACCAGCAGAATTTTATTATTGAGCTCCTTGTGCTGGAATTTCTGGTGGTGGTGGTCGAAGCGTTGTTTTACAAATATGTTTTTGGATTGCGGTTGCGCCGGGCGCTGATCCTCTCCCTCAAAGCCAATCTGGCCTCTTACTTTGCCGGAGTGGTTTTTCTCGCCATTGCCACGCCGAGGCCCGATTACAGTATTAATAATTCCGATTGGGGCTGAGAAAATAATCCGGAGTTTGAAATACTTCGCTCAGAATATTCATCCCCGAACGTGGTACGATTTCCGCATGTTGGCATTAGTCGGAAGCGGCGAATACCTGCCTCCCATGGAAGCGGTCGACCGGCTGCTCCTCCAGCGTCTGCCCTCCCCGGCGCGGGTCGTCTGCCTGCCGACCGCGGCGGGCACCGAAGGACCCGGGCGGACCGGGTACTGGGCGCGGCTGGCGGTGGAGCATTTCACCCGCTTGGGAGTATCCGTCCGGTCGCTACCGGTCATTGATGTCGCCGGCGCGAACGATCCCGCATTCGCGGCCGCGGTTGCCGAGGCAAATTTTGTCTACCTTTCCGGCGGCCACCCGGATTATCTTTATCGGACGCTCCGCGGAAGCCTGGTCTGGCAGGCGATCTTCTCGGTGCGGGAGAAGGGCGGACTCCTCGCCGGATGCAGCGCGGGCGCGATGGTGATGGGCGAAGTCCTTTTCGGCATTCCGCCATGGCGCCGCCTATCCGGGTTCGGGCTGCTCCCGGGCGCGATGGTGATCCCGCACTTCGACGAATTCCCGCAATGGGCTTCCATGATGCTGCATCTCCTGGCCGGCCGCGGGCTGACCACCGTGGGGATCGAGGCAAACACCGCGCTGTTCGTTCAAGATGGAAAAATGGAAGTGATCGGAAGCGGCGGGGTGATGGTTTGGAACCGGGCGGTGAGAAAACGCTATACTCAAGGAAGCCTGCCTTCCTGGCGTCCATCCTGACGCAACGATTCAGAGGAGACGAAGATGCTTAAAGAATTCAAAGATTTCATCATGCGCGGGAACGTGCTCGACCTGGCCGTGGCGGTGATCATCGGCGGCGCATTCGGAAAGGTCATCAGCTCGCTGGTCACCGACATCCTGATGCCGCCGCTTGGGCTGATCCTCGGGAAGGTCGATTTCAACAACCTGTTCATTAACATGTCGGGGACCCCGTACGCCTCGCTGGCCGAAGCCCAGGCGGCGGGCGCGCCGACGCTCAATTACGGCGTATTCATCAACACCATCATCAACTTCGTGATTGTCGCGGCGGCCATTTTCCTGATCATCCGGCTGGCCAACCGCCTTCAGCGGCTGAGGCCAACGGAAAAGCCGGCGCCGACGACCAAGGATTGCCCGTTCTGCATTTCCAGCATTCCGGTCAAAGCCACCCGCTGCCCGTATTGCACGTCGGAAATTAAATAAACAGGGCGCGCTGTATGCCGGCCGCAGGAGGGAGGGCCGGGCAGGGCGCGAGATCGTCATCCCCGCGCGCTCCAAGCGGGGATCCATGAGGCCCTGAAATATAGAAACCCTGGATGCCCGATAAGAACGCTCGGGCATGACGATCATTTATCCCGCGTGGGCAGGCTCCGGCATGACCATTGCTGGGATTTCGCTGAGAAAACCACATTCCTCGAAAGGCGTGAATTATCATTAGTCTTCATATGAAAAAGAAAACCCGAAAAATCCGCGCGTCCAAACCGAAGGTTGATCCAATCGCGTCCAAACCCGAGCCTGCGCCTATCGCCTCACCGGCGCAAGCCGCGCCCGCGCCCGATAGCGCCGGCCGCCGTTTATCCTGGCGATCGCTCTTCGTCCAAACCCTCCTCGCCGCCTACGCCTACGCCTTCATGGAGTGGCTGTTCTATGCGACCAAACCCTCCTTCATGGACGCGCTGTCGGCCGGAAAAAAACTGGAACTGTTCCTTTTGACCGGCCTGATCCTGTCCGCGCTCGCGCTGGCGCCCGCCGCTCTGCTGCGGATCCTCGGGCTTCTCCCCGGGCCGACCGGGCGCGGACAGGTATTCCAGCTCCTCGCGGCATTGATCCCGGCGCTGCTGGCGGCCGGGATGAGCCTGCTGCTGATCGATAATTTCAGCTATACGGTTTTCCGCTTCGGGATCGTGACCAGCCAGGGCGCGCTGCGGGCCGGATACGCGGTCCTCGCGGTGGTCCTCCTGATTCTCTGGTACCGGCAAGTGCTGATCAACGCCAATCAGCCGGCGCCCGTCCGGGCCGAACCGCGAACCGCCGGTCGCCGCGCACGCCTGCCCCGGCCGTCGGCGGCGTCGATCGGGACAGGGGCGGGGTTGACGCTGGCCGCGCTGTCCATCGTCATCGGATTGGTCCGTATCTTCACGTCCACCGCCGTCGCCGGCGAATCGGCCGCAGCCGCCGAGCGCCTGCCGAACATCGTCCTCCTCGCCGGCGAAGGGCTGGATTCCAAATGGATGTCCGTCTATGGATATCCCCGGGACACCACACCCAACCTTCGCAAGCTGGCGGAAACCGGATTGCTGGCGGAGAACGACTTCACCAACGCCGCCCACACCACCGGCTCGGAGTTCTCGCTCCTGACCGGCAAGTATCCCGCCGCAACCCGGCTGCTCTATTCGCCCAATATTCTCCAGGGTCCGGATGCCTACGAGCACCTGCCGGGCATCCTGCAGCGCGCCGGCTACACCACGGTCCAAATCGCCTTCCCGTATTACATCGACGCCTACGACGTGAACCTGCAGGAAGGTTTCGACGAGGTGAACGGCCGCTCGCTCGATCCGGAGGGGATTTTCCCCCTCGCCCGGAAGTTCCATTGGGAAGACGCCGGGTATTTCCTGCCGCAGCTGTCGCAGCGGATCTTCGACCGGCTGCTTCACATTTTTTTCATCCGGCAGATGCCCGATCCGTACCGCGAGGTGATCCAGGCGGTCGATCCGAACCGGATCTCGAAAATGACCGACCAGGCGCGCATCGGGCGGTTGACGCGCGTCCTGCGGGACGCCGAAAGCCCGATGTTCGTGCATGTCCACCTCATGGACACCCACGGGCCGATGTTCTACCCCCGCACCCGCGTATTCTCGTCGGCGGAAATCCAGGACCGGGAGTGGATGCGCGATTTCTTCGATGACGCGATCCTGGATTTCGACGCGTACGTCGGCGAGTTCGTCGAGTATATGAAAGGCGCGGGCCTGTGGGACAATAC
>JBAVFZ010000429.1:0-5504 GCA_049684495.1 Anaerolineales bacterium | reverse complement strand
CTTCCTCTCCTCCCCCTTCTGTTCCCCCTCCTCCCCCTCCCAAGTTGGGAGGGGGAGGAGGGGGCAGGGGGTGGTGGGGAAGGGTTAGGTCGCCACGGGAAGGAACACGCGGAAGACGGTCCCGCTTCCCGGGTAAGAATCGGCGCGCAGGGCGCCGCGGTGCGCATCCAGAATATGCCGCGAGAGCGCCAGCCCCAGCCCGTGCCCGTCGGCGCGGGTGGTGACATACGGCTGGAATAATTTGTCCCGCACCTGCGGCGGAAGCCCCTGGCCGGTGTCCGCCACCCGGATCTCGACCGCCGGCGCGCCGCTCTCGAGCGCGGAAAGCTGGAGGCTGACCCCCAAGTGGCCGCCTTCCGGCATCGCCTTGGCGGCGTTGTCGATCAGGTTGAGGATCACCTGCTCGATCGAGAGCGGATCGGCCATCGCCTGCGGCAGATCGTCCGGCGAGGAGAACATCGATTTCACCCCGGTCCGGTCGAGCGCCGGCTGCATGCGCGCGAGCACCCGTTTGACGAGCGCGGCCATGTCGGTCGGGGCGGGGCGGAAATCCTGCCCGCGGGCGAAATCGAGCATCCGGCGGGAGATCTCCGTCAGCCGATCGCACTCGGCCTTGGATTCGACGACCAGGTTCGATGCGTCCGCGGGAAGCGCATACAGCGTGCGCAACTCCTCCAGCTGCAGCGAAAGGTTGTTCAGCGGATTGCGGATCTCGTGCGCGAACGACGCCGCCATCCAGCCCAGCACGGCCTGGCGCTGCAATTGGCGCGCCTCGAGCCGGGCGTCGCGGCTGGAGGTGAGGTCGGTGATCGTCACCAGCACCTCGTGGAATTCGGCCGAGGGTCCCGCGCGCAGCGGGATCGCGCGCAGCAGGGCCGGGAATCCTTCGCCGTCGCGGCGGTAGAGCGTGAGCTCGCCGCTTTCGTTGATCCGCCCGCTTTCGCACGCCGCCCGCACCGTCACCACGGCTTCCGGCGCGGTGAGCCAATCCTCAAGCCGCATCGCGGCCAGCGCCGCGGCCGAGTATCCGAGCATCCGTTCGCAGGACTGGCTGGTTTCCGCGACGCGCCCGTCCTGTGTGCGAACGATCACCAGCGCCTGCGGCAGTTCGTCCATCATTACCTGCATCGCCGTTTCGGCGCGCCGGCCCTTGCGCTGCATTTCGAAAACCTGCTGGCGGGATTGCCAGCCGCGCAGCAGCGCGCCGTGGGATGCGGAGAACGCGGTGAGGGTTCCGTCGATGCCGGCCGGGGGTTCGCCGTCCTTCCACCCGAGCAGCAGGACGCCCCGCACCGGGGAATCCGGAAGCGGGAAAAGCAGAGCCGACTGCAGCGCGCAATCCTTCGCCCAGGAAAAAAATTCAGCATCGATTTTCGAATCGCGCTTCCAGACGATCGTGGCGTCGCGCTCGGCGGCGGGCAGCGGCGGCAGTTCATGCGGCATTTCCGGGGGCAGGTTGCGCTCGAAACCGCGGGCCAGGTGGCCGCTCTCGCGGTGGGCGTAGAACAATCCGGAGCATGAGGATTGCGTGGCCGCCATGACCCAATCCAGCAGCGGTTCGGCGGAGCCGAGGTCGGCGGCCTCCATGACCGAGGCCGGAAGATTCTCGAACTGCGGGAGGGCGGCGCTGGCGGCGGGCGGCCGCCGGTCCTCGAGCGGGCGCATCGTCACGAGCGCTTCGCCTTCCGGGGAGACGGAACGCGCTGCGCGGATATCCCAGACCACGGTTTCGCCGTCCCCTCCGAGCTTCAGCCGCTGGGACCAGCGCACGGGCCTTCCGACGGGGAGATCCTTGAGGTAGGTCATGATCTCCGGCACGCCGAGCAGATCCGCGAGAGCCCGGCCGATCACCCGTTCGCGTTCGATGCCGAGTTTGCGCAAGGCAAGCGGATTGACGTCGGTGACACTGCCGCGCGGGTAGGCGATGGCGAACAGCAATTCGTGATGGATTTCCGCGAGGGTTACGGACTGCGGCGAGAGCGCGGAGGATGCATTGGAGGATTTAAGCATCGCCAGCAGCGGCGGCTGGATGGATTCGAGTTTGCGCGGGGATGCGCCCGTTTTACGAGCAGCCGCCTCGCGGACCGCGGATGACGCGGGCAGATCCCGCGCGGCCACCGGTCGGGTGGCGCGGACTTTGCGCGTGGGATTGCGGTTGGAGCGAGTGTCGGTCAAGAATAATTCCTTCCTCACCCCCCAGCCCCCTCTCCTGACTGATGTCAGGAGAGGGGGAGCGAGGTAGTAAGGTCAGGCCCGTGCGTGCGCGTGCTGCGTGCGGCGCAGCGACATGGGCAGGATGCCTTCCATGGCGCGGTACTTCGCGACCGTGCGGCGGGCGATGTGCACCCCCTGCTGCTCGAGCAGGGAGACGATCTCGGTATCCGAAAGCGCTTTGGATTCGTCGGAGACGATCGTGCGGACCATGTCGCGCACCGAAAGCGAGCGGTCGAAGAAGCGCGCGATCGGGACGATCCGGCCGCTCGGAAGCGCGGCGCGCTTGTTGCTGACCGCGCGCGAGACGGTGGATTCGTGCACATCCAGCCGCTTGGCAAGCTCGGCGCGGGTCAGCGGCTTGGATTCGCGGTCGGAGCCGAGGATGAAGGCGCGCTGTTCCTCGGCCAGCGCCGCCGCCAGCCGCATCATCGTGTTCTGGCTTTGCCGCAGGCACTTGTCGATCAGCATCGCCTCTTCCACTTTTTCATTCCACTTCTCGCGTTCTTCGCCGGTCAGCGTGCGCACCATCTGGCGGAATTCGGGATTGACGCGCACCCGGCCCGCCAGCGGGGCATAGACTTCGACGACCAGCGGGCCGGTCGGATTGTTGGGCTGGACCCGGAAGGTCATTTCCGCTTCGCGGTACAGGTCCGGGTCGGATTCCGTGCGGGCGGGCCCGTTGCGGAAAAACGTGCGTCCCGGGTAGGGCGTGAGATTTACTTTAATGAAGTGCCCCGCCGCTTCCACCGCGTCGCGGCCGAGGCGCAGCGCTTTGGCGATCGCGGCGAATTCGCCGTGGGCAAGTTCCTCCAGGTGCCCGGCAACGATCTCGCGCACGCCGGCGGGAACCGCTCCGGCTTCGGCGAGGGTGTCGATCTGGATCAGCAGGGCTTCGACCGTGCTGAGCGCGCCCACTCCCGGCGGATCGCAGCGCTGGATCATGCGCAGGACTTTTTCCACCGCGGTCGGCGAGACGTGCAGGAAGCGCGCGCTTTCCAGCGGCGGTTCGGGCATCAATCCGTTATCATCCAGCCGGGCGAGAAGGTACGCGGCAATCGGCCTTTCCTCGTTCGAGAGTTCGGGCCCGATCTGGCTCATCAGGTGGTCGGCCAGCGTCTCGGGCTGGGCCGGTTCGGGGAGATTGTCCATCTCTTCGACGGATTGGCGGCGGGCAGGCGGGGTGGAAAGGAAAACGATCGGCTCTTCATTGACCGGATGGCAAACCAGGCAGGGGCCGGGTTGGTAGAGTAGGCGGTGGCAGGAGGGGCAGGATTCCGGTTCCACGACTTCGAGGGCCGGATTCGAGGCCAGCGATGAGTTCAGCCACTCGTTCAGCTCGGCCCGGGAGAGCTCGAGCAGGCTCATCGTTTGGGTGAGATGGGCCGTAGTTACCTGGCGGATGCGGGGTTGGGGGCGCTGAATAATGGCCATTTCGACCTTCCTTTTGGCGCCTTCCGGCTCAAAATGCTGAAAAACAGCCGAGTCGGGTTGAGTATAGATGTTAGGCACCAATAAAGCAAGGTGCAATATTCATGCCATTGGCATGGGAGTTGCAATTATTAGACGGGCTTTACAGGATTGCATGGTTGATTCCCATACACTCAAGGCAAGACATCCCGTCCGGATATATGTTTCGATTACAATATCGTCCGGTGGGTATCGCTTTATCGACGCGCCACCGGAAATTGAAAATACCGGTTTGCTGGAGAGTTTTATGTTCGACAAAAAGGAATTTCAAAAGGAACTGAAAGACGAACTTACGGGGAATATCCTGCCGTTTTGGATCAAGCATTCCATCGATCCGGTCAACGGCGGATTTTACGGCGCGGTGACAAACGATCTGGAGATATTGAACGATGTCCCGCGTTCGGCGATCCTGTGCGGGCGCATTCTCTGGACCTTCTCCGCCGCCTACCGGATCCTGGGCGGGGAAGAGTATTTGAAAATGGCGCGCCATGCCTTCGATTACCTGACCGGCGTCTTCTGGGATCCCGAATACGGCGGGATGTATTTCGACGTCAATCTGAAGGGCCAGCCGGTGTTCGACCGCAAGCACCATTACGCCCAGGCCTTTGGGTTGTACGGGCTCTCCGAATATTACCGGGCGACCAAGGATCCGCAGAGCCTTAAGTTGGCGCAATCGCTGTTTGAACTGCTGGTGAAGCACGCTTATGAACCGGTCCATGGCGGATACATCGAGGGTAGCAGCCGGAAGTGGGAACGCCTCTCAGATATGCGGCTGAGTGAGATCGATCTGGATTGCCGGAAATCGATGAACACCAACCTGCACATATTGGAAGCGTACACCAACCTTTTGCGCGCGTGGGATGAGCCGCGGTTGCGCGCCCAGCACAGGGCGCTGATCGAAACCTTCCTGGCCCATCTGATCGATCCCAGGACCAGCCACTTCCGCCTGTTTTTCGACGATGCATGGAATTCCTTGTCGGAGATTTTCTCCTACGGCCACGATATCGAGGGCAGCTGGCTGTTATGGGAAGCGGCCGAGGTCCAGGGGGATGCCAGGTTGTCCGGACGTCTCCGCCCGTCGGTGATTGCCATGGCGGAGGCGGTATACCGCGAGGCGCTGGAGAAGGACGGCAGCATCGTCTACGAGGGCAGTCCGCATGGGCTGGTCAACGCCAACAAATCCTGGTGGGCGCAGACCGAGGCGATGGTGGGTTTCTACAACGCCTTTCAACTGACCGGGCGCGAGGAATTCGCGGAGGCGGCCCACCGCCAGTGGCTGTATATCCGGGAGCATTATATCGACCACGAGCACGGCGGATGGTACAAGCAGCTTTTCCGCGACGGAACGCCCGACCTCAGCCATTATAAAATCGGCCCGTGGGATTGCCCTTATCACTCCAGCCGCTCGTGTTTCGAAATGATGGCGCGGCTGGAAAAGTAGTCTCCAAAGATCCATTGGACAGGATTTACAGGATTTCTCAGGATTGACAGGATAATTCGGAAAAAAGAAAATTGAGTAAACAAAGGGGGAGAAATGGATGCGAATATGCTTTCCGAGAAGGTCATCGGTTGTGCATTCCGAGTTCATAACCATTTTTGATTTGGATTCCTTGAAAAAGTTTATGAGAATGCACTGGTGATCGAATTGGGAATGCTTGGGGGGATTTCCGTAAAGCAGCAACATCCTATTCCAGTTTTTTACAAAGAAATTAAAGTGGGGGAATATTTTACTGATTTATTTATAGACGATACCATCCTTGTTGAATTAAAATCCATCACGGTGATAGGAAAAGAGCACGAAGCGCAACTCGTGCATTATTTAT
>JBAVFZ010000428.1:0-5153 GCA_049684495.1 Anaerolineales bacterium | reverse complement strand
CCGGTATTCGGATCGGTTTGCAGCAGGCCGTTCTTGTCGATGACCAATCCGATAGTGGTCCGGCCGATCTCCGGGCTGGCGCCGTATCCGAGCGCGCATACGACGGTGTCGGCTTCCACGATGAAATTGGATCCGTCGATCGGGATCGGGCGCCGGCGGCCTTCCGCGTCGGGCTCTCCCAGTTCGCATTTCAAACACTCGACCGCGCTGACCCGGCCGTCGGGCCCGGGGATGAAACGGACCGGCTGGGTGAGGAAGCGGAATTCCGCGCCCTCCTCTCCCGCCAAGTACCGGTCTTTCTTCCCGCCCGGCATTTCCGTCTCCGTCCGCCGGTAGAGGCAGGTGACCTGGCTTGCGCCTTTCCGCAACGCGGTCCGCAGACAATCCGAAGCCGTATCTCCTCCGCCGATCACCACGACGCGATTGCCGACCGTCAACGGCCCCCGCCAGCTTTCGGGCAGGATGGAGGGTTCCACATTCAAGCGAGCCAGGAACTCATCCGGGGGGAAAACTCCCTGTAGATCGACTCCGGGAACCTGCATACAGGTCGGGATCGAGGCGCCGGTTCCCAGGAATACGCTTTGATACCCGTCGCGCAGAAGCGCATCCACGGGATGCGCTTTCCCGATAGCCATTCCTGTCCGGAACTCCACCCCGGCGTGGCGCAGATCGTCGATCAGTATGTCGACGATGGACTGATCGAGTTTAAATTCGGGAATACCGTAGGTGAGCAGTCCCCCGGGTGCGGAGGCGGATTCGAAAACCGTCACCGAGTGGCCTTGCAGGGAAAGCTGTTCGGCGCATGCCAGCCCGGCCGGTCCTGAGCCGACCACGGCGACGCGCTTTCCGGTGGAAGCCCCGGGATGAATGTGGAAGGGATTCTGCGCGCGTTCGAAATCGGCCGCAAAGGCTTCCAGGGCGCCGCATAAAACCGGCTCGTGAGTTTTGTTGCGGACGCAGGAGCATTGGCACAACTGTTCATGCGGGCAAACCCGGCCGCAAATCTGGGGCATGGTCGAAGTTCGGCGGTAAATTTTTGCCGCGCCGAGGAAATCCCCGTGTTCGATTTTCAGAAGCGCGCCGGGAATGTCGTTGCCGGCCGGGCAGGCCTTGACGCAGGGCGCCATCGGGCACTGCAGACAGCGGCCCGCTTCGCGCATCGCCCTTTCGGGGGTGAGCGGGAGGAACGTCTCCCGGAAATCCTTCACCCGTTCCGCCACCGGCCTTGCCGGCGGGGCTTCATACGGGATCTTGATCCGCGCTTTTCTGTCGATGGGTGGTGGATTTTGAGGAGATGCCATCAGGTGTCTCCGAAGCTCCGATGTCGACCCGGAATCATCCCGAAATTGCCCCTAAATTTAGCGCCATTTTATCCGAATTTTAATCCTTTACATATATAATCTCCATAGTCGCGGAATAGAATAAAAATAAGGGAAAAACTCCTCCATCGAGCAGCGGGGTTGGAGTATTTCTCCGGGACCGCGAACGCGAATATTGGCTCAGGAGGAAGGGGGATGCGGAAAGGGTTTTTGGCTATGCCAAGACGGCTTATGGGCAGGGATGCGGCTCGGATTATTCGGCCGCATCCTTTCATGAAAACATTGTCATGAAGCCCGGCCTGGTACGGATCTATCACATGGAGGAAATATGAAAAAGCATTGGCGGGCTATTTTAATTACGGCGGTGGTCATTATAGCGGGCGTGGCCGGAATAACCATCTACAGCAGAGTCAACGCGGGACAAGCTTCGACCTACCAAACCGCCGTTTTGACGCGCGGGACATTAACGGCGTCGATCGGCGCCACCGGAACAATACAGGCCAAACAGCAAGCCACGATGTCCTTCTCGATCAACGGGAGGGTGGGTAAAGTAAACGTGCACATGGGAGATCGTGTTAAAGCCGGGCAGGTTCTGATCGAAATGGATCCGGCATATTACCCGCAGTCGGTGATCGCTGCGCAGATCGACCTGATTAATGCCCAGAAAGCTTTGGATGATCTGAATACCTCACAAGCGGCGCTGGCCCAGGCGGAATTGAATTTGGCGAACGCCAGGAAGACGCTCGATACGGCCAAGACCGACTACGAAACGGCTGTTAAAAACAACAGTCAAGGCTGGGTCCAGCAGGCCCAGGACCGGGTCAACCAGGCGTATTTGGACTGGCAGACCTTCCGGTTCCACAACGATGGAAGCCGGGCCGCAATGCAGGAATTGGCGAGACGGTATCAAGCCTATTTGGATGCGTTGCGCGAGCTGGAGACCGCCAAAAAATATTTTGAACTGGGGATCGGAACAACCGGCGGCAACAAAGATACTGAGATGGCGCTCGAGATCGCCAAGGGTAAATTGGATTTGGCGCAGGCGCAATACGATGATGCATTGGCGGCTTATAACCGCCTAAAGGGCGGCGTTCCCGCCCAGGATCTTCAGGCTGCGCAGGCACGGGTGGATGCCGCCCAAGCGACTCTCAACCAGGTGCGCATCACCGCACCCTTTGCGGGGACTGTTCTGGAGATCGGTCTGGGTCCGGGAGATGTTGTAAACCCCGGGACGGTCGCGCTGGTTGTTTCCGATCTATCCGAATTGCACGTGGACGTCCCCGTCGCGGAAGTGGATTACAACCGCCTCGCACTCGGACAATCCGCGCAGTTGGCGCTCGACGCGATTCCCGATACCACGTATCACGGAAAGGTCGATCAGATCGGGTTGAACGCCTCCACCTCGGGCGGATCGGTTTCCTATCCGATCCGGGTGGTCATTTCCGACGCCGACGGCAAAGTCCTTCCCGGTATGACGGTGGCGGTGGATATCGAAGTCTCGCATCTCGAAAATGTCCTGCTGGTGCCCAATCGCGCCGTACGGACATTGGACGGCTCCCTGGTGGTCTACATTCTTCAGAACGGCTCGCTCAAGCCTGTGACGATCACACTCGGCGCAAGCAACGACACGATGAGCCAGGTGCTCTCCGGGAATCTAAACGAAGGTGATGTTATCGTCCTCAATCCGCCCACCTCTTCGCTGCTCAACGGCTCCGCCGGACCGGGGAGCGGAGGCGGCGGCATTTTCCGATGATAAGGGATCGCGGCCATGAATGATTGGGTTATCGAGCTGGAGGATATCCGCAAGGTGTACCGGATGGGCGAGGTCGATGTAAACGCCCTGGACGGTTTATCCCTGCGCGTCCGGCGCGGCGAGGTGCTTTCCATCATGGGACCCTCGGGGTCCGGAAAAAGCACGCTGATGAATATCATCGGATGCCTCGACCGGCCGACGTCGGGGACGTACCAATTGGATGGAAAAACCGTTTCCCAGCTTGCGGACGACGCGCTCGCCGAAATCCGCAATCGAAAAGTGGGCTTCGTCTTCCAGAGTTTCAATCTTCTGGGGCGCTCCACCGCGACCGCCAACGTGGAACTGCCGCTGCGTTACGCAGGCGTCACGCGCGGCAGGCGCGAGCGCGCCAGGGAAGTCCTTCAACTGGTCGGATTGGGAGACCGCCTGGAACACCGGCCGATGGAACTCTCGGGCGGGCAGCAGCAGCGGGTGGCCATTGCGCGCGCGCTGGTGAATGACCCTGCGATCATCCTGGCGGACGAACCGACCGGGAACCTGGACAGCCGGTCGGGCGCGGAGATTCTGGACCTCCTTCTGGGCCTGAACCGGGACCGCGGCACGACCCTCGTGATCGTCACCCATGACGCCAATGTCGCCAAAAAGACCGGCCGCGTCGTCCGCCTGAAGGACGGCTGCATTGAGGAGGATTATGTTCCTGACGCAGAATCTGCTTGAGGCGCTGGAAAGCCTCACCTCCAACAAACTGCGTTCCGGGCTGACGATGCTCGGCATTGTCATCGGCGTGGGGGCGGTGATCGCCATGCTGTCGGTGGGACAGGGCGCCTCGGCGACCATTTCCGGATCCATCAATTCAATCGGATCCAACCTGATATTCATATCCACCAATCGAAGCACGGAGATCACTGTCCGGCGTCCGCTGACGCTGCAGGATGCGCAGGCGATCGGGGATCCCCTGAATGCGCCGTCGGTTCTCCTGACCTCGGTCCTTAATTCGATCGGCCCCCTGAAAATATCCGCCGCCGGTCAGACCGTTACGATGTCTGTGAACGCCGTAACACCCTCCTACGCCGAAGTCCGGAATTTGACGATGGCGGAGGGGGAATTCATCTCCAACACCCAAATGACGGGGCGCGCCTCGGTTGCCGTGCTGGGAACCACCACCGCCGAGAACCTGTTCGGCACTTCGTCCAACCTGGTTGGAGAGACCATTCGCATTCAAGGCCAGCCGTTCCGGATCATCGGGATCCAGGCCTCCAAAGGCGGAAGCGGTTTTACCAATGCCGACGATGTGATCTACGTCCCGTTTACCACCGCCGCCAGCCGGCTTGCGCAGCAAGGCGCGGACGTCCCGGACCGGGTCGACATGATCGTGGCCCAGGCGGTCAGCGCCAAGGATGTGCCGCAGGCTTCGGATGAGATCGCGCAGATTTTACGCCTGCGCCACCGGACCGAAGTGGGCAAGGACGACTTCAGTCTCACGACCCAGCAGGATATTCTCAGCGTGACGGCCCAGATAACGGGGATCTTCACGATCTTCCTGGGAGGGATTGCCGCGATCTCGCTCCTGGTCGGCGGGATCGGGATCATGAACATCATGCTGGTGTCGGTGACGGAACGCACCCGCGAAATCGGATTGCGCAAAGCGCTCGGCGCCCGCCGGAGGGATATCATGCTCCAGTTCCTTACCGAATCGGCCACCCTGAGCCTGTTTGGAGGGCTGATCGGTATCGCACTGGGAGCGGCGCTGGCTTTCGTCATCGGGCAGATCGCCAATGCCACCGGCAACGCATTCACCCCCGTGGTGGGATTGGATTCGATCCTGTTGGCGACTCTTTTCTCGGCGGCCGTTGGGTTGTTCTTCGGGATTTATCCGGCTTCGCGCGCGGCGGGATTGGAACCGGTCGAGGCCTTGCGATACGAATAAGGCTGGATAATCGTTAGGGCGCGATCCGTGATCGCGCCTTTTTTTTATTCGGACCTGACCTAACCCCCTCTCCCCGCCTCAACCTCGGAGGAACACCGAGGATTCGGCACCCCTCTCCCCCTTCTCCCCTCGCTTCGCTCTGGGACAGGCCTTA
>JBAVFZ010000427.1:0-5037 GCA_049684495.1 Anaerolineales bacterium | reverse complement strand
CGATCACCTACTTGACATATGAACCAATTATTCATATAATATGAACCTATGGTTCATAATCCAATACCTGACGATTTTGAATTGATCATCCCCGACCTCGAAAACGAGGATTCGGTCACCAAGACCTTCCGCCGTTTGGATCCGGAGCGGCGCCAAGCGGTGCTGGACGCGCTTTTCGAGGAAGCGGCGGAAAAAGGTCCCTCGCGGTTGAACATCAAACAGGTGGCCGAACGATCCGGCGCATCGATCGGCTCGCTGTACCAGTATTTCGGCAACCGGGAAAACCTCGTCCGCTTCTTCACCAAGATCGCCGTTGTATCGATGGTTTCGCTTCTTCGAATGGCTCCGGCGTCCTACAAGGGAATGCCCGTCCGCCAGGCGCTGCGGTCCTACCTGGTGGATGGAATCCGGATTTCGCAATCCCAGAAATCTCTGACAAAATTCTTAACCCTCTCCGCGTACCAGGGAGATGAAGGGATCGGCAAGACCATCGTCCGGCCGATCGCCGTGGTGATGCGGGAAGTGGTCCGGGATTTGCTGAAAGCGGGAGTGGAGCGCGGCGAGCTCCGGCCCGATCTCGACCTGGAAGCCGCTTCGAGGGCCGTGAACGCCCTCCTGATCGCGCTGGGCGACAGCCAGATCACCCCAAGTTTGAACACCTATTTCCAGGTTTCCGATACGGATGTCTCCTTCGAACGCACACTCGATACCGCCCTCGATATGGTCCTGCGCGGGCTGGCCGTGAAACCTGCGCCATGAATATATTCCGCATCGCGCGCAAGACTCTGATCGAATACCTGCGCGAACCGCAGCTCTTCCTCTTTATCCTGTGTGGACCGCCTTTCCTGGTCCTGCTGTGGTACATGATATGGATTCCGGCCAAGGACCGGCTCGGCGATTACCTGAAGATCCAGGTGATCAACCGTGATTCCGGCGGGGAAGGATCGGCGCTGGTGGATATGCTGCGCGAAATCGAGTTCGAGGGGAAGCCCGCGCTGGACGTGAAACTCATCGACGGCGAAGAACAGGGCTTGATCTCGCTGCGCGAAGCGAAGGCGGGGCTGATGCTGGTCATTCCCTCCGATTTCACCCGGGCGCTTGAGGATGCACGGGCCGGAAAAGCCGCCCATCCGCCGGCAGAGATCGAATACGTAGGCGACACGGCCAGCTTCAATTACGTTTTTGCCAAGGGATTCATCGAACCCTATATCCGCGGGTACATTCAGATGCAATCCGGGTTGGGCTCTCCCATTTACGGGAACTACGAATTCCTGCCCGGCACCGGCACCAGTTCCGATTTCGACGCGGCCATCCCGGGCCTGCTGGTCTTCAGCCTGCTGTTCCTGATCATTTCCAGCGCGTCTTCGCTGGTCCAGGAGGAGATGCACCACACGCTCTCCCGCTTCCGGCTGGCGCGCGTCAGCGGTTTCGAAATGGTGGCGGGCGTGGGCCTGGCGCAGATGGTATTGGCGATCCTGGAAGTGGCGGCCGGATTCGGGTTGGCTGTCGCTCTCGGTTACGGGCGCGGGACCGACCTGCTTCAGCCGGTGCGGATCCTTCTCTTGTTCGGGGTATCGGTGCTCTTCGCGGTTCCGGTCGTCGGGCTGGGGATGTTCACCGCCGCCTTCTCGCGCAACGACGGGGATGCCGCGTCGCTGGGTTCGATCCTCCTCGTGCCGCTGGTCTTCCTGTCGGGAATCCTCTTCCCGATGCCGGCCGTGCCGCTCTTTACGATCGGAACCCGCGTGGTAGGACTGTACGATCTATTTCCGTCCACGCTTGCTTCGGAAGCCATCCGCAAAGCCGTGACGCTGGGCGATCCATCCGCGCTGGCGTTCCCGGTGGCCGGTCTGCTGCTGCAAACCGTCATCATCGTCTGGATCGGCGCGGCGCTGTATCAGAAACGGAAATTGCGGGCCTGACGTACGAGGTCATTGCGAGGAGCGAAGCGACGAAGCAATCTGCTGCTTTCCGAAAAGGGGGAGATTGCTTCGGGGCCTCCGGCCCCTCGCAATGACTCCTTGCGAGCCATGCCGCAACTTATGAAGGAATTGCCATGAACGAAATCGTGCTGCAAACCATAAATCTCTCCAAACGGTTCGGGAACATCGCCGCGGTCAAAAACCTCAGCCTGGAGATCCACGCCGGCGAGATCTTTGGCTTCCTCGGCCCCAACGGGGCGGGTAAGACCACCTCGATCAACATGATCTGCGGACTGATGGCCCCGGATTCGGGGGAAGTGCTGATCCACGGGAAATCCATCCTGCGCGACGGCGGGAGAGCCCGGCGGGTGGGAGTTTGCCCGCAGGACATCATCCTCTGGGAACGGCTGACCTGCCTGGAGCAATTGCAGTTCATCGGCGAGATGTACGGCCTTCCGGCGAAAACCGCGCGCAGCCGCTCGGAGGAACTCCTGAAAGAAATGGCGCTCGAGGAGAAGCGCAACGCACAGGCGCGCACGCTCTCGGGAGGATTGCAGCGCCGGCTGAACCTGATCATGGCCCTCGTGCACGATCCGGAAATCGTCATTCTCGACGAGCCGGAAGCCGGGCTGGATCCGCAAAGCCGGGTGCGGGTGCGGCAGTATATCCAGTCGCTCGCCCGCCGCAAGACCGTGATCCTCACCACCCACAACATGGACGAGGCCGACCGGGTGGCCGACCGGATCGCGATCATCGATCACGGCGAACTGCTGCGGATGGGCACACCGGCCGAGCTCAAACGCACGATCGGCGAGGGCGATGTGGTCGAAATCCGGCTGGCGGGTGAAACCTCCCGGCAGGAAAGCGCGCTCGCCGCCGTGAAGGCTGCGGATCCGCAGGCCGAAACCCGGCTGGAGGGTGATTTGCTCTCGGTGCGGATGTTGAACGCGGTGACGCACCTTCCCGATCTCATGGAGGCAATCCGCCGGGCGGGCGCGCAGGCTGTCGAAATGCGCATCCGCGAGAACACGCTCGAGGATGTTTTCCTCCAACTGACCGGGCGGAGGCTGCGGGAATGAAGTTGCTCTCCGTCGCCCGCAAGAGCCTGATCGAACTTCTGCGCGAGCCGATGCTGCTCGGCATGGTGCTGCTCACGCCGCTCGCATTCCTGCTCATCTACGGGTTTGCCTACCAGACCCCGCACCTGAAAACCTACCGAGTCCTCGCGACGGTCAAAGCGGAAGCGGGGAACGGCGCCGTCGAATACCTCCGAACGCTTTCTTATCCCGACGGCCGTCCGATATTCACGATCGAGATTGTTGTCGATCGCGCGGAAATCGATCCGGCGTTGCGCGACCGGACCGCCGCCGCGTATCTCGCGATCGATCCGGGCGCGGACGGCATGCCGTTTTCCTTCACCGTCCGCGGCGACGCCCTGTTCGCGGATTTTCTGAGCGCCTCATCGATCCTCGAAAGCCGGTTGAGCCAATACCTGCTCGATGCGATCGGGATCAGCCTGCCCGTCCGCGTGGTGGAAAAACCCATCCCGACAATGAGCTTCGGCGCATCCGGCTCCCGCACGCGCACCGATTTCAGCGTCTATGCGCCGGGGCTGTTGGTGTTCGCCATCCTGCTGCTCATCCCCCAAACCGCGCTCCTGCTCGGGCGCGAGATGCGCACCCGCACCATCCGGCGCCTGCAGCTCAGCGGCGTTTCGTCGGCCGAGTTCCTCGGCGGGATAGGCATTTCCCAGCTGGTGATGGCGGTCGTGCAGATCACACTGTTCGGAGTTGGATTGATCCTCTTTGGGCTGGATTACTCCCGGGCACTGGTCCCGATCTTCCTGGCCTCCTTCCTGACGGCGGTTTCGGCGGTCGGGGCCGGGCTGGTGGTGGGCTGCTTCGTCCAGAACGACAGCCAGGCGGTTAATCTCGGGGCGAGCGTAACAATGCTGCAGGTATTCGTATCCGGCTCCTTTTTCCCGATGCCGGCTTCACCGCTTTTCCATCTGTTCGGACACGAGATCGCCTGGAACGACATTTTTCCGGCAACCCACGCCATGACCGCATTGCAGCAAGCGGTGATATACGGCGCGGATCTCGGGCAGATCGGCTTCCGTCTCGCCGCCGCGGCCGTTCTATCCGCAATCTTCTTTCTGATTGGGACGGTTCTATACAGGTGGAAGGTGATGCGCGGCAGCATGTGAGCAGAAGATATTATTATTTTCCGTGGACCAAGAACTGACCTAACCCTGCCCTCAAGTAGATTTCTCCCTTAAGTGTATTGCGTCACCCCTCCCCTTCCCTTAAGGGAAGGGGAGGGTAGGGTGGGGATAGGTTATCCCCCCGCGGCCGCCGGCCGCAATGCCTGCGCCAACCGGCCGAACAGCGCAGCGAGAACCCGGTAAGCCGTCAGGAACAGCACGCTGCCTCCGGTGAACAGGTACAAGAACATCGCCCAGAGCTGTCCGCTGTCGGTTCCGCTGGTTATGCCGTGGATGAGCACGAACAAAAAAGTGCCGAAGCTCAGGTAATGGATCAGCCGCCAGACGCGCGGCGTGATCGCCCGCCGGAGATAGAACGAGAGCCCCACGATCACCATGGAATAGAAGCCGATTTGACCAATCCCCACCCATAACGGGCGGTAGGCGGGGTTGGAAAACGGGATGAAGACCTGCATGACGGAAAAATTAATGTACCGGTCGCCGGTGAGGATCAAACCGTGGAACAAGGCGAAGGCGATGCCGAGCAGGCTGATGAATTGATGGACGTCGTAGGCGGCCAGGTTGCCGGGCCATAAGCGCGCGGCCTTGCTGGTGATGAGCAATCCCATCATCATGGATCCCCATAACAGCAGATAGGCGACCCAGGCGCTCGAACGCGCCAGGTACCAATACGCTTTCGGCTCCGGCCCCAGGAGCGAGGCGGCCAGGCCGGGCAAAGCGATGGGCAGCACAACAACCGCCGCGAGAGCCCCGGCGACGGACGCCAGCAGCAACCCGGCCAGGGAAGTGATGCTCATCGCCGGTATGGTATCAAGATTGGGATTGTCGTTTGGGTTTTTCATTATTTATCCGATCTTGACCTAGCCCCCACACCCCTGCACCCCTCTCCCC
>JBAVFZ010000426.1:0-26350 GCA_049684495.1 Anaerolineales bacterium | reverse complement strand
CCCCTCTCCCCCTTCCCCGTAAGGGGAAGGGGGAGAGGGGACGGAGGAGAGGGGGTTAGGATAGGGAACTACTCACACGAGATCCCGTCCGCCTCCAGCTTGGCCCGGTACTTGGAAATTCCATCCGCCCCCGTCACCAGGCCGCCTTTTTCGGTTTCCCAGCCGCTGGGTTGAATCTCCGCGATCCAACCCTCGCCGTACGGATCCGTCACGGCCAGGTTCGGATCGGTCTCGAGTTTGTCGTTGCCGCGCAACAGGGTTCCGGAAACCGGCGTCGAAACCGGGCCGACGTATTTGCTGCTTTCGACGGTGGCGACGCTCTTGCCCTGCGCCACCGGCTGGCCGATGTTCTTTTTCCGGATGGTGACCGCGGCCAGCTTTCCGCCGGACAGCTTGGCGGCGACGGCGGTCATTCCCACCCGTACCGCGCCGCCGTCCGCCGGCTTCGCCCAGACATGCTTCTCGATCAGGTAATACACATCTTCCGGTAAGTTGCATCCGCGTACGGTGGCCATGGTCTCCCTCCGGTTGTCAGAACGTGAGTACGGTCTTGCTTTCCTCGGCCAATTGCCACATCGTCGCTCCGCCGACCATCTT
Organism: Anaerolineales bacterium; assembly: GCA_049684495.1. Classification (GTDB taxonomy): domain Bacteria; phylum Chloroflexota; class Anaerolineae; order Anaerolineales; family RBG-16-64-43; genus JAFGKK01. The sequence goes on along the minus strand of JBAVFZ010000426.1, from coordinate 25,753 downwards.
CACGCCGTCGATCAGGTCGGTCGGTTTGATGTCGTGCAGTTCGGTGGATGCGGTGCAGGCATAAATTTTCACGCCGGCTTCCATCGCTTCTTTCAGGAAATCCGAAACCGGTTTGCCGCCGGCCTTCGGATAAATCTTTTCCGCCACGCCCTTTTTCAGAAGCAACGTCCCGTCGATGGTGAAGAACATCGAGACGTCGTATTCCATGGTCACCCCGAGCGTGCCGAAGAAAAACGGGGTGGCACAGCGGCGGGGCGTGTCCGGGCCGCTGGTCATGATGATCAGGACATTATCAGCCATGAGATTTTCCCTTTCCAAATGTCAGAACGACAGGGTGATCGCGTTCTGGCTCGCGAACTCCAGGAAGGTCGCGGCGCCGCCAATCTCGATCCCGTCGATGAGCTGGGATTTTTTAACGCCCATGACATCCATCGTCATCTGGCAGGCGATCATCCGCACCCCGCCCTCGAGCGCCACATTCAGCAGCTCACTTAACTTGGCGACCTTCGCCTTCTTCATCCAGCTGTTCATCATCCAGGTGGCCATGGGGGTCATGCCGGGGATCATGCCGACGATGTTCGGGATCGGCATCGGCATCGCCGGATTCGCGATCGGCGGCACCTGGAGCTTGTCGATGGCGCCCTTCTTGAGAATGTTCAGCCCGTAGAAGGTGAAGAAGATCGCCGCTTTCATGTCCATGGCGACGGCGGCCGTGGCGAGGATGAACGGCGGATAGGCCAAATCCATCGTGCCGTGCAGGGCGATGATGGCCAGGCGGTTGCTGGGTTCATTTGTCATGGGTCGTCTCCTTTTTAGTAGACCAGAGTACTCTTCGCTTCGGTGGATTCTTTCACGAAGGTGGCCGCGTTGACCACCGACGCGTTTTTCACAAAGTCCGTCTCCGGATTAATGCCGCGGGATTTGACGCACGGGCCGCATGCCAGCAGTTTGCCGCCGGCCTCGATGTATGTATCCAAAAGAGTCTTGAGGGGGGTGAAATTCGGCGCCGTGATGGGATCCACCGCGCCCTTTTTAAGCAGGCTGACGCCCTCCCCCTGGAAGCCCATGACAACTTCCACGTCCGATGCCTGCGCGGCGGTCGCCATCACAAACGGGATCGTCGCCAACTCCGGTGACGCCGGTCCGTGGGTTACCAGGATGAGCATTTTTTCCGACATGAGTCCTCCTTTGGTCTATTTCTTCCGCTTGATAAAGAATATAAAGCTCTCACCGGATTTTTCGGAACCGACCAGTTCGTGGCCGGTCTTCTGGGTCCAGGCGTCGATGTCGCTGACCGAACCGGGGTCGGTGGCGATCAGCTTCAACACCTGCCCGATCTGCAGGCTGTCGACCGCCTTCTTGGTTTTAATGATCGGCATTGGGCAGGCCATTCCACTGCAATCGAGCGTTTGGTCGGGTGTTACAGGCATGGGGAACCTCCTTTAAAAATGCGCTAATCGGCTTCGCGGTCGGTGAGCACCGGCCGCACGGAACTGAGATCCGAGATCTGCTGCAGGCGGGCGGTCAGTTTATTGCGTTCCTGAAGGATGGATTGGATCGTTTTCGACAGGCGGGGAGTCCAGGCTTCCACCTGGGCTTGTTGTTCGCGGGAAAGCACCGGGACGCCGTGCAGCGCTTCTTCCAGCGGCCGCTGTTGAATCCCATGGCGCGCCGCCAGGGATTCGACCGCCTTGGATTCACCGGCCGGATTGGAGGGTGCGGTTCGGAATTGGCCGGCGATCACCCAAGCCACCGTCCGGCTGTCCAACTCGATTGGACAGCGCAGAAAAGTCAGGCCGGCATGGCAGGTGTGAAAAGCCGGTTTGTTCCCGTCCTCGCCGGCGGGTTTCCCCCACGCCGCCTGGCACGCCTGGCGGCCGGAGGTGCTGGAAAGAATGCACTGGCAAAAGGGGTTGGGGTTGACGACCGAGTTAAGGGGTTCACCGGACAGGTTGACCGTGGTGACGCCGATGCCGAGTATTCCCCCCAGAAGGTCTTCCACCTTTTCCACGCATCCGGAAGGAAACTCGGTCAGAACGTCCTCCGGCCGGACGCCAGGATCGGCGATCTCCGGTGTACCAAGCATCTGCTCGATCTCAAGCCGGTGGAATCGCCATTCCTTTCCAATCTTGACGCCCTTCAAGCGGCCGTCATTCAACATCCGGTAGATCGTGATGCGGTCTACCTTCAATAGATCTTGAACCTGGCGAGTGGTGAGCAAAGGACTCATTTGTTATATATTGTTATATATTTTTATATCATAATAATTGATTTATTGACGAGTTGTAATCCTTAAATAATTGAAATATATTTATACTATATTGACTATCTTTATCTAATTTTATAGAGGAAAGACTTTTTCCGATGATTAAAGAAAAAAGAACCCTCGTCCATGAAGGTTCTTCCTTCTCTTAAATAACTCACATCAAAATTAGGTCGGGAACAATCCGGGGATCCAGTTCCGAAGGATATCCATTCCCCCCAACCCGATAAGAATAACCGTCAGGAGAATCAAAATGACGACGACGACCCAGGAAACGATGTTCAGGATTCTGCCGTTGACGAACTTCCCCATCAGCCGGGGATCGTTGATCAGGCGCAGCATCACGATCAGGATGATGGGAAGGACCACGCCATTCAGGGTCTGGCTGGCCATCATCGCCTGTACCAGGGAAGGAATGGGCAGCAGGATGATGGCGGCGCCCAGAACGATCAGCGCGGTATAGGTGCCGAAGAAAATCGGCGCCTGGGAGAAGGATTTATCCACGCCGCTTTCCCATCCGAACGCTTCGCATACCACATAGGCGGTGGATAGCGGAAGAATGGCCGCCGAAAAGACGCTGGCGTTCAGCAGGCCGAGCGCGAACAGGACGGAGGCATATTTCCCGGCCAGCGGTTCGAGCGCCAGGGCGGCGTCCTTGGCGGATTCGATCGTTTTCCCGGCCGCGTGGATCGTCGAGGAGCAGGCGATGATGATGAAACCCGCCACCACCACCGCGAAAATCGAACCGACGATGACGTCGATCCGTTCGTAGGCGTAATCCGCGGGCTTGATTCCTTTATCCACGATCGAGGCCTGCTGGTAGAACTGCATCCACGGGGCGATCGTGGTGCCGATGGCGGTGACGAAGATGGTGACGTAGCCCAATTGCAGCGGGAAGCGCGGCGTGACGAAATCCTTCGCCACCACGGCCCAATCCGGTTTGGCCATGAACCCCGAGGCGATGTACGCGAGGTATATCGCGCTGGCAATCAGAAAAACCCGCTCGACCACCTTATAGTTGGCCTTCACAATCAGCAGCCAGACCGCGATCGCGGCCAGAGGAACGGAGATGTATTTGGGAATGTTGAAAATTTCCATGCTCGCCGCCACGCCGGCGAATTCGCTGACGGTGTTGGCCAGGTTGGCGAAGACGACGATCCCGATGATCACCGCCGTCGCGCGGACTCCCATGCTCTCGCGGATCAGGTCCGCCAGCCCCTTGCCGGTGGCGACCCCCAGCCGGGCGCTCATCTCCTGGACGATGATCAGGGCGACGGCCACCAGCGGCAGCATCCACAGCAGCGTGTTCCCGAAGTTGGCCCCGGCCACCGAATAGGTGGTGATGCCGCCGGCGTCGTTATCGACGTTGGCGGTGATGATCCCCGGCCCGATGATCGAAAGCAGAAGCAGCAGCCGGATTCGAATTGGTTTAAAGCGCGTCCATAGGCGCATGGCGGATTCTCCCAAGCCCCTAATGGTAAAGGCGGGGCAGCTTCCGCTTCCACGCGGTGGGGATGATTTTATCCAGCGCATCGTCGGCGGTGACAATCCCCTGGATCCGTCCCTGTTCGTCCACTACCGGCAGCGCCAGCAGGTTGTATTTGGAAACGGCCTGGGCGATATCCTCCTGGCTCTCGGTCAGCCTGGCGGTAACCAGGCGCTTGTGCATGAAATCTTGGATCGGCGTTTCCGGATCGGCCATGACCAGTTCGCGCAAGGAGAGCACCCCGATCAGCTTCCCGCTCGGATCGGTGACGTATATGTAATAGATCGTCTCCGCCTCGCTCGCCGTCCGGCGCAGAGTCTCTATGGTTTCGCCGGCGGAGAGGGTGGAAGGCACGGAGAAAAACTCGGTATTCATCAGGCCGCCGGCCGTGTCGATCGCGTACGTGAGCAGCTTGCGGACATCGTCCGCTTCCTCGCGCTGCATCAGGTTGAGGAGTTCTTTGCTGCGGTCCTGCGAGAATTCGGCCAGCAGGTCGGCCGCCTCATCCGGGGCCATTTCCTCCAGCACGTCGGCCACCTTCTCGTCCGGCATCGTCTCGAGCAGGCGCGCCTGGAAATCCGGCTCCACCTCTTCGAGCGTATCCGCCACCGTGCCGACGTCGAGCGTTTCGAGCAATTTGTCGCTTTCGGGCCGGGTCAGGTCGGAGATGATTTCGGCCAGGTCGGCCGGATGCAGTTCGGAAATCTTCTCCCCCGACACCTTCAGCCGCATCGGCTGATCGCCCTGCAGCAGTTCGACATGGTCCCAGGAGATGGTGCCGCCCGGTTTCGGTTTTCCGCTCCGGCGTTCCAGCCAGCCGGCCAACCCCGACCACAGCCGGCGGACGAGTCCCAGCCGGCCGATATCGACGTTAGCGATGAAATAATGGCTGTTGACCCGCGCGAGCTCCAGGTCGTTGACGCGCACCACGCGCACGCCGTCGACGTCGATGATCTGTTTGTCGAGCACGTCGCGCGCCAAGTACAGGTCCTGCTCGGCCAGGGTGTACGGCGTCACTTCGGCCCACTTCTTCGAAAGCGGGATCGAGGGGGCGAGCAGGACCGCCACCTGGTCCATCGGCACCAGGACGCGGTTTTTTCCCGCGTGGACGACAATCGCCATCACCTGCGGATGGGCCATGTCGCCGCGGCGGGCGGCGATCACATCCTCGAGCGTACCCACCGAGACGCAATCGACATCGACAACCGGCCGGCCGACCAGAACGCTGAGATAGGCCATGGCAGCACCTCGTGTACAGATCGAAATTGGAGTGGGCGCAGACCGTTCGGAGATGGTGCGTGCGCGCTCCCGTTTTCCGCGGTTACCGGAATTCGCTGCCGTCTTCGCGTTGCGGGAGAGTTCCTTCAGGAGGACAGAACGGCGCTACGCGGCAACTTTTTCCGCTTGCTGATTTTTCCGTCGTTCGGTGATCTGGGGGGAAATAAAAATCCCCGATGCTCAACCGGGGATCAACAACGCTCGCGCGTTTCGACTCTCACCCACACTGGTTGAGCTTTGGCACTGCGTAGCGTATTAAACCGGTTCCCCGGTCCTAGCCGCTTCGGGCAAAGCCTTAATCCGGCTTTGCCTGGTCTACCCTTTGGTGTCTCTCGACTTTTCAGGGCAGCGGCCTGTGTCTCGCGCAGACGCCTCGCCTAACGAGGGTTGAATTAAAAAAATTATAGGTTTCAAATCCGTGGGTGTCAAGAGGAAAATTGGAATTGGAGAGGATTTTACTGCCAAGCCGGAACCCCCGGAGAAACCAATAATAGCAGAGGCTACCCCCCCGGCCGGGCGGTTTCCGACAGGTACTTCTCCCGGTTCGCGCTCCGCGCGATTTTGCCCGAGCTCGTCTTCAGCAGCCAGCCGCGGTCCACCACCCTCACCTGCCGCAGCGCGATGTCGGACCCGCGGGTGACCCGCGTGCGGATCGCGTCGGACAGGCTCCCGGGATCGGCCCCCGCGGGTGGCGCCGCATCGGCGTCCTTCTCGGCCACGATCACCACTTCCTCGGTCCCCATTTCCTCGTTGTACACGCCGAAGGCGACGACCCGCCCGGGATGGATCCCGGGCACTTCCGAGGCCAGGCTCTCGAGGTCCTGCGGATACACGTTCTTCCCGCCCACGATGATGAGATCCTTCTTCCGGCCGGTGATGTATACCTCGCCGTCCGCCAGGTAGCCGAGATCGCCGGTGAGGTACCAGCCGTCGTGCAGCGCTTTTCCGGTCAGGTCGTCGCGGCGGTAGTATCCGCTGAGCATGCAATCGCTGCGCAGCATGACCTCGCCCAGATGCCGCTCGGGAAGATCCCTGCCCGCGTCGTCCACCACCCTGACCTCGACCTGCGCCAGCGGGGCGCCGCAGGAAAGCATCCGCATCGCCTCCTCGCCGTCCGCCGCCGGGCGCGCGATCCGGTCGATCAGCAGCCCGCGCTGGCTGATCGTATCCACCGTGACCGCCCGGTCGATCCCGCCCTGGGTTACGGCGAACACGTTCTCGGCCATGGCATAGCAGGTCGCGAGCGCCGATTCCCGCAGCCCGAGCGCGCGGAACCGTTCGAGGAACATCCGGTGACTCTGGTAGTGCATCGGTTCGGAGCAGTTGATCACCGCCCGCCACGACGAAAGATCCACCCCTTCCAGATCCCGGTCGCGGATTTTTTGCGCGCAGAAATTGTAGGCAAAGTTGGGAAGCCAGGAAAGCGTTCCGCGGTGCTGGGAAACCGCCTGCAGGAGTTTGTACGGCGCGCGGATCCAGTCGAAGGGCGACATGAGCACCAGGGGGATCCCCGAAAGGAGCGGCATCAGGAAGCCGGCGATCAAACCCATGTCGTGGTAGAGCGGAAGCCAGGAAACGATCGTATCGTCCGGCACGAGGCGGATGGCTTTGCCGTAGCTCGCAAGCTGCCGGAACACGGCCTGATGCGAGAGCGCCACGCCTTTCTGCAATCCGGTGGTTCCGGAGGAGTGTTGCAGGAGGACGGTATCCTCGGGCATTCGCTCCCGGCCGCGCAACGCGGCAAAATCCGGTTCCGCCGCCGGCGCGACATCCGAGGAAAGGATTACCGTGCGCACCGAGGAGCCGGCGGGGATGGCATCCTGCAATTCGGTCCTGAACTCCGGATAGGTGATAACCGCCGCCGGCTGCGTCACTTCGAACAGCGATTTCAAGGAACGGCGGTAGGAATCCGGCGAGAGCTTTTCGGTGAGGAACGGCATGATGCTGGGGATCGCGCCATGCAAAACGGCGCCGAAGAAGGAGCCCGCCAGCGCTTCGGAGTGCTGGAGGATGAGGATCACCACTTCCCCCGGCCGGATGCCCGCCGCTTCGAGCGCCGCCGCGTATCCCGCCGCCTGGCCGATGAGCTCGCGGCGCGGCATCGCGCGCTCGGGCTGCCGCGGTTGCAGCCAATGGATGACCGTCCGCTCCGGATCCGTTTCGTATAAATGCTGAAGGCGGGAAAAAAAGGTGGTCACGGGGATTACTGCCGGGAGCGGATGATCGCCGCAAGCTCGTCCAGGCTGTCGAACGACTGGGCGTTCAATTCCGAATCTTCCAGGCGGATGTGGAAGGTGTCTTCGACGAACAGCGCCAGATCCACCAGGTGGAAGGAATCGATCAAGCCCGACGAGATCAGTTTTTCCTTCGGGCCGATCGTCCGGTCCGGCTGTTTGAGAATGGTGCCGGCGATATATTGTGAAACCTTGGATTCGATGTCTTCGCTCATGGCTGCTCCCTCGCTAGGTGACCACCGGGGCGATCAGTTCTTCCCGCGCGGCGTCCAGCGCCTGCAGCGCGGAAAAGTTGCGCGCCATCCATCCGCTCCAATTATTGGGCGGGAGGTCGAAAAAATAATTGTGAAGCCCCTTGGCCTGGGTGAGGTGGAAGCCGTCTTTGGTCAGCCCGTGGTACGGAAGCGGCTGAACCGCTCTCCAGAAATTCCACAGCGGGATGTCGTATTCCCAGGCCAGCCGGGCGACGAGCGCATTGATCCTGTCCCCGCCCTCCAGGTTATCCGCCTTGGTCGCCACGACCGGCACCACCCCCTGCGCGATCGCATATTCGATCACCTTGCGCAGGTAGGTTTCGTATTTTTCGACGTTCCCGTCCCAGGCTTCCTCGAAGCTGATCAGGGCGACGCTTGGATTGTTGATCCGCAATTCGCACGCCAGCGGGCTTTCGCCCGGGAGGCAGGCGGCCGGATCGGCCATCAAGGGATTCATGACCGAGGCCACGTTCAGCCCGCCTTTGACCGCCAGGCTTTTGCGGCCGAAGAATCCCTTGAACCAGTCGATCGTTTCCTGAAGTCCGGCGTAATCTCCAAGGCGGTACCTCTCCGGAGATTCGAAATCCGCCAGGAAGTAGGTGACGATGTTCTGGCAGTCGCCGATTTTGGAGAAGGCGTGAAAATCACGCCCCATCGAAATGCCGCGGCGGAAGATTTCCGCCGCCTGCCCGCCGAACGCGGGCACCACCGGAAGGGTCTTCCAATCCTCCGCTCCGGGGCTCGGGCGCGGCGAGGCGGTGGGCGCTTCGGTGAGGCGCCGGCTCGCCTCGGCGGTCGGTGAACCGGCGCCGCCGGTGACGGAAACCGCCGCGGGGGTCTCCGGGATGCCGGTTGCCGCGGGATTCGTGACATCCCCGCAAGCGGCCAGCAGCAGCGCCAGACTCACGGCGGCAAGCATCCCCGCCTTTCGATCACCGCCCATGCGTCTCCTCCGCGATCAGCGTTTCCAACGCATCCGCCAGCATCGCTTCGCCGCGGGGCGTGCGGTGGATCGCGCTGTTGGAAAACTCCTCCGCCGGGACCAGATCCCAAAAATCGTAGCACACGATCGTTTGCGCGCGGCACCAGTCCGCGAGCATCGTCCGGTATTGGTCGTAAGCCCAACGGGGATAGAAAAAATTATACCGGATGCCGCTGTTTAAACCGCGGCTTACGTAGACCGGCTCGTTGATAATCCACAGCGGAACGCCGCCGGCCATTTCCCGGCCGGCAGCCAGCACATCGAAGGCAAGATCCTCTTCCTTTAATGAGGGCGGTAAAAGCCCGTGAAAGCTCTCATCCGCCTCAAGATCCGATTGCGGCGGGTCGAACGCGGCCGGGATGGCCTGGTCGACGCCGGTCGCCGCCCAGAGGAAGCCGTAGATCTGCAGGCGGATCAGGTCCGCGAGCGCCCTCCGCCCGCCGATCAGCGTCCGGTCCCAGAGCGTCGGCGGGATCAACCGCGGGTCCTGCGGATCCGAGTGCAGGCGGTACTGCGCGATCAATGCGCGGACCGCCTCGGCGTTGTTCTGCAGGATCGGCGAGGCCAGCTGTTTTGTCTGCGGCATGGATTCGAGCGTGACGAGCCAGATGATCAGGTCCGGCTCATACCGCATCGCATGCGAAAGCATCAGCAGGTCTTTCGTCAACGTCATCGTCGGATATCCGAAGTTGTAGACGCGGACAGCGCCGCCGGAATTCCGGCTGATCCGGGAAGCCAGCGTCTGCTCCGGCGTGAGTAAAAAACCCCAGGTCGCGGAATCCCCGATCAGCATCACGCGCAACGGCCCGGGCGACGGCCGGGCGGCGGCTTCGTGCGAGGCGAACATCGCCTCCAGGTTATACAGGCTCAGGTTGTAATCGGCCTGCTGGTCCTCGCCGTAGGGAAGCCGGGTCCGCCCCGGGATCAGCGTGTTATAGATGGAGATCCGCCCGAGCGCGGGCATGAGGTTTATCGCCGCGAACACGCCGTTTACCGCGGCGAATAGGATCAGCGCTTTGATGAGGACGTTCCGGAAAAATCGGTTTCGTTCAGACATGCTCACCCATCATTCCGATCAACTCGAAATTCCGAACAGCCGCAGGAAGACGGCGGACGAACTTTCGACAGTCGGCAGCGCGAACCACACCCACCCGAGTACGACAAATTGAAAGGTCGCCAGCGTCGAAGCAGCCGTATAGGCCTTTTTCCAAAGGGGGCGCTTTTCCAGGCGCGGCATCCATCCGCGGCTCCACTCGCCCCACCGGTTGTGCAGGAAGAGTCCCAAGCCGTGCCAGCATCCCCAGATCAGAAAATTCCAGGTGACGCCGTGCCACAGGCCGATCAGCGTCATCGTCGCGAGCTGCCCGATCAGGATGATCAACCCGATCGGCAGGGCGCGCGGGCCGGAGCGCAGCGCCCGGGTCAGCGGGTTGAAGAAATAGGAACGGAACCACTGCGCCAGCGTGATGTGCCAGGAATTCCAAAACGCCGTCAGATTCGGCTGCAGATACGGCCGGTTGAAATTTTCGGGAAGCGCAATCCCGGCCCACCGTCCCAGCCCCAGCGCGATATCGGTGTACCCGGAAAAATCGAAATAGATACGGAAGGCATAGGCATACAGGAAGAACCACATCCAATGCGGGGCGGTGACCCGGGATGCGAGGGCGGCGTTCAGTGCCAGGATCGCCAGGCCGTCGGCCAGCACAAACTTCTTGAAAACGCCGATCAGGACCCGTTCTCCGCCCGGCGCAATCGTCCCGGCCAGACCGCCCGGATGGTTGCGCAGGTCCTTTACAAAACGTTCCACCCGGTCGATCGGGCCGGCCGCCACGGCCGGGAAGAAAATTCCATAGGTGATGAATTCGCGCAGGGAGCTGTCGGGCAGCCTGCCCGTCATCCGGTCCCGGAGCGCGTGGATCAGCCGGAAGGCGATGTAGGAAAATCCCAGCCAGCGGATATCCAGGGGCGAGGCGAGTTCCGCGGCCTGTCCCGTGAACCGGCGAAGCATCGCCGCCGCGGCCTGGGCGAAGGGATCCGTTTTTAGAACGACGAATAGCGCGAGCAGGACGAATATTCCCGCCAGGAGCAGCCACCGGCGGGGCGCGAGAATCCACAGCGCGCCGAGGATGAGCATCCCGATCCCCAGGCCCGCAAGGACCGAAATGAAATCCGGCGGGCGCCCGGCTGTGAGGAAGGGTTCAAGGTTGAGGTACCGCGTCAGCGCCAGGATGGAGACCGCCAGTCCGAGGACCAGCAATGCGGCCCAATCCTCGCGGGCCATCCGGCTTCCGGCGGGTCCCGCCGGGGTTGCGGCTTCCCCGGCCGGAGCGCGTTTGCGCGCGGTGACGATCCAGACCGCCGCGGCCAGCCCGATCGACGCGGTGGGAAGCCAGAAATCCAAATGGCGCACCGGCAACGCCGGCTGCAGCCAATACACGGCCAGCACGCTGGCGATGAACAGCAGCCAGGCGCGGATCCGGGGGATGCCGCCCGCCGCCAGGGAGACGATCGCAAACACAAGAATGTTGGAGAAGGTCATACCGGGGTGATGGGATTCCGCCGTGGAGTTCTAGAATCCCTGATAGATCCACTGCGGAGATTGGTCCGCCGTGAATACCAGGAACAGGATCATCGCCGCGCACACCAGGATGGCGCAGAGATTTTCCCGCGAAAAGACCGCCCGCAGGATCCGGTCCGGCGTCATTGATAACCGCACATCCGCCATTCACCGCCCTCCTGCACGACGGTGTAATCGCGGCCCGCGAGGTCGATCTCCTGCTTTTCCCCGTTGTAATCGAGGATAGCCTTGCCCGTGCAGGTGATCCGGTGGGCATTCCCCTCCACTCCCGCATCCTGGCAGGCGATGTTTTGCAGTTCAGCCGGATACATGGCAAAGGTATCGACGTCGGTGCGCGCGCCGCTTTCCCAGGCCGCGCAGGAGAGGGTCACCGCTTTGGTGGCGTCCTTCGCCACCAAAGCGCGGAAATACTCCTCCACGACCGCCGCCGGATTGGAGGAGCCGGAGCAGGATGCGAGCACGAGCAGGATGAGCAAACTCCACTTCTTCATATAGATCCTCCCGGAAAAGGTACACTTGCCCACGCTAAAAAAATGCCGCCCGCCGCACGATATCCAGACGGCAGTGTTAATAATTGTAACATCCCCCATCCAAGCAACCTGCGCCGGACCCGCGGGTGAATCCAAAATCCTCCGGGACGGCCCAGGGTTCGGCAACCGCCTTGCTTGTTTTACGGTATGGGGAGGGTGACCGTGAAGCGCGTTCCGTGCCCGATCTCGCTCTCGGCGAGGATCGTGCCGCCGTGCTGTTTGATGATCTGGTGGCAGACCGAGAGCCCGAGCCCGGTTCCCTGGCCGGGCAGTTTGGTGGTGAAGAACGGCTCGAAAATCCGCGGGAGGATGTCGGCCGGGATGCCCTTGCCGGTGTCCTCGATCACCACCTGTACCTCGCGGTCGTGATGGCGGGTGGCAACCCAGATCTCGCCGGGCTTGCCGTCGAGCGCGTCGAAGGCGTTGAGGACCAGGTTCAGCCAGACCCCCTGCAAATGATCGCCGCTGGCCATGATCCGCGGCAGGTCCGGATCCGGATCGAACTTCACCGAGATCGAGCGCGAGATGATCTCATGCTGGACCAGTTCCAGGGTCTTGCGGATGGTTTCGTTGATCTCGGTCCGGTCGAAACGGTACTGCTCTTTGCGGGCGAAGTCGAGGAGATTGCGGACCACCTGGGCCGCGCGGCTCCCGGCGATCAGGATCAGCTCCACCGATTCCTGCATCTCGCTGTCGGGCGGCAGGGAACGCTGCACCAACTGGGCGTTGGCGATCACGGCGGTCAGCGGGTTGTTGATCTCGTGCGCCACGCCCGCGGCCAGCTGGCCGACGGCCGCCAGTTTTTCGGATTGGGCGAGGTTGGCTTCGAGATGGCGCCGCTCCGTGACATCCTCTTCGAACAGCACGACCTGCGCCACTCCCCCGGCTTCATCCAGGATCGGATAGGTGCTGATCTCCCATTCCTTCGCCTCGCCGCCGGTCTCCGCCAGCCGGAGCGCGCGCGTGGTGCTTTTGGCGGTTTGAAAGGTGTCCGCCACCCGGCACTCCGGGCAGGGGCTGATCCGTCCGAACAACGCCTCGTAACAGCAGCGGCCCACCAGCAGGTTCGGGCGGGAAGCGGCGCGCCGGGCGCGGCTGATGTTGATCGCCCGCAGGGCGTAGGCGCGGTCCACGATATAGAGCGAAGCGGGAAGATTGTCGAACAGCGCCCGCAGCGTATTGCGGGAGTTCAGCAGTTCCTCGCGATTGACCTTCAAGTCCAGGTTGACCTGCTTGGTCTGCTGGATCAGCCGTTTGTTGTAGACCGCATCCGCCATCGAGGTCGCCAGCAGGCTGATCAGCTCCTGATCATACGGAGTGAACGGCCCGCTGCGCTTGTTGAACATATCCAGCATGCCGATCGGCTCGTCGCCGGACCGCAGCGGCGCGCATAAGTAGGAACGCGGCGGCTTTCCGAGCAGGCGTTCCGCTTCCGCGCTCAGGCGCGGGTTCGCCGCAGGGTCGTTCCAGCGGATGGGCTGTGAACTGCGCAGGCATTCGGCGACCACGCTGCCTTCCATCGGCACGACTTCCCGGCGGATCCACTCCGGGCCGTCGCCGAGGATTTTCCGTTCGAAAGACGTTTGATCGTCTCCGACCAGGATCAGGCAGCCGAACTCGCAATCCAATATCTGGCGGACCCCGGCCACCATCGCCTTTTGGATGTCGTCCAGCGCGAGATCGGACGAAAGGATGGTGGCGATCATGTGCAGCGACGCCAGCTCCTTATCGGCCGCCTGCAGCGATTCCATCGAGCGGGATATCCGCAGCGTCCGGCCTGCGACATGCGCCAATTCCACCAGCTGGGAATAGGCGGCGGGCGCGAACGGCTCGCCCGCCACGAGCAACGCGCCCTGCTGCGAGGAGCGGGCCATGAGCGGAACGGCGGCCGCCAGATTTAATTTCGGATCGGGGGGATCTGCCGCGCCGGTTTTCAACACCCGCCGGGCGATCGTCCGCAACGGGTGGTCCGGATTATCGATAAAACCTTTCCAGGGCGCGGGGACATTCCGCGCGACGATGAGGAGCGGTTCGGCGCCCTCCTCCGGTTGGACCAGAACGGCGCCGCCGGGACGGCCGATGGTTTGCAGGATGTAATCCAGCGATTCCCGCGCCGCGGCGTCCAAGCCGCCCGCCTCACCGGCCGCCTTCGCCGGCGGAAGAACCGCCGCCGCGGCCGGCGAATCGCCTTGGGTTGTCCGGCCCCGTGCGGGCCGGACAGACCGGGGTTCTTTTCTTTTGGCGCTCATGGATGATCGCCTACGCGGGATCGGTGGTGACGGTGTATCCGTAGCCGGGAACGGTCCGGATGAATGTCGGCGTGCGCGGATCGAGTTCAACGAGTTCGCGCAGATTTTTTACATGAACCCGGACCAGGTCCGGAGAGCCGGTATCGGTCGGATAATCCCAGACTTCGTTCAGCAGCCGCATGGGGGAATAGATCTGGCCGGGGTGACTCATGAGGTGATAGAGAAGATCATACTGGACCGGGGTCAGGCGGACTTTGCCGCGGTGCGGGGTCTGTAATTCGAAGGTGGTGGTGTCGAGGGTGTAATCCCCCACCTTCACCGCGGTTCCCGCCGCGACCGGCGCCGCCGTCTGGCGCTGGGTCCGGCGCAGGATGGCGCGCACCCGCAGAATCAATTCGTCGATGTTGAACGGTTTGCACAGGTAATCGTCCGCCCCGGCATTGAACCCGGTGATTTTATCCTCATCCTTGATCTTGGCCGTCAGGAACAGGACGGGAATGTGGGTCAGGACCGGATCGGCGCGGATTTCCCGGCACACCGCATAACCGTCCATCCCCGGCATAATGACGTCGAGGATGATCAGCGCCGGGCGGTTCCGGCGGGCTGCTTTTAGGCCTTCCACGCCGCTGGAAGCCAGATCCACCCTGAATTCCTCGCCCCGGAGGCTTCGTTCAATCGTCCGGGCGACAATATCATCGTCTTCAATGACAAGAATGTTCGCCAGATCCATTGCCGACCTCCGTGGGAAGTTCCACTGAAACGATTGTACCAAAATCCGCCGAGGATGTTGCGCGGATCTGGCCCCCGTGCTGCCGCACGATTTCCCTGCAGATGCTGAATTCCATCCCGTTCCCGCGCCCCGCCACGGCTCCGGCGAAATGCGGTTCGAAAAGCGTTTCGAGTTCGTACGGCGGAATTTCGCGGCCGTCGTCGCCGACCTCCACGATCACCGCCTTGCCTTCCCGGGCGCCGGACCGGACAAAGATCCGATGCGGCAATCCGTCGGCGATGGCGTCGCGGGCCAGGAGCAGCAGGTTGACCCACAGGTCTTCCAGCCGCACGGGGTAACCCTGCACGGACGGGAGATCTTCCGCGAGTTGGATCTCCAATCCGCCGCCGCCGGCCTGGATCGGGGCGCCGACCATGCGCACCGCCTTTTGGATGGTTTCGTTGACCGACACGCTTTGGCATGCGTCGGGGCTGGAGCGTGAGAATTCCAGCAAATCCTGCACCGCCTGTTGGGCTTTCCAGCCGGCCTGTTCGATGATCGTCGTGCTCTCCCGCTCCGTGGATTCGGGCGCCAACTGACGGCCGAGGATTTGCGCTTCGGCGATGATCGCCGTCAGCGGATTGTTGATCTGATGCGCGACCCCGGACGCCAGTTCGCCGAGCGCCGCCAGACGCGCCGATTCGACCAGGCTCGACTGCGCGGCCCGGATCTGCTCCTCGGCCCGTTTACGAATCGTGATGTCGCGGGTGACATCGATGAAGCCCAGGAACGGGCTCCCGGCGTATTCGTCGCGCAATTTCGTGATCCGGGAACCGATCCAGATGGTTTCACCTTGGTGTGTCCGCGCGGACCGTTCCACTTCCTCCGGGGAACTGGCGTCCGCGGAAATCGGCACCGGCGGCGGGGAGAAAATGGCGGCATAGGCTTCTTCCACTTCGCGCCCGATCATCTGCGATGCCGGCCAGCCGTAGAGCTGTTCCGCGGCGGGATTCCAATAGGTGATTTTTCCGTTGGAATCCCAGACCACAACCGAATCCCGGACGTTGTCCAGCAGCAGAGCCTGGTACCGGATTTTTTCCAAGGATCGGACCCGTTCGACCTGGTAGGCGTAATTGCGGACCGCTTTGTTGATCAGGACCGGAAGTTCGAACACGGTTTCCGGGCTCTTCACCAGATAATCGGTGGCCCCCTGCTGGATCGCCTGGGCGGCGACGCGCTCATCGCCGCGCCCGGTGACGATGATGATCGGAATCTGTCGCTTCTGCTCCACCATTTTGTTCAGCGCGTCCAGCCCCGTTCCGTCCGGGAAGCTGTAGTCCAGGAGCAGCGCATCGTAGGCATTGTTGTCCAGGAGCGACCACATCTCGTGCAGGTTGGCCGCCCGGTCCATCGTATAATTTTCCGCAAACCCGAGTACGTCCTTGACGAGCGAGGAGTAATTGATATCGTCGTCCACCAACAGCACGCGGACCTTCACCATCGCCGGAAGGGAATCGGCGGTATCGCGGGAACGGCCTTCCCCCTGATCCGCGGCGACGAAATGCGAAACCGGACGGCGGGTTACATCGGTCATGCCGTCACCGGCCGCCTTTCCTTGTGGAGGCGCTTTTGACAAACGCAAACCATTAATACTCTCTCCCATGCTCGGCTATCCCGCCGAATTACGATTGGCATGCAGGATTCTCGTCCTGCGCGTTCAGATTCCGGGCGTTCCCAAACGGAAAACCTCACTCACAACGCATCGATCAATTCCCAAGAGGGATAGCATTATGGAATCCGCCGGGATTGGCCGAAACCGAGGGGTGACGGTTATCTTTATATTAAGTTTGTAAAAAATGCCGGGCCATAAAAACCCCATTAAGTCCCGATAGCAGGGAGTCCCGGTACCCCGGCAGACGGCGATGATTTTCTTTTCGATGGATTCCAAGCGGAGAAAGCACGCACGCGGATGAGAGCCCGATTAATGTCCGCGCGCCATAAAAAAAACGTAAACCCATCAACGGAGAACGTCCGGCGGCCGGATTTGCGAAAGGGAATTTCCATTTCCGAGTCCGTTCCTGTTTCTTCCCGGATCCAATTTATCGGGAATTCATCGGCTGTTCACCGGTGCTTTACGGTATCCGGCCGGACGTGCGGATATGCTGACAGTACACTTTTTCGGATGGATTCCGCATCCGGCGGATCCATGGCCCTTTCGATTCGTCCATCGGATTCCTGGAAGCAGGATGGAGCATGTCGGTTCACGCGATGAACGGGAACGATAAATCCGCCGCCCGGGGAAAACGAATGATGCCCCGCGCCTTTCGCGCGAAGACGATGCCGGCTGCGCTGGCCGCCGTCGAAAAGGCGCTTGGAAACCGGGCCTTGATCGTTTCGGTCCACCCGATCCCCGCCGGGCCGTCGTGGCAATTGTGGCGCCGCTCCGGGATCGAGGTGGTGGCCATGCCGTCCGCGGTGGATGCGTTCCCATCCAATTCGGATGAACCGGCAGCCATCGGCGATCCGGAAGGAGCGCAAGCGTCCATGTCCGATGCGGACGGCATCCCCGTTCGCACCCCGGCGCCCGGTGGAAGCGCGGGCCTATCGGATGGGAACGCGGCTCCCAAAAGCGATTTTCCGGCGGCGTCCGGCCTTCCCCCGGCCCTGGCCGTGATCCACGAGCAGCTGCGCGCGCAGGGCGTGGATCCCGCATGGTTGATCCGGGTTTTGCAATCCATCCGCGACGGATCGAACGACCGGATCCTCGGCGATAACAGCTTAAGCCGCGAGCGCGTCCGTCAGGAATTGCTGCGGCGGCTGCGTTCGGACGGGGGCGCCTGCCTGATCCGGCGCAAAGTTATTTTCCTTATCGGCCCGAGCGGCTGCGGGAAAACCAGCGCCTGCGCGAAAATCGCATCCTATGCGATGAAGGCGATTGGAAAGCAGGTACATTGGATTTCCTCGGATACCACGCGGGCGGGCGCCATCGCGAAGGCCCAGGCGTTCACCGCCCCGCTCGGCATCCCGCTGCATCTCACCTACCGGCCCGAGGAACTGCCGTCGCTTCTGCATCGGGATTCCGAATCCGAAATTTCGCTCGTGGATACGCCCGGATGCAACCCGTACCGGAAGGATGAACTCGACGAGCTCGACAAACTCCTGGCGGAAATCCCCGACCGGCACATCCTCTGGGTGGCGCCGGCCACGGCGAAGGAATCCGACCTGCGGGACATGTACGCCGCGTATTCCCACCTGGGGATCGGAGGCATCGTCGTCACCCGGCTGGACGAAACACGAACCCTCGGCGAACTGTTCAACTTCCTCCATCAAAGCCAGCTGCCGGTTGCCTTCCTTTCGCACGGTCCGCGGATCCAGGGCGATCTGCACACCGGCGAAACTTCGCTTCTGGTGGGTCACCTCATGGGGGAAAAACCCTTCTAGCAGGCGGTCTCGCCTCCCGCGTCCTTCGTTCTTCCGCGCCAGACTGTCCAACCCCCGCACGCTTTTCGGTCGCCCCGGCTTACGCCACCGGGGCGATTTCATTATGGCACATTGATTTATAATGGATGATCGAGGGAACAACGGAAAACAGGGAGGTGTACAGTGCTGGTCCTGACGCGACGCACGGAGGAGAGTGTCGTAATCGGCGGCAACATCATCGTAACGGTGCTGGGCGTGGAGGGGGAGAAGGTGAAATTGGGAATTGACGCTCCCCGGGAAGTGACCATCCTGCGCAGCGAGCTGTTGGATGTGATCCAACAGCAAAACCGCCTGGCGGAAAAGCTGGCTTCCCAGCCGGAACCGGCTGCGCTGGACAGCTTGCGGGATATGCTTTCCGACGGGCAGGAGAATCCGCAACCCCCGCCGCTCTCGGATTAAAGATCCGGAGGCTTCACCGGCGGATTTGCCGTTCCGCATCCACCCAGGCTTGTCGCAGCACCGATAACGTTTGCGCCGCCAGGGCGAATTCCCCGTTTCCTATCCGGTCCAAACACCAATCGTAACAACCCATCAGGTCCGAGGAATCCGCCGGTCCGACCGAACGCATCACATCCCGCAGGAGGCCGATGGTCCTCTGCGAGCGCGCCACCTCTTCCCGGCTGCACGCCAGAATGGCAAGTTCGTACGCCATACCGATCAATTGATGCGGAGTGGCGGCGACCGCCGTCCGGTATGTTTTCTTCATGGCATCCATCCCGCTTTCCCGTTCCACCAGCCGCTCTTCCGGATGGGTTCCCGCGGTGTTGCGGACAAGTATGCCGCAAAGCGGATTCCCGCGAAATAAAAACACGATTAATACGAAGGATGCCGCAAACTCCTGGACGTTTGCGATGCCTTCCCCCGGACCGGCGGTTCGGCTCCACCCCCCCCAATAAAAAAAAGAAACGGCGTTTTTCCCCGGGATGCGATAAAATCATGTCCTATCCGGTGGCCATCGCTCCAGAGTCCATCAGGGCGAACCCGGCGAATTGAGATCGCTCCAGGCGCAAGGAGAGATCGGATGCCCAAAATTCTGATCGCGGATGACGCCGAATTCCTTCGGGTCCGAACGGCCCGGTTGCTGGCCGTCGAAGGATTTTCCGTCGTGGAAGCCGACAACGGCGCGAAGGCCGTGGAGTTGTTCCAGACCGAAAAACCGGATATCGTTTTGATGGACATAGCCATGCCGGAAAAAGACGGCCTGGTCGCGCTGAAGGAAATCCTCGCGGCAAAGCCCGACGCCAAGGTCGTCATGCTTTCTTCATTGGGGCAGGAAACGCTGGTGCTGCAGGCCATCCGGGCGGGCGCGAAGGATTACGTCGTCAAGCCGGTGGAGAAGGAACGGATCCTCGGGGTCATTCGCAAAATACTGGGGATAACGCTTTAATTCTGCCGCTCCGCCGGCAATCCGGCGGCCTCCTCTTGATCCAGCATTTTAATAAACATGGAAAGCACCTGGGGGTCGAAATGCTTCCCCGATTGTTCCATTAAATGCGCGCGGACCTTATCGGTCGGCCAGGGCTGCCGGTACGGACGCTCCGAGCGCAGGGCGTCCCATACGTCCACGACGGCGAACAACCGCGCCGCGAGCGGTATCGCCTCTTCCCGCAATCCGCGCGGGTAGCCCGTCCCGTCCCATTTCTCATGATGACAATACGGTATCAAAAGCGCCGGGCGCAGGTAATTGACCAGCGACAGCAAATCGTGCGCGTACTCCGGATGGCGGCGCATCACGATCCACTCCTCGTCCGTCAGCGGGCCCGGCTTGAGAAGGATGTTGTCGGGGATGCCCATTTTGCCGATGTCGTGCAGCAGGGCGCCGCGCCGCATGTGCACCAGCTCCTCCTCCGTCACGCCCATCGTCCGCGCCAGCCGCAGGACCAGATCCGTCACCCGGATCGTGTGACCCTCGGTTTCCCGGTCCCGCATATCCAGCGCCCGGGACCAGCCTTCGATGGTGGCATCGTACGCCATGGCGAGTTCCAAATTCGAGCGCTGCAGCCCCTCGAACAGGCCCGCGTTATCGATCGCGATGGCGGCCTGGACCGCGAGCGTATCCAGGAATTCGAGCCACTCGTTATCCGGCTCCAGCGGCGCGCGGTGGAAAATTTCAAGGACCCCCTTCACCTGGCCTTTGGCAACCAGCGGCGCGGCGAAATACGAGACGAACCCCTCTTCCATTAGTAGCGGCGCCCGGCGGAACGCCTCGGAGGATTTCGACAGATCCGGGATATTGATCATCCGCCGTTCGAGCGCCGCCCGTCCGGCGACCCCTTCGCCCAGGCGCAGCTTGGTATGGTGCAGCGCCTGGGTGTGGAATCCCCTTCCGGCGGTGAATTGCAGGATCTGGGTCCGAGGATCCAGGAGCAGGACCGATGCGGCGTGGATCCCGAGCCGGATGGTCACCTGATCGAGGAAAAAATTCAACGTGACGCGCAGATCCAGGCTGGAGGTGATGGCCATATCGATCGCGCGCAGCGCGGTGATGTGCTGCAGACGGCGCTGGGTCTGTTCGTGGAGCGACGCCCGGCGCAGCGCGTTGGCGGCGATGTCGGCTGCGGCCGTGAGGATCCGCACTTCCTCGTCGCTGATTTCGGCGTTGCACCCCGCCCAGATCACCCCGATCGTCTGTCCCTGCGAGATCATCGGGACGCACACCACGTCCGCCAGCCCGTTCATCATGCCGCGCGCGTCGCGCACGGGCTGGGCGATGCCCCCGCTATTGGAAAAGGCGTGGCCGATCCGCTTGCCGGTCCGGTCGGCCCACACGCCGAGCGCCAGTTCGACGACCATGTCGTCGTTGGCGGCGTCTTTCATCGCCAGGGCAATTCCGTCCGCCTTGAGCAGGTCTTTGAGCTGCTGCAGCAGGATCGGGTAAATGTCGGTGCGGGTCGGGGCCGAGCGCATGGCGTTCGCCACGGAGGCAATCGCCTTGAGTTCGCGGTCGCGCTGTTCGTTCTCCGTGATATCGCGGATGACGGCTTCCACGGTATCCAATTCTTCCGAACCGTTTTTCACCATCACCACGCGTTGCTCCAACCAGGCCGTGGTGCCGTCTTTGCGCAGGAAGCGCAGTTTGGGGCCGAGCTGGGCCAGCGCGATCCCGGTCCGGTCGCCTTCGACCGCCAGCGCCGCCTCCTGCCCGTCGATGGAAACCCGCTCCGCCCACAACTGCGGCGCGGCATAGAATTCCTCCGGCGCGAATCCGGTGATCTTCCGGACCGACGGGTTGATATAGAGGAACCGGGGCTCCTTGCCGCTCCGGTAACGCAGGATGATATCCGCGGCGTTTTCCGTCAGCCGCAGGAATTGCTCTTCGCTTTCGTGGAGTGCCTTTTCCGTACGGTGTTTATCCGCCTTGACTTCCCTTTCCTGGATGGCGCGCGTGACGGCCGCGCCCAGCCGGGCCAGCCGATCCTTCAGCAGATAATCCGCGGCCCCCTGGCGGATGCACTCCACCGCGGTTTCGTCGCTCAGGATTCCGCTGATGACGATGCAGGGGATGTCGAGCGAGCGCTCGCGCAGGATCGCCAGCCCGCGCAGGGCGCTGAATTCGGGGAGACGGTAATCCATGAGGATGATCTGCGGCAGGCCGCGGAGCCCGGCGAGGAAATGCTCCTCATCTTCCACCCGGCCGGCCTGCACGTCGTACCCGGCCCGGTGCAATTCGCGCAGGAGCAGCTCCGCGTCGTCGGCGGAATCTTCAACGATCAATAAGCGCAGAGGAATGCCCATTACAACCCAGCCCCCCTCGAAAGCGATTTACAGGAGGTTTTGGAATTTGGATTTGTTGCGTCGCAATAATTCAACAATCCATGTTATCCTCCACTATCGTGGAAAACCGTAAGAAGAGGGTAAAAACTCAATAAATAGCGGGGAAAACGGAAATCCACGGATAATTTCATTTTTTAAAACCGGGCTTTGATTCTTGCATTTTTAGAATGTCGGTAAATACTCAGAAATACCGGAGTGATTGGAAAGACTGTATGCGAATTTCGCGGAAAAGAGCGGATTGCGGGGATGTTACAGAATTTTTCAGGTTTTTTAAAAGGGGTGTTCCGCAAAATCCATGAATTCCGCGCCTGCCCCGGAAGTGCGCAGCACACACGGGGTAGTCCTCATATTAGTACCTTCAGGCTGAGCAGATACGAATTTCGGGACCGCCTGGCCGCCATCCCCGGTTTTTTTCCGTGGTAGAATTTTTCAACCTCAACCGAAAGGAGGTGTAAAAACCTTCGGGAAGAACAGCGCATGGACCGGCACCCGCCGGTTGACGAGGTGAGGGCTCCCGGCTTCAACGCCGGGCTAATCCCGGTTGCTAGTCCCGGGAGAAAATCGAAGGATCAGCGGATACCCTCCGGGCACGCCATTGCCCGTTCTCTTCCCCCAAAAAGCAGGTTCCACCTGCAGGATGCCGGATGAAACCTCCCGGGCGACCGGGAACACAATTTCGGCGGATTGGCCTCAAACCCAACCGTATTTTTTTGATTACCGGTCTGCACCCACCGGCCGGCGCTGCCATCCGGCGTCGCACCCGGAGCCTTCGCTACCGCCCGATTGCGGGCGTGCGAGCCCGGCGGCCTGGGATGCGACCCTGGGAGGATTTTTTCCATGTGTGGAATCGTCGCTTACATCGGCCCGCGGGATGCGGCGCCGATCCTGATCGAGGGATTGAAGCGCCTGGAGTATCGCGGATACGATTCGGCCGGCATCGCCGTGCTGCAGGACGGGAAAATCGTCCTGCGCCGCGCGGCCGGTAAGCTCTCCAACCTCGTCCGCGCCGTACAGGCCCGCCCGATCCACGGGCAGGCGGGGATCGGTCACACCCGCTGGGCCACCCACGGCGAACCCAGCGAGCGCAACGCCCATCCCCACGCCAGCGCCTCGGGCGAGATCGTGGTGGTCCACAATGGGATTGTCGAAAATTTTCTGGAACTCAAAGAGGAATTGACCGCGGAAGGCGTGAAGTTCCGTTCCGATACGGACACCGAAGTCATCGCCCATCTGATCGAATTGTACTCCGGGAGGGAAACGCCGCTGTTTGAGGCTGTCCGGCTCGCCGTGGTGCGGCTGCGCGGGGCACACGGGATCGTGGTGATCTCCGCCCGCGAGCCGGACCGGATCGTCGCCGCGCGGCTGGGAAACGCCGGCGGGGTGACGATCGGCGCCGGGGACGGGGAAATGTTCATCGCCTCCGACATGCCGGCGATTCTGGACCACACCCGGCGGATGGCCTTCCTCGATTCCGGCCAGATCGCGCTCGTCACCCGGACCGGATTCTCGGTCCAGACGCTCGAGGGCAAGCCGGTCGAGGTTCCCGTCCAGACCGTGACCTGGGACGCGGCGGCGGCCGAAAAGGGAACCTACACCCATTTCATGCAGAAGGAAATCCACGAGCAGGTTCGGTCGCTGGGGGATACGATGGCCGGGCGTGTGGATTTCGAAGACGGGGAGATATTCCTCCCGACCCTCAACCTCACCCCGACCCTCGCCCGCAAGCTCAAACGCGTGATCCTCATCGGCTGCGGGACAGCCTCCTACGCCTGTATGGTTGGGCGCATACTGATCGAGCGCCTGGCGCACATCCCCGCCGAGATGGATATCGCCTCGGAATTCCGCTACCGCGACCCGATCATCGAGCCGGGCACCGCCGTGATCGCCATCTCGCAATCCGGGGAAACGGTGGACACGCTCGCGGCGATGGACGAGGCGCGGCGCAAGGGAGCCTTGCTGTGGAGTATCGTCAATGTCGTCGGGTCGCAGGCGATGCGCATCGCCGACGGCTACCTCTCGATGCAGACCGGTCCGGAAATCGGCGTGGCCTCCACCAAGGCCTTCACCGCGCCGCTGGTCGACCTCTTTCTGCTGGCGATCCTGCTCGGGCAACTGCGCGGAACGCTGCCGGCGGAAGAGCGCCGCAAGCGGGTGGCGGAACTGCGGCGCCTGCCCGGCCTGGCCGGCGAGTGCCTGGCGCGCGAAGCGGCGGTGGCCCGCGTGGCGGCCGCGCTGAAAGACACCACCCACTGCCTTTACCTCGGCCGGGGAAGCAACATGCCGATCGCTTATGAAGGAGCGCTCAAGCTGAAGGAGATCTCCTACATCCACGCCGAGGCGTACCCGGCCGGGGAGATGAAACACGGGCCGATCGCGCTGGTGGACAAGACCATGCCGGTGATCGCGCTCGCCCCGCGCGATCCGTGGTACGAGAAGATGCTCAATCAGATCGAGCAGACCAAATCCCGCGGCGGGATGGTTGTCGCGGTATGCACCGACGGCGACGATAAAATCCCGTCGCTGGTGGATTATACGCTCCCGATCCCCGAGATCTCGTGGATGCTCAGCCCGGTGCTGACGGTCATCCCATTGCAGCTGCTGGCCTATCACATCGCGGTCCTGCGCGGATGCGACGTGGACCAGCCGCGCAACCTGGCCAAGAGCGTGACGGTGGAGTGAAGGAACCGACGACGGACGATAGACCATGGACGATGGACCATGGCTGTTGGTTGATTAAGCGGGGTAACATGTCGCAGTGAAAGTTTTTTAGGCGCTTGAAATACGAAACCTCCATGAGCGATTATCGACCATGGTCGATGGTCCACCGTCCATGGTCGGTTTTCCACGGTCGGTTTTCTCATCCGGGATACAATAGATGCCATCGATTCACTTTTCGGAGGGAGGCGCGATGAAAAGCAACAGGCTATCGGGAACCCCGGCATTGATTTTTCTCCTCGTGCTGATACTGGGATGCAATATCACCACCCCGGTCCCGACCGGAGGTCCGGGTTCCATAGTCCCCATCCTCGATACTCCTGCCATCGGCCCGGGCGCGATCTACGGAGTCCTGTGGCATGACATCTGCAAGTTCACCGGCGGGGAAGCCGGTGAAGCGGTGGTGCTGGGCCAGGGATGCGTGCAATACGGGACGGGGCCGGCCGATTTCGGGCCAAACCAGGTATATGATGATTTCGAAACAGGCTGGGCGGGCGTGACGCTGCACATCGGTTCCGGCGCCTGCCCGGCTGCCGGCACGGCCACCGCCGTCACCGATGCCTCCGGGAATTACCGCTTCGACGGCTTGGCGGCCGGCACGTACTGCGTTTTCTACAGCCCGCTGACGGACGGCAACGATGCGATCCTGATACCCGGCGGGCCGACCTACCCGGAACGCGGCGAGGCGGGCGCTTTGCAAACCGTGGTCCTGGGCGCGGGCGAGGAGAAGGAAGTGAATTTCGGCTTTGCCTGGCAGTTCTTCAACTAATTTGACCCTCGACCATTGACGATCGACCATCGCCGATCCATCCCGACCATGGACCGTGGACGATGGTCCATGGCCGTAAATCGTCGATGAAGGTTCCGTGTCTCCATTGAAAAACGACCGCCCGTAGTTAGATAAGGCGGTCGTTTTCATTTTTTCCGGCGCGCTCTATCCACGGCCGGAAATTCCACGATTCCATCATCACCGAATAATCCGAGTTGCCGGGAATCAATACGGAATAATTATAAACAGCACATACCATAAAGCGCCGAGGAAGACCAACACGCCGATGGCGATCCTCCCGGTGCGGCTCTTATCCCAGCCCCGTGCGATCCTGCGCGGCTACGACGTGGACCAGCCGCGGAATTTGGCCAAGAGCGTAACGGTGGAGTGATAAAACCCGACCATAGACGATAGACCATGGACGATGGCCGATAATTGCTCGGGGATAAGTT
>JBAVFZ010000425.1:0-9013 GCA_049684495.1 Anaerolineales bacterium | reverse complement strand
GTAAATAACTCGCCCCGTTTATCCCATTTTTTTCTTTATTGGGTCATCAAACCGGCCATAAAAGGCACAAAAAGCACAAAAGGTTTTTTATTTTGTGACTTTTGTGCTTTTTGTGGCAGAGTAATTCTCCATAAGGTCCTGGTTCCCATAAACCGGCTATAATTCCGCCCACTTCTTGGAGAGGTAGAAAGCGTGTGAAATGAAGAAAAAAGCTGCGGTTGGTTCGGCGGGCAAGAAGGGAACCTGGCTGACCTACCGGCCGGATATCAAAGTACTGGATTGCACGATCCGCGACGGCGGGCTGGTCAATAATTCCCAATTCACGGACGAATTTGTCCGCGCGGTGTACCAAGCGCTGGTGGATTCCGGCGTGGATTACATGGAGATCGGGTACAAAGCCGATCGCAAGATCTACTCGCCGGCGGATTACGGCTGCTGGAAGCACTGCCAGGAAGACGATATCCGCCGGATCGTGGGCGAGAACAAAACCGGCTTGAAACTCTCGGCGATGGCCGATGCCGAGCGGACCAACTACCACGAAGATTTTATCCCCAAAGAAAAAAGCGTCCTGGATATGATCCGTGTGGCGACTTACATCCACCAGATCCCGACCGCCCTGGATATGATCAAGGCCGCCCACGACAAGGGGTACGAGACCGCGCTCAACCTGATGTCGGTCTCGGCCGTACACGATCACGAACTGGATGAAGCGCTGGAGATTCTATCGGAGGGCGAGGTCGACGTCCTGTATATCGTCGACAGTTTCGGAGCGCTGTATTCGGAGGAGATCCAGGAGCTGACCCGCAAGTTCATGAAATACGCCGAAGGCTCGGGGAAGAAGGTGGGGATTCACGCCCACAACAACCAGCAGCTGGCCTACGCCAATACGATCGAAGCCCTGATCCTCGGCGCGAGCTACCTGGATTCGACGATCGCGGGATTGGGACGCGGAGCGGGCAATTGCGCGACGGAACTCCTGCTGGGTTTCCTGAAAAACCCGAAGTTCCACCTGCGGCCGATTCTCAAGTGCATCCAGGAGCACTTCATCCCGCTCAGGGAAAATATCTTTTGGGGCTACGATATTCCCCTGCTCATCACCGGCCAGATGAATATCCACCCCCGTTCCGCGATAGCTTTCATCGAGGGGCAGAACAACAAGGATTTTGTGGGATTTTACGATTCGGTGGTGGAGGAGGAATAACTCCGCGGGAAATCATCCCGTTCCGCTTTCTTCGACCGTTTGCTCCGCCAAATAGTCGTGATATTTTTTTTCCAATAATTGAAGCTGCGGCAGCAGGATGTTCCGAATGCGCCCGGTGAGGGATTTCAATTCGTCCAGGTAGCGGGCTTTCTGGTTTCCCTCCCAACCGGAATCCAGGGATGCGGCGACGCGTTCCAGCGCGGCCAGGTCCAGTTCGGCGACAGCGCGGGATTCCCCGAACGCCGCGGCGATCCTCTCCGCCTCCGGCGGGTGGACGGTGATACGCTTGAACTTTTTTACCGGGTTATGTTCGGCTGACATATCCACACCCCCATTCGTGCTTGTATTATAATCCAATCCATCGGGAAGAAATAATCTGTCGGGGGGAACAATGACCAGAATCCGGGTGGATACCGATCTCCTTCTCACTAGCGCCGAAGCCATTCACCTCCGCGTCGAAAATTTTCAAAAAAACGGGGAAGCCCTCTTAAATAAAATTCTCGGCGTCGGCGGCGAATTCGCCGACCTCACCGCACAGGCTCGGCGGGACGTGTTCGCCGCGCGGGAAACGATCCGATCCGTTCAAAATCCGCTCGAGATCAAAGCGGAAGGCCTGGCGGCGCTGGCGCGCGCTTTCCGGTCGATCGATGACGAAACCGTCTCCACCCTCCTCGCCCTGCGTGGAGAGGGCTGGTTTCTGCAGACATTTTTCCCCCCTCCACTCCTCCCCGACTACGCGGGTTTCGAACCCTATTTTATTCCCCAGTCCTGGATTCTTCTCTCGGACTGGGTGCCGGTGTACGTCAAGGGCCCGCACGGCCTGACCCAGACGGATACTTTCCACACCGGAAAGATTCTGGACCACGTCGTCGGAACCTGGACGGATCCCGCGACCGGGATTGAATATTTGGTCGCGGATTTGGGCGGAGGCCGGTTTGCCTGCATCCCCCGGCAAAAGAAAAGCGCGAGGATCGATCCGGCGAAGATTCCAAATCGGGATGGCGTATGGGCCGACGGGCAAAGGGTTCCCGGACCGGATTTGCCGCTGCCGTTTAATAAAGATGGATTGAATCCGGACTGGCATACGGCGGGCGATCCCTGGCAAAATTTGATCCTCGGCCGCATGAAGATCACCGGCCTCGGGGGCGCCGCGTTCCCGATGACGGCCCATGGAAACCTTTGCGGGGAGCTGTCGGTCCTTATGGCCGTAGGCGAGACGGATCTGGAGGTTGGATTATCGCGGTTTGCCAAGCTGCGGGAGCTCGGCTTTTGGAATCTCGACGGCAGCAAAACGGAATACTCCGGCACCCAGGTCCTTCAAAACACCGGGCATACGACCAGTGCGTACGATCTGCGAAGGCTCTTCGAGGAATACGGTTGGGACGCGCGCATTTCAAATGCGGTGCCGCCCGCGCCGGACGAACTTGCGGAAAAGATCCGGTCCGGCGGCAAGTTCGTGTTCCTGACGGAATTGGACACCCGGAGGGAAATCGCTTCGCCATCGACCGGGGAGCTCCTCCCCAACCCGAAGTACGGCCAACTGGTCCCCGGCGCCGCGCCCGCGACGCCGGGCAGAGCCGCCCATTGGGTGACGGTGACGGATGTATTTCAGGATGCGGATGGGAAAATTTTCGTCCAGGTGTTCAATTCCTATTCCGGCTGCGAGGAAGCGTACACCTGGGATACTTTCGTGAGGACCTGTCAGCAGCCCGGAACGCAGCAAACCGGAAGCTATTCGTATGTGGAGGCGACGCGGCTTTCGGGATGAGGGCTGAGCGGCACCTGTTTTAATCCGGCCAAGTAAGCTTTTTCATCTCGCCGCCCTCGGTGCGAATCTTTTCGATCCGTTCCAACAGGCACTCGGCGGGTTTCTTCCCTTCCTCCCAATACATGAAGTTTTGGAAAATCCGCGCCTGTCCCTTGCGGATGAAGTAGCCGCGGCCGGGCGGCAGGCCCGCCATCGGCTGATACGGCGGAGATTTGGCGTTGTTGAACTGGTCGATGGCGGCATTTCCGGAAAAGAGCAGCCCGCAACCCATCTTGCGCGCCTTTTTCATCAGGTCGTCGTCGTAATCCTTCGGCAGGTCGGTCCCGTTGCCGGCCACTATCAGGGAGAGCCCCACATCCCCTCCGGCGGCCAGGCATTCCGCCAGCAGCCGGCCGGCGGTTTCGCAGCGCAGCGCCAACCGGTCGTAATCATCGATCATCAAGACATAGGCCGGGTACCCCGCAAGAAACGCCTCGCGGTCGAATTTTTCCGGGTTCTTCTGGAAGGCTTCCTCCAGCGCCGCGGCGCGCTTCTGCATGACGGCCATCAGGCGGTTGCCAAACGGCTCGACCTCGGACTGATTGTTGACGTACTCGAGAGTGTGGGGGAGGTTCTTCAGCGGAAGCAGATTCCGGGTATGGAAATCTATAAACAGAAATTGCAGATCCTTCGGCGGGAATTTTTCGGCGAGCGCAAGCGCCCAGGAAAGCATCGCGGTCGTCTTGCCGGATTGCCCCGCCGAGCTGGTCACCAGGAAAATCGGGCCGTCTTCTTCGAGGTTCATGCCAAGCGGCTGCAGGGTTTCGAAATCCTTCCCCTGCGGGGCGGCATGCGGGCGCGTGGGTTTCGCCGCCCGGGCGATTTTGGGCAGCGGGATGGAATAGGGCAGGCTCTCGATATTCGCCGGCATCGGCCCCTTCCAGGCTGCCTTCATCTTCGCGCCCAGGTCGAGGATCTGCTCCATCTGTTCCTGGTCGTTCGTCCCGCCCACCGGCAGAGCCGCCTGGAATTCGACCGGCGGCGTGCCGCGCAGGAAGCCCCGTCCCGGGCGCGGCGGCCGGCCGACATCCTCCTGCAGGCGGGATTCCCCGATCATCCCGACGATCCCGAAGTACTCCGTCTGGGTGGATTGATGCAAAGTGGCCTGGGTGTGGACATTGGATTGCAGGTCGCCCGGCAGATCCGCGGGCAAATAGGTGGCGACCGCGAGATGGATGCCGCTTGATGCGCTGCCGCCCACCAGCGACGCGATTTCGCTGATGAACTCCGGCGGGAAGATCCGCTTGAGCCCCAGGAAATTATCGATGAAGAAGAACAGATCCGGAAGCGGCTCCACGCCCGGCAGCCGGTTGTAATCCGCGACCGCGCCGACGTTTCTGCGCCGGAAGAGGTCGTTGCGGCGCTTGAGTTCGGTTTGCGCGAACCGCAGCAGCCGTTCCGCGCGTTCCGTCTCGAAACGCGTGATCACCGAGCCGATGTGCGGGAAGCTTTCCAGCACGCGCAAGTGGGATTGCCCGCCGAAATCCAGGATGTAGATCTGCGCCTGGGCGGGCGAATACATCCGGGCGATCGAAAGGGCGAGCGTTTTGAGGAGCGTCGTTTTCCCCGAGGAGGCCGAACCGAAGACGAGAAAATGGCCGCCGCCCTCCTCGAGCGCAAGTTCGAACAGCGGCTGCTCCTGACGCTGGGGAACATCGCAGATCCCGAGCACGGGATTGGTGATCGCGCCGCTCTCTTCGGCAACTTCCCATCTCCGGCAGGGGTGCCATGTGCCGCCGTCCCATCCGCCGGTAAGGTAGTCCCGGAACAGGTCCGTCGCATACAGCCGGTCCGGCAGCGGATCGGTCCAGACGGGTGACGGTTTGAGCAGGTTGAGATTCTTCATCGCGGCGTTCAGCCGGTCGACGATGGCGTTGGCTTCCGTGATCTGAACATCCCCGGGCTTTCCGGAAGGATCGGCGACGCGCGCGAACGGCATCGTCACCGTTTCCTTCTTCCCGCCGGGATGCACCACCAGCAATTGGTCCGGGCGTTTCTCGCCGCCCTCGCCCTTGTATTTTCCGCCGCAGTAGGCGATCTGCACGAGGGATCGCCCGGTGGAATAGAAATACGCCCGGCCGCGCACCAAGTGGATCGCATCCGGGATGCCGATCATCTGCACGCTGTCTTCCGGCTGACTGGTGCGCAGACAGATGCGGAAGTTGGAGTTTTGCAGGATTTGCGGATCGATCGCCGCGGAAATATTCTGGGTGGCGAGGATCAGATGCACGCCGAGCGAGCGCCCGAGGCGGGCGATGCTGATCAGGCGCTTGCTTTCCTCGGGGTTGCGGGCCTTGAATTCGGCGAATTCGTCGAACACGATCACCAGGTGCGGCAGCGGCTGCTTGATCTTCATCGTGCGGTAATCGTCGACGTGCGAGCGGCCGAATTTGAAGATCGCCCTTGCCCGCTCGAGGATCACCTTGCGCCGTTCCAGCTCGCCGCCGAGTGCGAGCAGCACCCGTTCGGCGTAGGAGGCGTGGGATTCGATATCGGTCATCACGCCGACGGTGTGCGGGAGTTTGGCCAGTTCGTTGAACGCGGCGCCGCCCTTGTAATCCACCAGCGCGAAATTCAGATCGTGGGGATGGGAGGTCACGGCCAGCGCCAGGATCAGGGTCTTGAGCACTTCGCTTTTGCCGGAGCCGGTCATTCCCCCGAGCAGGCCGTGCGGCCCGTGCGACCCGTCCTGATCGCGCAAATCGAAAATGAATTCCGAAGTGGCGGAGGTCTTCCCGATCGGCGCCTGCAGGAAACCGAAAGGTGATCCGTCGTTCCACCATTTTTCGATCGGCAGATCGTCAATCTTTTCCGCCTCGAGCATCTTCAGGAAGGTGATCATCGCCGGCGGCTGGCTGAGATCCTCGTTCTGCGTCCAATCCACCTTGGCCAATGCCCGGGCGATCGCCTCGGCGCGGGCCGAATCGCAAAAATCAGGCCGGCAGTCGATCGTGATCCCGCCCACGCCGGATTCCTTGTAAGTGAGGTTGCCCGGACGCACATCCAGGATCGCGCCGCACTCGCCCGGAGTCTGGGCGGGGTCCGGCGTGAGGAAGAGGGCGAACACGCCGAGCGCCTTCCCCCTTTTCAACAGCAGGTCCAACCCCGGATGGGAAAACGTCTGCGGAAATGAATCCAACACCACCACCAGGCAGGGAAGCGGCGGGACGGTGGAGGCATCCCCGATCATCTTCCGGGCGTCGAGGATCTGCTCCCGGCGCTTGAGCTCTTTTTCAAGTTCCAGAAGCACGGCACAGGAATCCGGATTGGAAAAGCGCAGATCGGCCTTCGGCCAGGCGAAGGCGGTCGAGGCGTGCGGGACCGCCGCCAGCCAAAGCCACTCGGCCAGCGCCGGCTTCTCGCCCAGCGCGGCCACCCGCACTTCGGCGAACCAGTGGTGGGTGAGCAGGTGGCAGAGGATGGAGCGTGCCACGCGGACGGTATCGGGGCGGCTGCCGGCGACGCCGACCGAGCCGGTGTGCATCAGCCGTGCGACGATCGGGACGTCCGGGACGATCGCGAATTTTTCCGCAAGCGTTTTGGCCTGCTCCATCTCCTTTATTAATTCCAGGGAGCCTTTTTCCACGTCGGCCGGCTGGATGGTGATCGACGTGGGCAGGATGCCGATCCCGAGCCGCGGCATCAGGAAATCCGGATCAGCCGGGCGGCGTTCGCCCAGGCGTGGGTCCTGATGCTCGGCCAGGCGCTGGCATTCCTCGAGATCCGGGTTCATCCGCCGCAGGACGGATTGCTCGCGTTCGCGCAGGGAATACAGGTGGTTTTCGGTTTTCTGCAGCTGGGCGGTGTATTCGCGCTTGCCGTCGGCCAGTTTCTTTTTAAAATCCTTTTTCGTATTTTGGAACGAATAGTAGGTCAGGACAAAGCCGCCCAGCATCATCGGCAGGGTCAGCAGGTACATCATCCCGCCCCCGGCGCCGCCGCCGATGGCGCCCATCAGGACGACCATCAGCAGGATCCCGCCCAGCGGGATCACGATGGTCATCCAGCTGAAAACACCCGGTTCCTGGGGCAGCTGGGGCGGCGGGGGAACCTTGACGGTTTCCTTGGAGAGCGTCGGTTGAATTCGGGGTGGGCGGTTGAATGGCATGACAGAATGATATTCGCTTTTGAAAAAAAAAGGCAAGTCGGCTTATTCTGAAGAGGAATAAAAGCGCCGCGGAAGAATTCCGCGGCGCTTTGGCAAGCCGGACTTCCTATGCGTTGTCGGTGTTTTCGAAATCGACGCCCGCTCTTTCGAGGAGTTCGCTCGCTTGTAGGAACGTCTGCATGGCATCTTTCAGCTTGGGCTGCATGCCTTCCCATTCCTCGAAAATCCGCTTCGAGCGTTTTCCGGTGAAATTGGGCTGCAATTGTTGCATCGTCGACTTCGCCCGATTGATGGCGTCTTCCATCGTGTCTTTCTTGGACTTCACATCTTTCGCGACGCGCTTTACTTCTTCGGGATCAACTCGGATCTGCGGCATGGTTCCTCCTTAAAGGTTTTTGTCGAATTCCGGTTAATGGACGTTCTGATGCACATCCGATGATATTCCAGAGGATCCGGCCGTCTTTTGAAAGACGGTTGAGCACATGTCCACCCCCTTTCTTCCGTCGCGGGAAAAATCCAGGAACGCCTGATAGGATTTTTCTGCCGGAAAGGACGGATCCACATATTCGAAGCGCACCGGATCCCTTCCACCGGCCGTGCCATCCGGCTCTCCGATTGTTAATTCCCCGACAAACCTGCGAATGTTCTCCGGAAACAATTGGATCGACATCTTTTCCCCTGTGATGTCCTGTCCCACCCGTGCTTTGGTTTGAATTACACCGGGTATGCAGGAACCCATTCTCCTTGACCGTCGGATCCCAATTCCGAAGCCACTAAGATGAGCTCTTCGGAAAGGATAAGCACCGGGCGATAAGCTTTGGAATTGGAATCGGCAAGCGCATCCGCTTCCGGCGGATGTTCCTGATTATCGAATAATGTTGACTTAATTGGAGACATGCTGACCCCCGTAAACGTATGGATATAATATAATGGAAAAATCGAAATGTCAATAAAGGGGGTTTCTGTTCGTCCTTTTTGCGCTACAGGAGAACCTGATGGATCGGATCAGCGGAGATACCGATGACCTTCAACGAATCGCGGAGCCCCGCGGCGATGAGGCGAAATCTCTGATTCCCCGAATTCCATCATTCTTCGCTTACTTCGTGGATCGAGCAGGAAAAGCTTCCAGCCCCGACTCGCGGATTGCCAACATTTCCCTTCGGGAATATCATCTTATACAGCGAGGCAAGGATTTATTATGACTCAGCGCCTTTTCATAACGCTCGGTTCCCGCCGCCGCAAGGACCGCATCCTGCTGGAGTTGCCCGGCGATCAGCCGGTCCAGGGGCTGATCCCGGATCTGGTCCAGGTTGTCGGCTGGAAGGAACTGGCCGGCGTCCCCCGCGACGCATTCTTCCTGGAGACGGACGAGGGTGAAAGGCTGCCGGATGGACAGACGCTTAAAGATGCGGGAGTGACCAGTTCCGATTTATTGTTCCTCAGCCACCGCGAGGCGCAACCCGCTTCTGTAAATCCGGCCGCGGAGAAAGTGGCTCCAAGTGCAGCGGAGGTCAAGCCCGATGCCGCCGCCAGCGTGGCGGCGGCCGCTCGCGCGCAGGAGATCCTCAAGCAGCCGCATCTGGAGGGACCGCGCGGACTGGTTTTCCTGCTCAGCCAATCGCCGGTGACGATCGGGCGCTCCGGCAAGGGAGGCACCCCGGATATCGACCTGGCGGAGTGGGATGCCAAGATGGTCATCTCGCGGCGGCATGCGGTCGTCGAAAAATCCAAGGACGGGATTTCCATCCGCCCGGAAAAGACGACCAACGGGACCTTCATCAACGGGGTGGAGGTTCCGGCCGGGGAATCGCGGATCCTCCGCGACGGCGATAGGATCCATTTTGGGTTTAAAGGTTTGGAGTTGGTGTATAAGGCGGCGGAAAAGTAGGGTGGGTTG
>JBAVFZ010000424.1:0-4298 GCA_049684495.1 Anaerolineales bacterium | reverse complement strand
GCCTGGATAGATTCTTCGCTCAGGATGACATCCTCCGCGATTATCGATCGCGGCCACAAAATCCAATATTGGTCTCAGCTACAACCCCTGACGCCTTTTTTGCCCATTCGCATTCTAAGAATAGGATTAATTAGACTTTTCCGGCCTAATTTGTGCTATACTCGCCAAAATCATGGAGACCTCATGCCCAATCTGCTAATTGCATTTCTTACCGGCCTGACGACCGGCGGTCTGAGCTGCCTGGCAGTTCAGGGCGGTTTGCTCGCCAGTTCGGTTGCTCAAGAAATTGAAAAGGAATACCAACCCCGGCCCAAGCATGGGAAGGCGAGGTCGAATTCCGCGCCACCGTCGAATTCCGCGTTGCCGATATTACTGTTTCTGGGCGCAAAAGTGGCCGCCTATACCGTCCTGGGATTGCTCCTGGGGTGGCTGGGATCGATGCTCCAGTTGACCCCGATGATGCAGGCGGTCCTGTTCATCGGAATCGGCATCTTCATGCTGGGGAACGCGCTGCGGATGCTGGACGTTCACCCCGTCTTCCGCTACTTCGCGATCCAGCCGCCGCATTTTCTCACCCGCTTCATCCGCCGCACGGCCAAGAACGGAGAATCGTACGCGACCCCGCTGTTCCTCGGCGCCTTGACGGTGCTCATCCCGTGCGGTGTTACGCAGGCCATGATGGCGGTCGCGATGGGGACGGGCAATCCGCTGCAGGCGGCGGCGATCATGCTGGCCTTTACGCTCGGGACCAGCCCGGTATTCTTCACCGTGGCGTATCTGGCGACCCAACTCGGCGCGCGGCTCGAAAAGTGGTTCCTGCGCCTGACGGCGATCGTCGTATTGGGATTGGGCTTGATCCAGATCAATTCCGGATTGACCCTCGCCGGTTCGCGGCTGGCGGTCGGAAATTGGTCCCCGCCCAGCCTATCGGGAACTCCCGCCGCGGCCGCGAGCGAATTAACGCTCACCGCCGGCAACGATGGATACTTTCCGGGGGTGTTGTACGCCAAGGCCGGGATGCCGGTGGCGCTGACCCTGATCACGGAGGACAACCGTTCGTGTTCGCGTTCGTTCGTCATCCCGTCATTGAAAATCCAGAAACTCCTGCCCCAGACCGGCACGGTCCGGATCGACCTTCCGCCCCAAAGCGCCGGGAGGACGATCTACTTCTCGTGTTCGATGGGGATGTACAGCGGCTGGATTGTGTTTGAGGATTGAGGCGACCGGCGAGCGTTCGTTTTTAGGGCGGAAACAATAATAGACAGGATTTACAGGATTTATTCAGGATTGACAGGATAAAAATATAGTTATCAGAAAATTCTTTGTGCCCTTTGTGGCTATGAATTGCTCGAGACGGCATAAAGAGGAGCTGATTCGATGGTGAAAAAGACTTTCCGCGTGACCGGAATGCAGTGCCCGAATTGCGCGATGCAGATCGAGGGGCTGGAGGATGAACTGGACGGGATCGTCAGCGTCCGGGCGAGTTATCCAAAAGCCTCGGTGGTAATCGAATTTGATGAAAGCAAAATCAACCTTTCCCGGATTTTCGAATCGGTGGAACGGAAAGGCTACTCCCTGGAAGAGATCGCGTAGACGCGATCCGCGGTCGTGCAGGTCATTGCGAGGAGCGAAGCGACGAAGCAATCTCCCCCTTCGATAAAAAGAGGCAGATTGCTTCGCGGCCTTCGGCCGCTCGCAATGACCTGCCCGCCCATCCCCCAAATGGGGTATGTGCGGATGGCCCGCTTGCAGGACGACAGCGCGGCCGGCCGGGCATAAACTGAATATACAGTCTGAAAAATTCCGCTTTCGGTGTACCGAGAATGTTCGACCAGGCTGCGGTATGCCATTTGGCCTGAGCATGTCCCCGCCCCTGCTCAGGCCGTTGTTTTTTCCGGGCGCCGATGAACAAGCGGCCGCGTCCCGGCCGAAGGCAGCCCAGGCAAACCCATGGCAGCTCCGATATCCGAACTCGCACCTCCCCGCAACGTCATGTTCGGCTCCCTGCGCGAAATTGCCCAGGCGCTTTCCGCCGAGTGGGACCTGGACACCACGCTCGACCTGATCGCGCGGCGCACCAACCACGTCATGGGGACCGATTCCTGCTCGCTGTACCTGCTGGATCCGAATGGCGAGATCCTGCGGCTGCGGGCCTCCACCCGCCTGGCGCGCGAGTCGCTCGGCCGGGCATCCTTGCGCCTGGGCGAGGGGTTGACCGGCTGGGCGGCGCTGCACGAACAGCCGGCCGCCGTGCGGGAAGCCCGGTCCGATCCGCGTTTCAAACTTCTCCCGGAAACAAACGAGGAAGGGCTGCGGTCGCTGCTGGCCGTCCCGCTCACCAACCGCGGGCGGATCATCGGCGCGATGAACGTGCAGACCGCCGCGCCGCGCGATTTCACCGAGGACGAAACCGAACTGCTGCGGCTGATCGGCGACCTGGCGGCCGGCGCTCTCGACCGCGCGATGTTGTACGACACGATGCGCCGGCGGCTGGACGAGCTGACCACCCTGGCCGAGGTCAGCCGGACCGTCACCTCCCAGATGGTGCCGGACGACATGCTGGAGCTGGTGGCCGAAATGGCGGCCGGGGTGATGGGCAGCGACGTGTGTTCGCTGCAGCTGATCGACGAAGAACGCGGCGAACTGGTGATGCGCGCGGCCTGGAGCCGGAGTGCCTCCTACAAGCGCCGGCCGCGCCTCCGGCCGGACGAGGGCATCGTCGGGGAGGTCATCCGCAGCGGGAAACCGGTCGTGGTCGGGGACGTCCGTTCCGATCCGCGCTACCGCTTCAAGGAAATGGCGCGGCAGGAAGGGCTCGTATCGCTGCTCTCGGTGCCGCTGATCGTGCGCGAGAAAGTGATCGGGGTGATGAACTGCTACACCGGAGTGCCGGCGGCCTTCACCCCGGAGCAGGTCGCGTTGTGCACGACGCTCGCCAATCAGACCGCGCTCGCGATCGAAAACGCGCGCCTTTCCACCAGCGCCGCGGTCGTGCGCGAGATGCACCACCGCATCAAGAACAACCTGCAGACGGTGGCGATGCTGCTTGCGATGCAGAAGGACGGGGCGAACAGCGGATCGGCGGCCGACGCGCTGCAAGCCGGGATCGGGCGGATCCACAGCATCGCGGCCGTGCACGAAATCCTTTCCCGGCAGGGTTTCGCGCTGGTGGACATCCTTCCGGTGGCGGAGCGGATCGCCCACCTGACCGCGCAGAACATGGTCCGGCCGGATCTGGCGGCGTCGATCACGGTCGAGGGCGAATCGTTGCTGCTGCCCTCGCGTCCGGCCACGTCGCTGGCCCTCGTGATCAACGAACTGGTGCACAACGCATTGGAGCACGCCTTCGACGGCCGCTCTACCGGCAGCGTGCGGATCCTTCTCACCCGGACTCCCGAGGATACGCTGGTGGAGGTGCGGGACGACGGCACCGGCTTTGCGCGGGACGCCGCGCACCCGCACCTCGGCCTGGAAATCGTGAACACGCTGGTCCGCGACGACCTGTGCGGGAAGATCGAATTCGCCAGCGACGCCGCCGGGACGCGGGCGGTGGTGCGCATTCCGCACCCGGAAGCATTTCAGGAGGCAGAATGAAAAAATTGAAAATCCTCATCGCCGACGACGAATCGCTGATCCGGATGGGGTTAAAAACCATCCTGACCACGCTCGGCCATGAAGTGCTGACGGCCGCGGACGGGCACGAAGCCCTGAACCTCTTCCACAGCCGCACCCCGGACATGGCCATCCTCGACATCCGCATGCCGTTCACCGACGGGCTCGCGGCGGCCCAGGCGATGTACCGCCACCGGCCGATCCCGATCCTGATCCTGACCGCCTTCGGGGAACAGGACCTGATCGAAAGCGCCGCCGCGCTGCCGATCCAGGGCTATCTGATCAAGCCGGTCGACGAACGCGACCTGACGGCGGCGATCGAAGTGGCCGCCGCCCGCTTCGACGATTCCCAAACCCAGGCCCGCGAGATGGCGGAGCTGCGCAACGACCTGGAATCGCGGAAGACGGTCGACCGGGCCAAGGGCTGGCTGATGGCGCACGGCCGGACCGAGGAGGAGGCCTACCGCGAAATCCAGCGCCAGGCGCGCTCCAAACGGGTCTCGATGCGGCTGGCGGCGAACGAAGTGCTGCATGCGTCCGCGGAAGAATCGGCGCGCAAGCCGGCGGGATAAGCGATATCCATTATTCATCGCACGGGTTTTCTTTACAATAAAATAAAAAGGAGTAAAATAATCCCGTAAGAGCCGAATGCCAGCCCCCCTCTGGTATTTGGCTTTTACATTTAA
>JBAVFZ010000423.1:0-5409 GCA_049684495.1 Anaerolineales bacterium | reverse complement strand
GGCAAATGCTGCGCAAGCATATATTTCTGCATACGAAAAAAAATTGTTCCTCCCAACCCGGCCAGAAGCAACCCGCAGGCAAGAAATATGAGTGCCGGACCATTCTCTTCGAAAAAAAATTTTCCATCCATAGTTAAAGAATCCTCTTGAAAAATCGCGTGGGAAAACAAGTGCTGCCACTCCCGAGTGCTTTCCTGTGCCGGGCATATTAACGGGAATCCGACGCCGGTTCCTTATTCGGTCGACACTCTCCTGAGGCAGTAGATCAAAGGATTATTCCAGTTCCTCCCCTTTATCAGCCTGGTTCCATGTAAAAAACTATACGCCGGTTTGCTTTATTCTGCAAGAAAAATCATTATACTTTTTGGACGCAACGGAAACAAAAGGGGATATCCAATATCAGCTTTTCCTGTGAAAATTTTCGAATTTGCTCAAGCTTGGACCGAAAGCGTTTTGATAACCTAAGCCAAGTACCCTCTTGCGATCAAGGGGTTTATTTTTATAAATACTTAAGGAAGGAGAAAGCCGACCATCCGATTAAGACGATCGCCCGCCGGATTAAGGATCATCGGCACCGCCCGGACCGGAATTGCCACTTGAATTTTTTAAAATCCATATATAATACTAATATTCGTTCCACACACAGGAGGACTCAGACAATGCCTACGCTACACATGGAAGTCGAAGCAGCCCGCACAGCCCAGAAATCCCTTCAGGACGGATACGGCGTTATAGACCAGACGTTCAAGGGCATGGTCAATGCCGTTAATGGCCTGGAATCCGGCGCCTGGGTCGGGAACTCCGCCACGGAGTTCTTCCAGCTTTTCGGTGAATTCAAGAGCACGGTCAGCGCCAAGATCGAAGAGCTGAACAACCTGCAAATGCGGCTCTCGGGCGAGATCACCGAATGGGAGAACATGGCCCAAAAGCTGGGCTGAACCACTCTGCCTCTTTCCCCGCAAGACATCCACCATCCCGGCAATCCGCATTGCCGGGATGGTCGTCTAGGCGTAAACTTGCCCCATGAGCGATTCTTCCGCAGCCAAGAGGAACACGCTTCCCGCAGGTCCGGCATCCGCGCAACGAGTCCGCAGGCGGTTCACTCCCGCCCAGCGTGACCCGTTTTTTTTGCCGGATAGCGAGATCGAGCTGCCGTCCCCGCCCCCTTTACAGGGCTCGGCTCCCCAACTGAACCTGCTGATGACCCTGCTTTCCCCCGCGCTCATGATCGGGATGTCGCTTTTGACAGCCCTAATTACCGGCGGAAAGAACCTGGCGATGATTCTGCCGATGCTCGGTATCGGCCTGGCCATGCCGCTTGCCAATATCATCGGGACGAATGTTGGGAAGAAAAAGTGGGATGAATCCCTCGTCCAGCGGGAAGCCGCTTACAAACAGAGCCTGGAGAATGAACGCGCCCGGCTGAAAAAACTGGCCGAGGAACAGCGGGCGGTCCTGGAAAAGACCTACCCGCTCCTCGAAACACTGAA
This sequence comes from Anaerolineales bacterium, assembly GCA_049684495.1. Lineage (GTDB taxonomy): Bacteria > Chloroflexota > Anaerolineae > Anaerolineales > RBG-16-64-43 > JAFGKK01. Next base: position 3,919 of record JBAVFZ010000423.1, on the reverse strand, counting down.
GCGATCGGCCAAAACGCAGGATAAACTGCTCTGGTCGCGCCGCCCGCACGACGAGGATTTCCTCTCCCTGCGGCTGGGACTCGGCTATGACGCGCCGTCCTTCAAGATCGTCCCGCCCCGGTCGGCGATTGAAACCGAACCGTTGAACGCGCTGCCGAAAAAGCTCCTGGCCGAGTTCGAACGGGTCCCGAACGTGCCGCGCCTGCTGCCGCTCGGGCAGAGCGGAAGCCTCGCCATCAGCGGGCGCAACCCGGCCGCGGTCTTCGGCGCCGCCCGCCGCCTGATGCTCGACATCATCGTCCTGCATTCTCCGCAGGACGTTTTCGTCTACGTCCTGGGGGATACTCCCGAGGCGGAAAAGCGCTGGGAGTGGCTGAAGTGGGTGCCGCACACGGATGCGCTCGGCGGAGCGCAAAAGACGGGCCGCCTGGCCTACACGCCCGGCAACATCGAAAAAACGCTCGAATACCTTACCAAAGAATTCAACGACCGCTCGAAAAAAAACAGCGGTAGCGACACGAAGAAGGGCCGCACGCCGGCAATGGTCGTCCTGGTCGACGACACCGGCCGGGTGCGCGCGCGCGAGGACGTGATCCAGCTGACGGAGCTGGGCGCCGATTCCGGGATCCACCTGATCTTCGCCGGCGGGCGCGAGTGGCCGCGCGAGTGCAAGTCCCGGATCGACCTGGTCGACGACCGCCGCTACAAGTTCATCGAAACCTGGTCCAGGGACCGCGCCGGGCATGAGGGCATTTACGAGACCGCCTCACCGCAGGATTGCGAGGAGATGGCCCGGGCCCTCGGCGGGATCGAGGCCGCCAGCTCCCAGACCAGCCTCCCGCTGCCCAAGAGCATCCGCCTTTCCGAAGTGATCGGGATCGAGGATTTCTCGGCCGAGACCGTCAAGCAGAATTGGGCGGTCCCGCTCGAACCGAAGGACCTGCTCCAGTTCCCGATCGGCGTGAAGGCCAAGCGCGACCACCTGGAGATGGAGCTGATCAACCTGCTGCCGGCCGAGCGCGGCGGGAGCGACGCCTACCACACGATCCTGATCGGCACGACCGGCAGCGGCAAAAGCGAGTTCATGAAATCGCTGGTGATGGGCGCGGCCTACCGCTATTCGCCGCTCTACCTCAACCTGTTCTTCATGGACTTCAAGGGCGGCGCGGCCTTCAGCGTGTTCGAAAACCTCCCGCACGTGAGCGGGATCGTCACCAACCTCAAGCCGGAGCTGGTCGAGCGCGGGCTGGATTCGGTCACGAACGAGATCGAACGGCGCCAGGCGGAATTCGCCGCGGCCAAGGTGCAGAACATCTGGGATTACAACCGCAACCATCCCGAGGCGCCGATGCCGCACCTGGTGCTGTTCCTCGACGAGTTCGCGCGGGGCCTGGCGGACTTCCCGCGCCTGCGCGAACCGCTGGACGTGCTCGTGCGCCAGGGGCGGTCGCTGGGCGTGTACCTGATCCTGGCCAACCAGGACGTCAACAGCGAGGTCGATAAACTGCTCAACAACGTCGGCTGGCGGATCGCGCTCAAGGTGGCCAAGCCGGACGAGATGGCGATGATCGACCGGACCCTCCCGATCGCGACCCGCGCCGGGCACGGCTATCTGCGCGCGCTGAGCGGCGACATCACCGAGTTCCAGGCCGGGTACGGGGGATACCCGATCCGGACCGACGAGGAAACAACGGTCGAAGGATTTTCAATCTACCGCGTGGATCCGGACGGCGCGTACCAGGAAGTCTACAAAAAACAGGCCGGCGAAGCCGCCGGCGCGAAGAAGGGCACGGCGCGCGCTCCGCGCGAAGAGGAACAACTGGTGAAGATCCTGCGCCAGGCGACCGAGGAGTTGAACCTCAAGCCCGCTGCGAAGATCTACCTCGACCCGCTCGAGGAAACCATCCCGCTTGAAAAGAACATGGCCGATACCGGGATCCAGCCGAAGTACGCCGACGGCGCCTGGCGGAAAGATCCGCCGCTTGCGCGGCTGCTCGCCGCGGTGGGCGAGGTGGATCTTCCCAAGCAGTGCCGCCAGGAGCAGCTGGCGATCGACTTCGACGACCGCGATGGGCACCTGTGGCTGCTGGGAGGTCCGGGCAGCGGCAAGGATACGAGCCTGGTGGCGATCCTGATGTCGGTTGCGCTCACCTACACGCCCGAGGAGGTGCAGTTCTACCTCCTGGAGATGGGCGCCGGCGAACTGGTGGCCCTGGAAAATCTGCCGCACACGGGAGTGTGCATCCGCCTGCAGGCAACCGAGAAGGAACGCCTGGAGCGGCTGTTCAATTTCCTCGACGCGGAGATGGAGCGCCGGATCGCGGAGGCGGCCAAATCCGAATCCGAACACCACCGCTGCCTGCCGGTGATCTTCCTGGTGATCAACAACACCGCCGAGTTCCGGGCCAACTTCCCGGACGAGGCCGACCGGGTCAACCGCTACGTGCGCGACGGCAGGGCGGCCGGGATCCACATCCTGGTGACGACCAACCGCAGCGCGGAATTGATGCGCACCGTCGCCAACAACATCTCGCGCCGGCTGGTGATGCAGCTGGCGAGCCGCGACGAATATTTCGACGCGGTCGGCAAATCGGTCCCGATGCTGCACATCAAGGCGCCCGGCCGCGGCTACTGGGTCGACGGCGACGCGTGGGAATGCCAGATCGCCCAGCCGCCGCAGCAGCTACGCGAGCTCATCCGCAACATGAAATCCGCCTGGCAGGGCGGTCTGCCGCGCAAGATTGAAATCCTCCGCCCGAGCATCGGCATGGCGGAGGTACTCGAGCGGCTGGGAACGGTTCCGGGCGGGCCGGTCCTGATCCCGGTCGGGCAATCCTACGACACGCTGGATTGGATCCTGCCCAACGTCGCCGAGCAGCTGCCGTGCTGGATGATCCTCGGCCCGAAGGAAAGCGGCAAGAGCAACTTCCTGTGCGCCGCGGCGCTGGCGGCGCTCCAGTGCGATCCGGACAATTGGATCGTGAAGGCCTACGCCTTCCGCCGCAGCCCGATCATTCCGCTCGCGAAGCAGGATTCGCGGATCCAGCTCTTTGCGACGCTCGACGAAATACAAAAGGACGTTCAGGCGATGGCGGATACGGTCAAGGAAGGCAAGCCGCTCGCGGAGGGCAAACGGATCCTCTGGCTGATCGACGATTTCAGCTTCGCGTTCCAGACCGGTAAGGAAAGCGTGCTGGCGCCGTTCAACCAGATCGCCCAGGCGATCGACAACATCACCAACCTGCACATCCTCGGGGCCGGGCTGATGGAGGAATTCCGGATGTCGCTCGCCTCGCCGATGCTCAAGATCATGCGCCAGAGCCGGCAGGGGATGGTGATGTCGAAGGACTCGAACGAACTGGATTGGCTCGGCGCACAGGTATCGCTCGCTTACCGCAAGATGGAATTGCCGGCCGGGCGCGGGTTTTACGTCAGCAAGGGCAAGCCGTACTTCGTCCAGACGTCGTTGGTGGAGATAAAAGCCGCTCCCTCACCCTGACACAAATCCTTCCTCACCCTGGCTCAAATCCGGGAGAACGCCGGATTTGAGCCTTCCCCCCGGAAGATTACCGGGGCATGCTCTCCTGGCTTACGCCAGAAGAGGGAGAAGAGAGTGAGGCGGGTGATGAGAAAGTGATCGTCATTCCCGCGTGGTTTTGGCGGGAATCCAGTGGCTTTCGTCGACAGTCACTGGACCCCCGATAAGTACACTCGGGGGTGACGGTTTGGTCGTCATTCCCGCGTGGGTTTAGCGGGAATCCAATGGCTTTCGTCAACAGTCACTGGACCCCCGATAGGTACACTCGGGGGTGACGGTTTGCCCGTCATTCCCGCGTGTACGTAGCGGGAATCCAGGAATTCGCTACCATCCCTCACCTCTTATCCCTCTCCAGGCATTAGCCTGGAGAGGGATAAGAGG
>JBAVFZ010000422.1:0-15045 GCA_049684495.1 Anaerolineales bacterium | reverse complement strand
GGGCGGGCGCTCAGGGTGACTTTTTCAGACGTTTCATCCTGTATATCCTGTCCAATATTTTCTTCGATTTTTACCGCTACCGCATCTCGAACACCAGCCGCCACGAACCGGCGAATGCGGCGTTGGATCCTGCTCCGGCGACCGCCGTCGCTCCCGGGCAGTTCGGCACGGAAAGTTCGCGTACTACGGTCAGTCCGTCGCCGAGCGTGATCTGGTACACCTTCCCCGTTTCGATCTCGTAATCGGCGTACCCCGGGCTGAGCTCCGGCTTCATTCCTGTCACGAAAGACGAGCCGCCGCCCTCCCACAGGATCCGGATCGCCACACCCGCCACGCCCTGGCCGCCCGGCGTGCGGACAAGCACCTGGACGAGCGGCTTCGCGATCAGCGGATTGCATACCTGTTCCCGGGAAACGAGCACAAATCCCGGTATCGCGGTGGCGGTGGTTTTTTGGGTCGGCTTGAGCGTGGCGGTCGGAAGCGGCGGGACCGTCAATGCCAGGGTGGGATTTTCGGTGGACGTCGCCCGGGAGGTCGGGGAGCCACTGGCCTTGACGGTAAACACTAACGACGGCAGGGGAGTCTGTTCCGCAAGCGCGACCGAGAGGCGCGCCAAGCCGCGCGCCGCGTCCTCCGATCCGCGCGCCGCCACCACCTGCTGGGCCAGCGAACTCAGCACCGCCGGATCAAGTTCGGGGAACAGTTCCAGCCGCGTTCGGGCGCGGTCCAGATTTCCGGTGGCCTGATAGGCGGTGGCGATCAGCAGGATGTATTCGCCGCGGTAGACCGGCTGCAGCGAGGCCGGTTCGGCCCCGCGGAAATCCGCCGGCCGCAACACCCAGGCATACCCCACCCCGAGCACCAGCCCGAGGATCAGCCCGACCGGCAGCCAGATCCATTCCAGATGCTTTCTCATGGTTGCGCCGAGGGGAGGGTGGAATAGCGTTCCAGGTCGCGGGCCAGGTCGTACAAGCGGGTGCAATCCTGCTCCGGGTAGCCCGCCGCCTGGTAGGCGTCCGCCATCCGGCGCACCAGGCCCGCCAGGTCCGCCTGGCCCAGGCGCGAAAGCCGGACGGCCGCCTGGCCGAGATCCTGATCGGCGGCGTAGGTCTCGGCGACCATCAGTACGTAATCCGCCTGGTATTCGGCGCGCAGCTGGTCCGGAGAAATTTCGTTGTACGTCACCGGGCTGACCGACCAGCCGTACCACGCCCCGATCAGGACGCCGATCACCGTTCCGGCTGTCAGCAGAAGGAATCGCTTCATGCCGCCTCAGGGAAAATGAACTGCCGCACGGCTGGCCGCGCGGCAGAAAGATATATCAACATTCAAGACCTTTGAGCAAGTTATGAGGTATTTATCATCCCGCGCAAGCGGGACAAACCGGGACGCTGCGCACGGTTTACCGAATGCAACGCCCCGGAACGATAAATGGATCACAGGCACTCCCATCCAGTGCCGAAGGAGGGAATTGAACCCTCACCCCGCCGAGCGGGACACGATTTTGAGTCGTGCGCGTATGCCAGTTCCGCCACTCCGGCAATCTCGTCCGAGTATAGTCGAGCGGCTGAATCCGGTCAATATGAGCCGCTGTGGCCGCCGGCTTCGGGCTGACTTTTTTACCTTCCCATCGATATCAGGATAAAATTGGCCGCGCCAACGCCGGTGAACCGGTTATTGGCAGCATTCCAATTTCATCTTCATAAAAACTGAATAACTTTTAGTTAACGTTGTGCGGGATGTCCGATATTCGGATGGGAAATTCTAATGGAGAAGAATAAATCCTACTGGTGGACCGACCTAATTCTCTTCGGGCTATTCTGGATCTCCTTCTTTCCGGATCTCACCGGATTGGCGCTCCACGAATGGCTGGGGGTCGGAGCCATCGCGCTCGCGGCCTGGCACCTGATCGCGCATTGGAAATGGGTGGAGACCGTCTCGCTGCGGTTTTTCTCGCGCACATCCGGACAAGCGCGGATCTACTATATTGCCGATCTGGGGGTGATGCTGGGATTCCTTATGATCCTCATCACCGGGTTGTTGATTTCCACTTGGCTGGATCTGCCTTTGTATGATTTCGCCGCCTGGAGTCACATCCATCGGATGGTTTCCGTTTTCACCCTTGGGATGGTGGTGCTCAAACTGATCCTGCATTGGCGCTGGGTGGCGTCCGCCACGCGCCGTTATGCATTCGATCCGGTGTTCGCGCAGTCCGTTCCGACTGGGTCGGCGCGGCCGGTAAGCCCGGTCAGCAGAAGAGATTTCCTGAAGGTATCGGGGATTCTTGGAACGGCGGCCGTCATCACCATCCACGGCCTGCTGGACGACCCCCTCGACGCCCAGGCGCAATCGGTAAAGCCGGACGCAAGAAATACGGATCCTGTTCTTCCGACGGCGGCCGCTTCCGCGTCCACCCTCCCATCGGGCGGAGAGCCCTCGGCCGTGGCGCCGACCCTGGCGGCCACCAGCCCGACGGACGAGCCGGCAGTTGCCTGTGTCGTCCTTTGCCGCAACGGATGCTCATACCCCGGCCGCTGCCGTAGATATGTGGATCGGAACGGGAATAATTTGTGCGATAACGGGGAATGTCTTTAGTCCGATGCGGTTTTTATTTTGTCGATATTCCATGGCAGGCTGCTGAAAAAGCGTCTGGGGTCATTGCGAGCGACCCCTTCGCTATCCTCAGGGCAGGCTCCGGGAGCGAAGCAATCTCCCTTTTCTGGGGATAATCAGCAGATGGCTTCGTCGCTCCGCTCCTCGCAATGACACCCTGATCGTTTTTCAACAACCTGTTAAAATCAATGCCGAACGGATTGTGAATAATTAGCGGCGAAACCGCGTCGGTCTTTGTTCGGTCCGCCGCGATCTACTCTTTCACCCAATATACATACCGGTACTGCTCGCGGAACCCCAGCCCATCATACATCGCCATCGCCACCGGGTTGTTCGCCATCACCTGCAGGAAGGCCGTCTCCGCGGAATCCCGCCGCCCCCAATCCAAAAGACTGGTCATAATCTGCCTGCCCAATCCCTGACGTCGGTAAGGCTGCCCGATCACGATGTCGTAGAAAGACAAGTAACCCTGCCGGATCACGCCCAATCCGCATCCGACGATTTTTCCATCGCGGCGGACGGAGGCAAACGTCCGCGGCGGATGGATGAGCCGCGTTAGCGCATGGACGGTTTGGTGATGGCGCGGATCGTAGGCGTTCAAAGCGCAAAGCGCGGATAACCACTCCTCGCTAAAATCATCCTGCAGCTCGACATCCGCTCCCCGCGCGCCGACGGCATCCCGGAGCGAGCGCGTCCGTACGCCGGTCTCGGCTTCCGGACGATAGCCATCTTCGGAAAGGATCAGATCCAGCTCCCGCGGCTCGCTCGCCGCCGTGAGTTTGAAAACCGTCCGCTGGCCGCGTTCGCGGTACATCGCTTCGCACAGGCGTACCTTTTCCATGATGTTCAGGTGCGATGGATAAAGGGGGACGATCGAATTCGAACGCCGCGAGAATCCGTCCGCGAAACGGATCACCCAGCCGTCGTACAACGACGTCTGGAAGGCCGGCCAGGCGTTGAGCGAGATTTCCTCCAACAGGCGGATTGCGGCGGATGGATCTTTCTCCTTGGGACCGGATGCATCAGGTGTTTTCATTTCCACGCAACCTGCGGGGAGCGGTAGTAATTCACTTTCCACGCGGTCAGCCTCGGCCCTTGCTCTCCCAGCCGGACCCGGTATTCATTCCAATCGCGGTCGGCGGCTTTCGACCAGCCGATTTCCGCAAGACTGATCAGGCGCGGGAATATCATATATTCCGCCTGATCCCAGATGCGGATCGTCTCGGTCCATAGCGGAGCCTCGACGCCGAGAATTTGCCCTTCCGATACGCCGTCAAGCTGCGTCGCCGGATCCCAGGCGTAGGATTGCTCCACCTCTATGTAACCCGCCCAATTCAACCCCAGCTCGGTGGTCGGGTTGTATTTTTGATCCAAATAGGTCCGCGAGGCCGGGGACATGATTAGCTTGGCGCCTTTGCGCGCCGCCTCGACCGCCAGCGGACCGTTCCAATATTGCACGAGCGTCTGCGGCAGCAGGTCGATCCGGCCGATCTCGTCCCAGCCGATCGTCCGCTTGCCGTATTTGTTGACCGTCGATTGCGCCTTCTGCACGAAGGAGTTGTACTCGTCGGGGCTGAGCGTCCGGACTTCGTCCCCGCCGATGTGCAGGTACGGCCCCGGCGTGATCGCCGCCACCTCGCGGATCACGTCGTCGATGAATTTGTAAGTGATGTCCGCCCCAACGCACAATGTGCTGAAGCCGACTTCGATCCCGGTGTTCGGAGGGCGCGCCACGCCGTCACAGTTGAGCTCCGCGTACGAAGCCAGCGCGGCATTGGTGTGGCCCGGCATTTCGATTTCCGGGATGACGGTGATGTACCGGCTCTGGGCGTAGGCGACGATCTCGGAATACTGCTCCTGGGTGTAAAAGCCGCCCGAATCCCCGCCGACGGAAGTGGCCCCTCCGATGGCGGTGAGGTTCGGCCAGGATTTAATCTCGATCCGCCAGCCCTGATCGTCCGAGAGGTGCAGGTGGAACCGGTTCAGTTTGTAATACGCCATCCAGTCGATGAAGGCTTTCACATCCGCGACGCCGAAGAAGTGGCGCGCCACATCCAGCATCGCTCCGCGCCACGAGAAGCGCGGTTGATCCCGGATCACCCCCGCCGGAACGACCCACGGCCCGGGCTGGACGGCCGGTTGCTCGATCTCCGCCCGCAGCAGCTGGCGCAGCGTTTGGACGCCGCGGAACAATCCGGCGGGCATGTAGGCCACCAGCGCGATCAGATCCGGCGTGACGGCCAGCGTGTAACCCTCCTCGCCGAGCGCCGGGTCGCCGCCTTCCGTGGTGATGTAGATGTTCCCCACGCCGGGCGCGCCGCCGGCCGGCAGCACCGCCAGGCCGAACCCGGTGGCGGGTTTTAACTTTTCCGCCAAGTAGCGGCCGATGGCGGCCACTTCCTCATTGCCGGATTGGACAAAAATCCCCGACTCGGCGGTGAGGGAGAATCCGCCGGGCGCGGGCTGTACGGATGCGGGTTTGGGAATGAGCTTGTTCATCGTCGGAGGAGCCTCCGGTGTGGCGCTGGGGGTGACCGGAACGGTCGGAGTGGCGCCGCCGGTCGGACCTGCGAGTCCGCAGGAGAAAAGCATGGTGCTGCCAATCAGGAAAGCCGGAAAAAGATTCGGGCTTATCCAAGATCCCTTTTCTGTCCGCATTATTCATCCTTTTTTATGATGTCTATCCCGCCAAAGGCCGCTTGGACGCGGATTTCACGCATACAACGGATTACACGGAGGACTGGAAAAATTTCTCCAAATAATTATCGGCAGGAATAATCCGCGAAATCCGGTCATTCTGCGTACTCCGCGTACAAGATTCTCCGGGCTGAGCAGCACCGGTCTTCAACGGGATCCGTTGCCATCGCATGATACGGCGCCACGCCGCCGGGTAATTTCACATTCGGCGCCCCATTACGAAAACAGCCCGTCCCCGAGCGGCCCCAGCAGCATTCCACCATCCAATCCCAACTCCCAGACCATTGCGCCGCCCAGGCCTTTCTCGCGGATGTAGCGCACCTTCCACTCGATCGACTCGGCATCCTCATAGGAAATGAACACGCCGGTTTCCGTTTCATGCAGCCATGGGACTTTCGCATCTTCCTCCCAATAACGCTGGAAGGTTTTCAGCGGACCTTGCGCGATATCCGAGTAGCTCATGAAACCCGGCTCGTCCCGCCCCATCGCCGGGCCTTGCGCGCTCTGGAAGAGGCCGTTGCCGCCGGTGCCCCGCCAGGAACGGCCGTAAAACGGGATGCCCAGTACGATTTTATCCGCCGGAACCCCGGCGGCGAGATATGCCCGGACCGCGGCGTCGCCGTTGTAGGATTCCCTGGAGGTCCCGTCCGGATCCCGCGGCGATCCGTACAACGGCGAGAGCAGGCCCGTCGTCGGTTCGGAAGCGACGTGGAAATCGTACGCCATCACGTTGATCCAATCCAGCGATTTCTGGATCTCACCCAGATGGAAATGGCCGATCGTATCCGGCGCGGCGGGACCGGCAATCGTCAGGAGGTATTCCTTGCCGGTTGCTTCCCGCAGCGTATTCATCTGGTTCCGAAATTCCTGCGCGAGCAGCGTGTAATTGTCCCCGTCCTCGGGGCGCCCCGGATACAAACCTCCGGCGACCGGGTACTCCCAATCCAGATCCACCCCGTCGAAGGCATCCCCGTATCGGACCAGGTAGAGATCCAGGCAGGATTTGACGAACCGCATCCGGGAGGTTTCCGAGAGCGCCGCATCCGAGAAATGTTCGGACCACGTCCAGCCGCCGACGGAGATGAGCACCTTCAAGGCGGGATACTTTTCCTTTAATAGGGCCAATTGACGGAAGTTGCCGCGCAAGCCTTCGACCGGATCCGTCTGGGCGCTCACGCTCTTGTTGCCCCCGAAGAACCGGATCGTATCCGCGTCGAGATCGCCGTTCACGCACTCGCCCTCGGGGCTGATATTGGAGAAGGCGTAGTTGAGGTGGGTGAGTTTTTCCCCTTGCAACTGGGAGAGGAAAACCGCGCGGTTGTAAACGTTCCAGGAGGCGTAATATCCTACCAGCCGGTAAGGGGAGTCCATGGCGACCTCGGAACGTTCAGGGGTATTCGCTTGGGTCACGGCCGCCGTTCCCTGCGTGGAAGCGGGCGCCGTTTCGAATTCCAGATTGCCGCATCCGGCGGCGGATAAGATGACCGCCGCTGCCAGAAGCAGGCACTTTCCGGTTCGGAGTCTGTTTCCCATATGGGCGGAAGGGTTCCCGCAACCTGCCCGTCGTGTTTCCGAAAAGAGTTCGGTTTCCTTCCCAGGAATTGGGGGAGCGTATTTATTTTCCATTGGATTTTTCCGTCACGGAGTATTTTACACGATCTTCGCGTTCCCCTTTCACTTAACTAAAAAAGTTTTTCGAAATACAAAGGGGAAGGAGGTTATTCACCCGTATTCCATGCGGAGAATCACACCACCAGGAAAGAATACGATCCAAGCATGCTATAATTTTTCCCCGCATCGAGGAATTCGGGGGAGAACCAGTCGTTCTTTTTGAAAGGATTTCTCCTTGGGCAGCGATCTCCGATCGTCCATTAAACCGTTGCGCCTCCCTCCCCTGGAAGAAGAATTCCTCCCCGCCGCGCTGTACAATCGGGCCTTCCGCAAACTCGCGCAATCGAACGCCGTTCCTCTGATCCTGGGCGTGGAGCGCGAACACGGCCGGACCCTCCGGTATGAGACCCGCGTCCTGCCGGAAAGCCATCCGCTTGCTGCGGAAAACAACCGATACGTCGAGCGGCTGTTGAAATTCCTGCTTTGGCAAAAGGGCGGCTGGAAGGTATCCGTCGGCGGACCGCAATCGATCGGCGAGTATATCCGCCGGACGTATTCCCCCGAAGGCGGGCGGCGCTTCGATTATTTCTTCATGGGCCGGGACGTGTATGAAAAGGAATTCACGGTCATTTGCTGCGCTCCCGAGGATGTGCCTCCCGCCCGTGAATCCGGAAAGCCGCTCGGCCGGCACCTCGACGGCTGCCGGATCGGGTTCGACCTGGGCGCTTCGGACCGCAAGGTTTCGGCGGTGATCGACGGGAATCCGGTCTACAGTGAGGAGGTGGTCTGGGAGCCGCGCAAACACGCCGATCCGGACTATCACTACCGCGAGATCCGCACAGCGCTCGAGACCGCCGCCTCCAAACTCCCACGGGTGGATGCGATCGGCGGCAGCTCGGCCGGGATCTACATCGACAACCGGCCGATGATCGCTTCGCTCTTCCGCGCGGTTCCCCCCGTTCGCTTCGGCGAGGTGCGCGGGATGTTCCTGCGCATCCGCGATGAAATGAAGGTGCCGCTCGAGGTGATCAACGACGGCGATGTGACCGCCCTGGCCGGCGCGATGTCGCTCGGCGACAACGCGGTCCTCGGGATCGCACTCGGCTCGAGCGAAGCCACCGGCTACGTCGACGAAAACGGCAACATCATGGGCTGGCTCAACGAGCTGGCCTTCGCGCCGGTGGATTACCGCGAGGGGTCGGCGCTCGACGAGTGGTCGGGCGACCGCGGGGTAGGTTCGCAGTATTTCTCGCAGCAGTGCGTTTTCCGGCTCGCCCCCAAGGCGGGGATCGCGATCCCGCAGGACATCACCGACGCGGAAAAGTTGAAATTCGTGCAGGAGAAGCTGGAGAAGGGCGAACCCGGCGCGCTGAAGATCTGGGAAAGCATGGGCGTCTTCCTCGGCTACGGCATCGCCCACTACGCGGATTTCTATTCCCTGCGCCACGTGCTGATCCTCGGCCGCTGCACTTCGGGCCGCGGCGGCTCGTTGCTGCTCGAAGGCGCGCAAAAAGTTCTCGCCTCCGAATTCCCGGAGCACGCCGGCTTGCACATCCGGCTCCCGGACGAGAAAAGCCGGCGCGTCGGCCAATCGATCGCGGCCGCCAGCCTGCCCGCGCTCGAACCCAAGGAGGCCGCATGAAATTCCATCAATCCGCCGCAGAGCTCTTCATCCCGGACGGGCTCGCGCTTCCCGCCGCGCTCGAGCGCACCACCCATCTGGCGGTCTCGGCCCATCAGGACGACCTCGAGATCATGGCCGCTTCGCCGATCCTCGAGTGCTTCCAGCACAAAGAGAAATGGTTCTCCGGCGTGGTCGTCACCGACGGCCGCGGCTCTCCGCGCGCCGGCCTGTATGAGACCTATACCGACGAGGAGATGTGGGCCGTCCGGCGCAAGGAACAAAAGAAGGCGGCCGCGGTCGGCGAATACGCGGCGCTGGCGCAACTGGATCATCCCAGTTCGAACATCAAGGACGGGGTGAATTCCAAACCCATCGAGGATATCGCCGCGCTGCTCCGGGCCTGCCAGCCGCAGATTCTCTACACCCACAACCTGGCCGACAAGCACGACACGCATGTCGGCGTCGCGCTCAAGACGATCGCCGCCGCCCGCTCCCTGCCGGCCGCCGACCGCCCGAAAAAGGTTTACGGCTGCGAAGTCTGGCGCGACCTGGATTGGATGGTCGACGACGACAAGGTCGGCTTCGACGTCTCCGCGCAGGAGAACCTGCAGGCGGCGCTGCTTGGGGTATATGATTCGCAGATCGGCGGCGGCAAGCGCTACGACCTGGCGAGCATGGGCCGCCGCCGGGCGCACGCCACCTACTTCGCCTCGCACGGCGTCGACACCTCGACCGGGATAATCTTCGGGATGGATCTCACGCCACTGGTTGCCGATCCGCAGCTCGACATCGCCGAATACATCCACGGATACATCCACCGCTTTTACCTGGATGTGACGGGGCGGTTCACGCGGCTGGGATTGAAGTAGCAAATGGAGTGATTGCGAGCGACCGCAGGGAGCGAAGCAATCTCCTGCTCCAGTCGAAAACCGGAGATTGCTTCGTCGCTACGCTCCTCGCAATGACCTCTTGAGATTTTTTCAGTTGCTTCCTTTTATTCGTCATTTTTCGGAGAAAAACAATGACAAAAATCGAAATCCCCCCGATGGATCTCGCCCTGCGGCCCTTTCACCAATGGGATAAGGGCTGGTTCGCGCTTACCGCGGGTGATTTTGCCGCGGGGAAATTCAACGCGATGACGGTCTCCTGGGGGAGCTTCGGTATCATGTGGGGCCGGCCCTTCGCGCAAGTCGTCGTCCGCCCGACCCGCTTCACGCACCGGTTCACCGAGGGGTTCGGCGGCTTCACGCTGTGCGCGTTTCCCGAGCAGTACCGCAAGTCTCTGAATATTCTCGGCAGCCAATCCGGGCGCGACGGCGATAAGATCGCGCTCGCCGGGCTGACGCCTGTCGCATCCCGGTTCGTTTCCTCTCCGGCGTTCGCCGAAGCCGAGCTTATTTTCGAGTGCCGGAAAATATATGTAAGTCTATTCGATCCGGCCGGATTCCAGGATCCCGCCCTCGAGGCCAACTATTCCGGCGGCGATTATCACCGGGTGTATTACGGGCAGGTGCTGCGGATTTTCGGGGAAGAGAAATATTTAGTACACGGATTACACGGATAAAAACCAGATTGCACTGATTTATTATATTAATATTTCTTGGCGTCCTTTGCGTCTTTGCGGTGAGATTTACTCTCCCCTCATGCTATAATCCCCATCAACCTCTCGCCCACAGGAAAAACGCATGCGCCTCGGCATCATCGGCCTCCCCCAATCCGGTAAAACCACCGTATTCAACGCGCTCACCCGCGGCCACGCCCCGACCGGCTCGATGCTCGGCGGCGGGCGGTTCGAGGTGCACACCGCAGTGGTCACGGTGCCGGATCCGCGCGTGGATAAACTCTCCGGGATGTTCAAACCGCGCAAGACGATCTACGCCCAGGTCACCTACGCCGATATCGCCGGTATCGAAAGCAACCCGGGCGCGAAAGGCGAGCTGAAGGGGCCGTTGCTGGGGGAACTGCGGCAGATGGACGGCCTGCTGAACGTGGTGCGCGCATTTGCCGACGAGGCGGTTCCGCATCCGCTCGGCGGCGTGGACCCGGCCCGCGACGTCACGGCGATGGATTCGGAACTCCTGATCAACGACCTGATCACCGTCGAGCGCAAACTCGAACGGCTGGAGGATGAACTGCGCAAAGGCGGCGTGAAGGACAAGGCCCTGGCCCAGAAGGAAGTCGAGCTGTTCAAGAAATTGCACGCGCATTTGCAGGAAGACAAACCCCTGCGCGAAATGGAATTCACACCCGAGGAGGAACGCGCGCTTTCCGGGATGGGCCTCCTGACCCAGAAGCCGATGTTGATCCTCTGGAACCTCGGCGAGGGGCAGAAGGAACCCGCCCCGTCCGCGGCGGGACGCCGTTCCGCCACGGCCGGGATCCAGGGAAAGCTCGAGATGGAGATCGCCCAGATGGCCCCGGAAGAGGCGGCCGCCTTCCTGAAGGAATTCGGCATCGAGGAGCCGGGGTTGAACCGCGTCATCCGGCTGTCGTACGATCTGCTCGGGCTGCAATCCTTTTTCACCGTGGGCGAGGACGAAGTGCGCGCCTGGACGGTGAGGCGCGGCGCGCTGGCCCCGGAAGCCGCCGGCGTGGTCCACACCGATCTGCAGAAGGGATTCATCCGCGCCGAAGTGGTGCATTACGATGATCTAACGGCGCTCGGCTCCCTGGCCGAGGCAAAGACCAAGGGGAAACTGCGGCTGGAAGGCAAGGAGTATCCGGTCAAGGACGGCGACGTCCTCAATATCCGGTTTGCCACTTAATTCATGAGAGTATCCGAAAAAATCCTTTGTACACGGATTACACGGATATAAACGGATTTCACTGAAATACAATTCTTATATTTCTTCTTTACAATAATAATTATGTCAATCCTGAAAAAATCCTGAAAATCCTGTCTATTGCTCTTTTCCCGCTGTGAGGTGCAACCATGGCCAAAGACAAGAAACCGCTCCCCCGCCTCTCGCTTGCCAGGATATCCTTTTCGAAAGAAGATGTGGCCGCTTCTGCCAAGGCGCACACGCCGGAGGCGATCGCGCAGGCGGCGAAGGAGGAACACGGCGGAGCCGGCTCACAATACATCGGGGATATGGTCCTGGGCGGACTGGACGGCATCGTAACGACCTTTTCGGTGGTCAGCGGAGTGGCGGGCGCCAACCTGGGCGCCAATGTCCTCATGATCCTGGGGATGGCCAACCTGCTTGCGGACGGCTTTTCGATGGGCACAGGTTCGTTTCTCTCCTTAAAAAGCGAACGGGAATATTATGCCAAGGAAAAAACGCGCGAAAAATGGGAGGTGGATCATTTTCCCGACGGGGAGAAACAGGAATTATTGGCTGTGTACCGCAAACAGGGTTACTCCGAGGCGGACGCCGAAAAGCTGGTGGAAATCAAGAGCCGCGATCCCAAGCTCTGGGTGGACGCGATGATGGTCGAAGAACTCGGCATGCTGCCGGATGAACGCACCCCGCTCCGCTCGGCGCTGGCCACTTTCTCCGCCTTCGTCCTGGCGGGTTCCATCCCGCTGCTGGTTTACCTGCTGGGGATCTTTGTGCCGATCGCGCCGGCCACGTCGTTTATCGTTTCCCTCATCATGTCGGGCGTGGCGCTCTTCATCCTCGGCTCCGCCAAGGTGGTCGTCACCCACCACAATCCGATCCGCAGCGGCCTGGAGATGCTGGTCGTCGGAAGCCTTACGGCGGGAGTGGCGTACATCGTCGGCATTTTATTAAAGGGGATTGTCGGCCCTTAGCGGAGGACCGGCGTATTTTTCCGTGTGGATCGGTTTGACCCGGCGGGCCCTGTAAACAACGCATCGGCCGCTTCGGTCGATGCGAATAATTTGAGAACAATTTTTATTGTACTCGAACGCGCGTGGCTTATGAAATGATTGCGGTCACGATTTCTTTTCTTCGTCCGTCTTCGCCTTTTCCTTTTCCTTATCGTCGTCGTCGTCCTTCAACGCCTTGCGGAATTCGCGGATGGCGGTGCCGATTTCCTTGACCCGCCCCACGCCGAAGATGAGCACCACGATGAGCAGGATGATCAGAAGTTCCGGGATTCCCAATCGGATAGGCATGGTTCATTCCTCCTAAACTATTAGCGGCTCTCACCCCGCCGAAAATTTTACCGGTTCAGTAGTTCCTTCGCCCGCTCCAGGACGGCCTCCGCGGTGAAACCGAATTTTTCCTGCAACACGGCCAGCGGCGCCGACGCGCCAAAGGAGTCGATCGAAAGGATTTCCCCGCGCTCGCCGACCCACTTTTCCCAACCCTGGGAGACTCCCGCTTCCACGGCCAGGCGCAACGGCTGCTTTGCGGGCAGCACGGATTCGCGGTAGGCGGCATCCTGCGCGGCAAAGAGTTCCCACGACGGGAAGGATACCACTCTGGCCGGTATCCCCTCCAGATCCATTTTTTTCGCGGCCGCCAGGACCAGATGCACTTCGGACCCGGACGCCATCAGGATCAGCTTGGGCGCGCCGGCCTTGGATTCCCATAATACGTAGGCGCCCTTCGCCGTCCCTTGCGCGCTTTGCGTTTCCTGCCGGTCGAAGATCGGAAGGTTCTGCCGGGTGAGGGCCATCACGGTCGGTCCGTGATTTCTCTTGAGCGCCACCTTCCAGGCTTCGGCGGTTTCGGCCGCGTCGGCCGGCCGGAGGACGACGAGGTTGGGGGTCGCGCGCATCGCCGCCAGTTGCTCGATCGGCTGATGGGTGGGGCCGTCCTCCCCGAGCCAGACGCTGTCGTGAGTATAGATCCAAAGCGTGTGCAGGCGGGAGATCGCGCTGATCCGGACCGCCGGCCGCATGTAGTCGTAAAAAACCATGAAGGTCGAACCAAACGGAATAAAGCCGCCGTGGTAGGCCAGGCCGTTGCAGATGGCGCCCATCGCGTGTTCGCGCACGCCGAAATGCAGGTTCCGCCCGGCATAATCCCAGCCGCCCTCGACCGCGCCTTCGATTTTTTCCTGGGGCCCATTGGGCTTTTGGAAGTTGCCCAGCTTCTTCATCCAGGTGAATGTGGAGGGGTTAAGGTCCGCCGCTCCGCCGAAGAGCTCCGGAAGCGCGTCGGCCAACTGCTGCAGGATCTTCTCGGAAGCCTTGCGGGTGGCGATATTTCCATCCGCCGGAGTGAAGGCCGGTATTTTTTCCTCCCAGTCTTTCGGCAGTTCGCCGGCGATCCGGCGGCGGAGTTCCGCGGCTTGCTCCGGGAACTGCTCGGCGTATTTTTCAAACACGTCATTCCATTCCGCTTCGAGCCGCGCGCCTTCTTTCACGCTCCGGCGGTAGATCGCAAGCGCCTCCGATGGAACGAGGAACATCGGCTCGACCGGCCACCTCAGCTTTTCCTTGGCGCCGCGCAGTTCCTCGGCCCCCAGCGGCGAGCCGTGCGCTTCGCTCGAATCCTGCTTCTTCGGCGCGCCGTACCCGATGTGCGTCCGCACCCGGATCAGTGTCGGCTTCGCGTTCTGCGCGCGGGCATCCGCCAGCGCCTTGGCGACGGAGGGCACGTCGTTGCCGTCCGCAACGGTCAGCACGTTCCATCCGTAAGCCGCAAAGCGCGCGGAGACATCCTCCGTAAAACAAAGCGCCGTCGAACCGGAAAGCGAGATTTTGTTGTCGTCGTAGAGCACAATCAAACGCCCAAGCCCGAGGTGCCCGGCGAGCGAGCACGCTTCCGACCCGACCCCTTCCATCAAGTCGCCGTCGCTCGCGATCACGTAGGTGTAGTGCTGGATAAGGTTAAACCCGGGGCGATTGAAGCGGGCCGCCAGGTGCGCCTCGGCGGCCGCCATGCCTACCGCGTTGGAGATCCCCTGCCCCAAAGGGCCGGTGGTCGCCTCCACCCCGGGCGTGATCTCCGTTTCCGGATGTCCCGGCGTGCGGCTTTCCCACTGGCGGAAGCGCTTGATCTCCTCCATCGGCAGGTCGTACCCCGTCAGGTGCAGCAGCGCATACAGGAGCGCCGAACCGTGTCCGGCGGAAAGCACGAACCGGTCGCGGTTGAACCATTTGGGGTTGGCGGGATTGTGCCGGAGGACCTGCGTCCAGAGCGTGTACGCCATCGCCGCGGCGCCCATCGGTAACCCGGGATGCCCGGACTTCGCGGCCTCGACCATATCGGCGGCGAGGAAGCGCAGGGTGTTGATGGAGAGAGCCTCAAGCTCGGGGGATAGAGTTTTATTCGTCAACTCGGAAATTCCTTCCTTTGTGTTTCTTTCCGTCAAGGTCGTCGGCCGACCATGGACGATGGACGATGGACGATGGACCGTGGCCGGTTCTAAGATGCCGTGGGGTTCTCGTCTATTGTTCCCAGTCGATCGGGTTTGTTCTTTTCATGATCCATAGTCAATGGTCCATGGTCGGTTTTGATTTTTCCATGGTCCATGGTCTACCGTCTATGGTCGGTTTTCCATGGTCTATCGTCTATCGTCCATGGTCCGACCCGCGGAGCAGTATTTTACCGCACGGTCAATTCAGCCGATAGACGGTTAAC
>JBAVFZ010000421.1:0-23135 GCA_049684495.1 Anaerolineales bacterium | reverse complement strand
CAGCAGGGAGAGGGAGATCGAGCTTCCGGCCGGCGGCGCCGTGGCGGTACCCAGCGCCGTCAGCAGATCGCTGTACCTTGCATCCTCCTGAAACAGCGGAAGCCAGCGGGAAAGATCCATCGGAGATTAATCCGGGCCGGCCGGCTCCGCGCCGCCGCGCGGGGAAGAATCCGAGGGCGGGGCGTTGAAGCGGTTCATCGCCTCCGTCATGCCGCTGTCGACGAATGCCAGCGCGGCCTGGACGGCCTTCTCGACGATGATCGGAACGGTTTCCTCTTCGAAACCGTCGAAATTCCGCAGGACGTAATCCGCCGCGTCCATCCTTCCCGGCGGGCGGCCGACGCCGAACCGGAGCCGGGGCACATCCTTGGTGCCGAGCGCTTCGAGGATGGATTGCATTCCGCGCTGACCGGCCGATCCGCCGGAGGCGCGCATGCGAATGGTGCCCATCGGCAGGTCGATGTCGTCGCAGCAAACCAAGAGGTTCGTGAGCGGGATTTTATAGAACCGGACCAGGCCGGAGACGGACATGCCGCTCAGGTTCATGAAGGTCTGCGGTTTTGCCAGGACCAGCTTTGCGCCATTCCGCTCGCCCGAGGCGACAAAGGCATTATTCTGCTGGCGGGCAAAACGCACTCCCAATGTCCGGGACATTTGGTCGGCGATGCGGAACCCGATGTTGTGGCGGGTTTGGGCGTACTGGCGGCCGGGATTTCCCAGCCCGACGATCAGGTAGATGTCATTCATTTAATTATCTCGGTTCCATTAATCGGGCCTTGCCGGTTTCCACACCCCTTTTTATCCTTACAGGACATGAAGGGTCGCGGATTTATTCCGTATTTTTCTCCGCGCATTTCCGTGCGCTCCGTGGATCGTGTCCTTTCAGCTTCCGCCTTTCCGCATTTTACGGATGAATAATCGCCGCTTCCACCACAACCAGCGGGATCGAATCCAAAACAATCCAAATCCCGCCACCGCCAGCCCTGCGCCGGTAAGGATTTCGATTCCGTGCTGCGGAAAGGTTCCGGCGGCGGCCGGTCCCGTACTAAAAACCGCGGTGGGCGCGGGAAAGGCGGCCGCGGCTCTGATGTACGCGCTCGGATCCGGTGCGGCCGGGGTGACGGCCTCAATGGCGGACGTGGCGGTGGGCGGGTTCTTGCGTCGGACATGCAGTCCCCGGGTTACCGCTTCCTGCATCGAGCCGTCCGCGAAAAAAGCGGCCAGCCGGAGCGCATAATCCCCCTCGCTGACCGATGTCGTATCCCAATCGGCCAGCTTTCCATCCTGCACCGGTTCGGTTCCTTCGAGGATCAGGAACCAGGTTCCGGTCGGGTCCGGATCGTACGCAAATTCGACTCGAAACCGCATCATTCCGGGCGCGGCGGCCGAGCCCAGTATCTCGACGTTTCCGGAAACCGTTTCGTTTACCACCGGCGAATCGATGCGGAGGGCTTCATCCGCCTGATAGGAAGCGGCGATAGGGGAAATCGACAGAACGACGGCAGCCAGGATCGGGAATCGCATGACACGCTAGTTTAATACAAAGCGCGGGGGTAATCAAGAAAACAAATTACTCCGGCTTTCTCAGTGACCGGATATCCCCGTTTTCGACCACCGATCGGATTTCCCGCGCCGAGTGAATACAAACCGGCCTGCCGAGCGACTCGATCATTCCGGGCGGCAGATGGGCGGTGGCCGCCGCATCCGCGACGAGGGGTGGCGAATTGCCGGGAAAATACAGCACGACATTACCCATGCGCAGGATGGTAAACAGTGCCCGCCACAAGCGTTTATCACCGCATGGGCGATGGACACAAAGCGATTCGATGAAGGCTTCGTTTTTGGGGAGCGTGGAAAGGTGAATGTCGCAGGAGTTCCGATCGTCATACCGGATACGCCAGAATTCCGGCGTCGATTCGGCAGCCTGAACCGGAAACAGGAGGAGCAATGCCTGCCACGGCAACCCCGCCGGTTCGCCGTTCCTGAAGCATTGGACGAAAATATCAAAACTCAAGCTACCTCCGCCGCCGGACAGGAATAATGGAAGCGATATTATAGCCGTCATGCCTTTCGATTCGGCGGGTTTATATCGGCATATTCCTTTCTGCCTGCGGCGAGGCTGGTACTGCGCCTCCTTCCGTAGAGGAGAGTGGAGGATTAAGCGAGCGGCTTGCGGAACGCGGAATTCTTTCCGCGCATTTGAGGTATATCGATGGATGGGCGAAAAATTGCAGCGAGGACACGATCCGCAGGGGAATTCAGCCGTGATTTCCGGATTGTCACGGCATGCGCAGGAACGCCTCCACCACCCGCGGATCGAATTCCGTGCCGGCCCGCTCGCGGATGTATTCCGTCGCCTTTTCGCTTGTCCAAGCCGCTCGGTAAGGACGGTCCGACGTCAGCGCATCGAAAACGTCGGAAACGGCGAATATCCGCGCCGACAGGGGGATCTCGTTGGCTTTCAATCCGCGGGGATACCCCGAGCCGTCCCAGCGCTCATGATGGCAATACGGGATGTCGAGCGCGGGACGCAGGAAATCGATCGGCACGAGCAATTCATAGGCGAGCGCGGGATGGCGGCGCATTATCTCCATTTCCTCCTTGGTGAGGGAGGCCGGTTTGTTGAGAATGGAATCCGGGACACCCAGTTTTCCCAGATCGTGCAGCAGCGCGCCGCGCCGGATGTGGACCAATTCCGAATCGGTAAGCCCCATGGATTTTGCCAGGAGCAGGGATGTCTCCGTTACCCGCCGGCTGTGGCCTTCGGTCTCCTTGTCGCGCAGGTCCATCGCGCGGGACCAGCCTTCCAGGGTGGAATCGTATGCCCGGGCGAGCTGGAGATTGGCGCTTTGCAGGTCCGAGAAGAGCGTGGCGTTATCAATGGCGATCGCCGCCTGGCCGGCGAGGGTTTTCAGGAAGGACAGCCAGCTCTCTTCCGGGGAAAACGGCGTCCGGTGGAATAATTCAAGAATCCCTTTAACCTGGCCTTTGGCGATCAATGGAACCGAGGTATGCGAGACAAAACCTTCGCCGGCGATCCGTTCCGGCTTGGCGATCGGATCGTGCGGCGTGATGGCGACATGGATCAGGCGGCGTTCGAGCGCGGCCCGCCCGGCCTGGCCTTCACCGATCCGCAGGCGCGTGGAGTTGATGCCTTTTCCGCGGAAACCGCGTCCGGCCAAGAATTCCAAAAGCATCAACCGCGGATTGCTCAGCAGAACCGCGGCTGCGTCCACCCGCAGCTGGCTTATCACCTGGTCCAGGAAATAACTCATGGTGACGTCGAGGTTCATGCTGGCCGTGATCGCGGTATCGATCGCGTGCAGCGCGCTGAGGTGTTCCAGCTGGTTCTTCGTCTGTTCGTTCAGGCGGGTGCGTTGGATGGCCGTTCCGGCCATGTCCGAAAGGATGACCAGGAGGTTCGCTTCCTCCACGGTGACTTTGCGGGGCAGCGGCATGGCGACGCAAACCACTCCGACGATTTCCTTTTCGGACCGGATCGGGATGGAGATCCCTCCCCACCCGCCGGGAATGGAATCGCGGTTCAGGATACGCAACTCGGGATCGCTGACAAATTCATCGAAGAGATGGATCTGATTGGCGATGAAAACACCGCCGGGAAACCCTTCGCCGGGTTTGCACTCGGAGATTTCCGGCGTATCCATCCATCCGCGGGCGACCTCCCGGTGCAGCATGCCGGCGGAGGAGTCGAACAGCCAGATGGCGCCCGTCTCGCTTTCCACCGCCGCCAGGGCTTCGTCCAGGAGATGCGGTAGCATCTGTTCCAGGGTCGGCATCGTGCGCAGAATGGTGGAGACCCGGTTCATCCCCTCCAATTCCCGCAACCGCTTCCGGATTTCTTCTTCCGCATGCTTGCGTTCCGTTATATCCTGGTTTACGCCACGAGTTCCTACGGTCTTGCCCTGCGCATCCTTGACGACAAAGAAACGTACGGAAATAAAGCCGGCAGTCCCGTCGGCATAAAGGATGCGGTGTTCGAGTGTTTGGCTGTAATTGGAGTCCGCGGCATCTAATGCTTTCTGGATTTCCGCGCCCATTAGCGGAATGTCGTCCGGATGGACGAATCGTTTCGAATATTCCGCGAAGGACAGGGTATACCCGCCGACTTCGGCGGCGGTTGTCTTATACACCGCATAGAACTGGTCCGTGAAGGTGAAAATATCGCTCGCCGCATTGTATTCCCACGGACCCAGCCGGGCGATGACCGCGGCGTTCGCCAGTTGGGCCTCGCTCTTCCGGAGGGCTTCCTCCGCCTGCTTGCGCTCGGTGATGTTTTCATACGTGCCGAGAATGCCGATGACCTTGCCCTGCGCGTCACGCAGCGGCACCTTGTTGGTTTTCGCCCAGGTGATGGTTCCATCCAACCAGCGAAAAGACTCAATAATGTCGAATTCGGAAACGCCCGATTCCATCACTTTGCGGTCGTATTCCCGGAAGCCATCCGCCTGATGCTTTTCCCAGGGAAGGTCATAGTCGCTTTTTCCGACAATTTCCTTCGCGGATTTCATTCCGACCGACTCCAGGAAGGTGCGATTGGCGCCG
This sequence comes from Anaerolineales bacterium, assembly GCA_049684495.1. Taxonomy (GTDB): domain Bacteria; phylum Chloroflexota; class Anaerolineae; order Anaerolineales; family RBG-16-64-43; genus JAFGKK01. Next base: position 18,572 of record JBAVFZ010000421.1, on the reverse strand, counting down.
AGAAAATTGGATTTATGGTCTTTCCAGAACACCGCGGAGGGGATGGAATTCAACACGGTCTGCAACATGGCCTGTGAACCGCGGAGCGCCTCCACCGCCTGTTTGCGTTCCGTAATATTGCGGATGATCGCCGTGGAGAAGCTTCCTTCTTTTACTTTCCAGTTGGAGATGGTGATTTCCACCGGAAATTCGCTCCCGTCCCGGCGCATTCCCAAAGCTTCCTTCGGATGATGCCCGATGATCAACTGGCCGGTCATAGCCGGCTGTTTGGACCTCTTTTGAAACTCGCCGCGGAAGCGCTCGGGCAGGATTTTTATCAGCGGCTGGCCGATCATTTCTTCGGATGTATACCCGAACATGGTTTCAGCCGCGTCGTTCCACAGGCGGATTTTTTCTTCCGAGTCCAACGTGACGATGGCATCCCCTGCCGTCTGGACCACCGAGCGCAGGTGGCCCTCGCTTTGAATTAATGCCTCCTCCGCCCGTTTGCGCTCCGCATTATCCTTCTGGAGTTTGAGGTTGGCTTGCTCCAATTCAAGCGCCTTCTCCTCCAATTTTCGAATGAGGACTTCGCTGTATTCCTTCGCGACGGTCGCTCTTTCCGGAGAGGGCGTCCGCACGGGCGAAAGCTCCCCCCGTTCCGCTTTTTCCATGACTTTCTGGATCCGGGAAACGAAAGCCTCCGGTTCGACGGGCTTCAGTATGAAATCGTCCGCTCCCAAATCCAGGGCGAGTTGTTCGTCTTTCGCGTCGGTATACGTGGCGGTACAGACGACAAACGGAATGGTCTTGAGCCGTTCTTCGGCCTTCCAATGGCGCAGAAGGGTGTAGCCGTCCATCACCGGCATTAATAGGTCGGAGATGATCAGGCTCGGCGGTTGCTGGCGTGCTTTGATGAGGGCCTCGGCGCCATGGACGGCTTCCTCCACCGCGTACCCCTGGCTCTGCAACAGGGCGCGCAGGAGGTAGCGGTTCTCTTCCTTGTCTTCGACGATCAGCACTCGCTTCTTCATCGGAACGCTTCCTTTCAAGCCTCGGCCAGGTGGCGCTCGACGTCGGACACGAACGTATCCGGGTTGATCGGTTTTTCGATGTACCCGCTGCACCCGGCGGCGATCGTCTTTTCCCGGTCGCCCGGCATGGCGTACGAGGTGACCGCGATAATCGGGGTGGTCTTCAAAACCGGGTTTTCCCGCAATGTGCGGGCGACGGCGTATCCATCCATCGTGGGCAGCTGGATATCGAGCAGGATCAGATGCGGCAGGATTCTTCCCGCCAGTTCGATGCCCGCCGGCCCGTCGGCGGCCGAGAGTACCGTATAACCGTGTTTCTCGAGCAGGAACGTGGCGAGGTAGCGGTTTTGTTCGTTGTCCTCGATCAGAAGGATTGTTTTTGTCACGATTCAACCGCTCCTTTGACCGGCAGGATGAATGTAAAGACGCTGCCTTTGCCAAACTCGCTCTCCGCGCGGATTTCGCCGCCGAGCAATTCGGCCAGCCGGCGGCAGATGGCCAATCCCAATCCGGTTCCCTCGTGCCGGCGCGTCATTCCGGAGTCGATCTGACGGAACGGCAGGAACAGCTTCTCGAAATCCTCCGGCTGGATGCCGATCCCGGTGTCGGCGACGGACAGGAACAAGGCGGATTGCGGCGCATGGTAGGGGTAGGGCGAGATTCTCGCCCGGACCGTTACCCCGCCCCGTTCGGTAAATTTTACGCCGTTGTTGAGGAGGTTGATCAGCACCTGTTCGATGCGCCGCGAATCGCTGGTGAAGATCCCGATCTCCGGAGAAAGTTCCACGTCGAGCGTCAGCCCTTTTTTCTCCGCGAGCGGTTTCACGATGGCGGCGGCTTTCTCGATCGAAGCGCGCAAATCGAAGGATTCGATGTGCATCTCCAGCTGCCCGGCTTCGATCTTGGAGATGTCGAGCACGTCGTTGATCAGCGCCAGCAGATGCCACGCGCTATCGCGCACCATGCCGAGCTGTTTGCGCTGCTCCGCGGTGAGCGGTCCGGCCAGTTCCTGGAGGATGATCCCGGTGAAGCCGATGATCGAGTTAAGCGGCGTTCGCAGTTCGTGCGACATGGTCGCCAGAAACGCGGATTTCAGGCGGTCGGCCGCCTCGGCGTGGTCCTTGGCAACGGCCAACTCCGCCGTCCGATCGGTCACCCGCTGCTCCAGTGTGGCGTTCAATTCCCGGATGGCTTCGTCCACCCGTTTGCGATCCGTAATGTCCGTACCGACGCTCAGGATCTCCGTCACCCGACCTTCCGTATCCTCGACGATCCGGTTGGTCCAGGCGATCCAAACCCGCTCTCCGTCCCGGCGCACGTTCTCGTTGATGTTCTGCTCGAAGGTCAACGGATCGGATTGGATCTGTTCCATGAGGCGGCGGAGATCGCGCCCATCGCTCTCGGTGACCGGGACGATTGTGCCCATGACCGGCCGGCCGACAATCTCTTCGGCCGAGTACCCGAAGAATCGCAATCCGAATTCGTTCAGGAATGTGATCTTCCCGTCGCGCGTCCAGCGTAAAATAATGCTGTTGGCGTGTTCCACCAACTCGCGGTATTTGCGTTCGCTTTCCGTCAGCTGCCGCTGCGACACCTTGCGTTCGGTGGTATCGCGGATGATCATGCTGGTCCGCGGCTGTCCCTTTTCATTATTGAACAGCGCGGTGGAAACCTCGCCGAAAAATAATTTGCCGTCCTTCCGCAGCAGGGTGAGCTCGCCGTGGAAAGAACCCGTGCGGGCGCGTTCCTCCAGTGCGATGGCCAGCCGCGGATCGGTCGGATCCAACAGGCCGTCCTGCCCGACGGAGAGGATTTCCTCTTCCGTCCTATCGAAAATGCGGCAAGCGGCCGGATTCGCCGCGAACACGCTGCCGTCCGGCGCCGTCAGCAGGATGGCGTCGTTGCTAGTGCTGAACAGCAGACGGTACCGTTCTTCGCTTTCCCGCAACGCCTGGTTGGCTTTTACGAGATGCTTTGTCCGTGCCCGCACCTGGGAACGCAGCAGGAAGATCATCCCGACCGATAGGGCGAACAGCCCGCCGATGATGGTGATGATCCAATACGCATACTGCGGGACACGGTAGACCGGAGTAGGAGCCCTCAAAATCCAGCGACCCAGGATGGCATAATAGGGGGAGTTGGGTTCCTGAATCCACGCGTCCAGGCGGCGGTCTATCGCGGCGAGGAGGTCCGGGTTGCGTCCTTGAGCCGTCGCAAAGAAAAGCGTCGCCGGATCGAAAACGATCGGAGTCTTGACCAGACCAAATTCCCGATAAAAATAATCGCCGAAGAAATTATTGGCGATTGCCGCGTCCGCTACGCCGTCCGCCGTCTTTTGGAAAGCCTCCTCCAGCGATTTCGTCGGTACGATCGTAACGGTATAGCCGAATCCGCTCATGTATTGCTCAAACACCGTTTGTTGAATAGATCCTTGAAGCACGGCCACCCGTTTCCCCGCCAGATCGCCGAATCCGGAAACCTGCAGGCTGGAGTTGGCATATATCTGTGACCAGCTATCCAAAACCGGGGTTACGTGGAAATCGTACTTCAGGTCGCGTTCCGATGAATACGCCACATCCGGCATCAGGTCGATTCGGCCCGCTTCCAGGGCGGAAAGGCAATCCGCCCATTGACATGGCTCGTACTCCAGCGTCCAACCCTCCTGGGCGCCGATTTCGGAAAGTATGTCGATGAAAATACCCGAGGCGCGCCCGCCGTCGTCTATGAATATCTTGGGTTCGTTCTGGTAAACACCGACCCGCACCGTTCTGCCCGCGGAAGCCGCTGATACGGGCGGAATGGGAGTCGCAAGGAGAAAGCCGGCGCATAAAAGGAAAATCCGTAGATGGGCAGGTATCGTCCCCCGATGTTTTCGATCCGATTCGGGTTGACGCCCTTCGGTCGGGGGGGTATCCGGACAAGACGAGAAACGTACCGCCATGGCCAGCCGTCTCGCCAGGTTCACAAGGGTATCCAAGACCGGCATGGAATACCCCTTCTTGAAACCGGGGACGGCAGAGTCCGTCGATTTCGTTCTGAGTCCATTACATATATCCGGGCTGGTGTGCAATTCGGCATCCGCCTTTTGAGAGGCGCAGGCCGGCGGAACATTGCAGGGGGTTCTTCCGATGGCAACCGCAAGCCATCCGCCCGTCGGCACGGGGCGAAGATATCGGTATGGGCATAAAAGCATTTGGCGGCGGGGTGCAGATTAGCTTTGAGAAATTCGTCAGGAATTTCCGAGAATGTAAAGGAAATCAATCGACAAACCGATGAAAATGAAGAGATAACCCCTGCCTTTCCGCCAGAATATGATTATATATGGATTGCGCCGGTTTGATGCAATCCGTTCATAATCGCGATTAAGTCCGGCTTTTCCAAAGGGAAGTATCATTAATGTTCACCATGAACGCAGAGCCGTATGGCGTATACCTCCATATTCCCTTTTGCCTTCGACGCTGCGGGTACTGCGACTTCTTCTCGACCGAGGGGATGGGGAAGCGGATACCCGCGTATATCCGGGCGCTGACCCGTGAGATCGAATCGGCGGGTGGAGCGGGGGGAACCCCTTTCGTAGACAGCGTGTTTTTCGGCGGCGGGACTCCCTCGCTGCTGGCGCCGCGGTCGGCCGGGAGGCTGCTGGATGGCATCCGGAAATCGTTCCGTCTGGACCCGGAGGCCGAGATCACCCTCGAAGCCAATCCCGGGACGGTGGACCGCGACCGGCTGAAGGCGTTCCACGGAACCGGGATCAACCGGCTCAGCCTGGGAGTGCAATCGGCCGACGACGGAGAATTGCGCATGCTGGGACGCGTCCATTTGTATGCCGAAGCGGAGCGGACCTATCGTGATGCGCGCCGCGCCGGATTCGCCGACATCAATCTGGATTTTATTTTCGGATTGCCCGGGCAATCCGTGACGTCATGGACGCGTACGCTCGGGCGCGCGCTCGCGCTCGCACCAGAGCATCTTTCGCTGTATGCGCTTACCCTCGAACGCGGGACGGAGCTGGCGCGCGCCGTCCGGCGCGGCGCGCTCCCGGCGCCGGATGCCGACGCGGCGGCGGACATGTACGAACGGGCCGAGGAAATGCTCGCGGCGGCGGGGTACCGCCATTACGAGATCTCGAACTGGGCGCGGGATGCCGCAACGGTCCCGGACCCGGGGCGCGGTAATCGCCTGGCCGCGTTTTTTCCCGCATATGCCTGCCGGCAAAACCTGCGGTATTGGTTGAACCGGCCGTATCTGGGTTTCGGCGCCGGCGCCCACGGCTGCGCCGCGGGAAAACGATACGCCAATATCTGTTCCGTGGAAAAGTACATCGAGCGCATGCGGACCGGGAACGCCCGCCGCTTCCCGCTGACGCCCGCCGCCTCACGCAGCGCGAACCAAACACGCGAAGAGGAACTGCGCGAGACGATGTGGCTGGGCCTGCGCCTGACGGAGGCCGGCGTCGATCGGGAAGCGTATCGAATCCGGTTTGGCGAGGATTATTACGACCGCTTCCGGAAGGAAATCGATTCCTCGATTGCCGGAGGTTTGCTGGAATGGACCCGGAACGGGGAAGCCCTGCGCCTTACGCCCCGCGGAAGGTTGCTGGGAAACCAGGTGTTTCAATTGTTTGTGTGAAGACCGACGGTCGACGATGGACTTTCGAATGGGAGCGTTCGTCATCCCCGCGTGCTCTCAGCGGGCATCCAGGGGTTTTCCTTCATAGAGTTGGGTCATATTTGAGGACGTCATGGATTCCCGCTTAGTACATGCGGGAATGACGATCAAAACAATTCGTCATGTCCGCGTGGTCGTAGCGGGCAGCCAATGGTTTTCCTTCGTGGAGTTTGGTTGTATTTCCGGTTGTGGTGGATTCCCGCTTAGATCTCGCGGGAATGACGAGCCAAAGGAGTACGTCATGCCCGCGTGGTCGTAGCGGGCATCCAGTGGTTTTATTCTTCGTCAGGCAAGGTTATGACTGAGTGCGTTGTGGATTCCCGCTTAAAGCACGCGGGAATGACGAACTTACTTCTGACGATCCAGCAGCGCGCGGGCGAGGGCTTCCAGCGCCGGGTTGAACTCTCCAAGCGGCTTGGCCGCGTCGAGGGATTCAAAGGCTTGATCCACCCAATGGCGGGATAGCATCAGCGTGTGCTCCCGCGCGCCGCACGCCTCGAGTTCCGCCAGAAGCGACGGGATAACCGCGGGAGTTGGTCCGTCGGCGAGCAGGGTGCGGAATTTTTCCGACCGCTCGAGCCCGTAGAGGATCGGAAGGCTCTTCTTGCGCGCCAGCAAGTCGCTGGCGTTGGGTTTACCGGTCACTTTCGGATCGCCCCACACGCCCAGAAAATCATCCTGAATCTGAAAAGCCAGTCCCAGCGCGCGGCCGAAGCGGGCGAACGCATCCTGCCGCTCGTGGGCGGCGCCCGCGCTTACCGCCCCCAGCCGGCAGGCCGCCTCGACCAGCGCGGCGGTTTTCCCTTCGATCATTTCCTGATACTCGCCCAGGGTGATCCGCTGCGCATCCTCATAGGTCAAATCCAGAAATTGACCATACGTCAGCCGCAGGCAGGTGCCGGACAGGATCCGCAACCACTCGGCGGCGATAGAAGAATCCGAATCGACGAGAACGGAAAACGCGAGCGTAAAGATGGCATCCCCGAGGTTGATCGCCTGGGCGGAACCGTGCCGCTTCCAGACCGTCGGCCGGCCGCGCCGCGTGGCATCGCCGTCCTGAATATCGTCGTGGATTAATGAGAACGAGTGGATCAGCTCGACCGCGCCGGCCGGCGGAAGCGCGGCGCGCCAGTCCGCGCCGCATCCGCCGCAGGAGAGCAGGCAGAGCAGGGGGCGGATGCGTTTGCCGGTCGTCTCGGGACCGGCTCCTTCCCCGCTCCAGCCCATGGCATACGTGGCCATATCCCACAAGCCGTTATGGGTGGCCTTCAGGCGGTCCACGGAACGATGCAGCCCGGCGTCGAGTGCCACGAGCATCTCGGTTGTGGAAGGTGTGGATATGGAAATCGGGGAGTTCATGTCTTATGGAGCGGAAGAGTCCGCAGTTCGGCAAGGTCGCGCGCGCCCGCGGCAAACATCGTCACCCTCAGCTCGCGAATCCAACGATCCAATTCCGCCTGAACGGCGTCCGGACCCTTCACGGCGGCCTGTAAAAGCGGGCCGGCAATTCCGGCCAGGTTGGCGCCAAGCGTAATGCACTTGGCGATCTCCATTCCGTTGCGAATTCCGCCCGAGGCGATCAAGGGCAGGTCGGGCACCGCCCGGCGGCAATCCACAATCGAATCCGCGGTGGATAGGCCCCAGTCCTCGAACAGCGCCGCCAGCCGGACCTGGTTGCGGTTTTGAGCGCGGTACTTTTCGACCTGCGACCAGGAAGTGCCTCCGGCGCCCGCTACGTCGATCGCAGCCACCCCGGCCATGGCCAGGCGGCGCGCCGTCTCGCCGCCGATTCCCCAGCCGACTTCCTTCACCACCACCGGAACAGAGATCGAGCGGCAGATCGCCTCGATTTTCTGCAGAAGTCCCGCGAATTCGGTATTGCCTTCCGGCTGCAGCGCTTCCTGTAAGGAATTTAAATGGAGGATCAGCGCATCGGCTTCCACCAGCTCGACTGCCCGCCGGCATTCATCGAGGGAATAGCCGTAATTCAGCTGGATCGCACCGAGGTTGGAGAAGAGCAGGATGTCTGGAGCCACATCCCGGACGCGGTATGAGGAAGCGAGTGAGGGGGATTCGATCGCCGGACGCAGTGAGCCCAGCCCCATGCCGACGCCGGCGGATTGAGCGGCCTTGGCCAGGGCCCGGTTGATGGTCCCGGCGGCTTTAGTTCCGCCGGTCATGGAGGAAATCAGCAGGGGCGCGCTCAGCTTCCGGCCGAAGATCGAGGTTTGTATCACTACGTCCGCAAGGTTGATTTCCGGGAGCGCTTGGTGGGGAAAACGGTATTTCTCCAATCCGTTGGTTAAGCCGGATTGCACATTCTTCTCGAGATTAATGCGGATATGATCCGCCTTGCGCGATGCGCTGGGTGCAACTTTTTTCATAATCAGGTGTTTTCCAACCGGATGAGCGGCATGGTACCAGCACGCCTGTGGGGTGTCAATGCCGGACTTGACGGTGTTGCTACGGACACGTACAATTGGTCTGCTCCGACAAGGCCGCAGGAAAATGGGTTGCGGCTCAGAACGTATCTTTGAAGGAGGAATTCTCGATGGCTGAAACCACCTTTGAATTGGTGCAGGGAATTATCGTGGAACTCCTGGCGGTCGACCCCTCGAAGGTCACCCAGGAAGCCCGTTTCCGCGAAGAGCTCGGAGCGGATTCTCTCGATCTGGTCGAATTGATCATGGCCTTTGAAGAGAAATTCGGCGCGGAAATCTCCGACGAGGACGCGCAGAAAATCCTCACGGTCGGGGAAGCGGTTAAGTACATCGACGCGCGCAAGAAACCCGCTTAAGTTGTTTTGTATCGATAAAATAAACGTAGGGCCGTTCTCCGGAACGGCCCTACGGGGTTAAAGTGATTCTTCGCGGTTTCGGGTTACCATCATTCCCGCGCAAACACATCAAGCGCGGCAAAAGAGTGATCGTCATTCCCGCGTGGTTTAAGCGGGAATCCATGACTGACTCGGACGCAACCATACTCAAATAACAAACTCTGGATGCCGGCTACAAACACGCCGGCATGACGAACAATCTCCGCCATATCCTCAAAAACCTCGCCGGCATATCGGACTGCCTCACGCTTCACGGATCTCCAACTTGAGGATCGCCAATCCCGGCTGCGCCGCCCGGTCGGGATCGCGTTCCGGGATCTTCAGCACCTGGTCCAGCCCGGCGGTTATGCGGCCAAATACCGTATGATGGTTGTCCAGATGCGGGGTGGGTCCGAAGGTGATGAAAAACTGGCTGCCGTTCGTTCCGGGGCCGGCGTTGGCCATCGAAAGCATCCCGGGAGCACTGTGGCGCAGCGCCGGATGGAATTCATCCGCAAAACGGTAGCCCGGGCCGCCGCGGCCGGTCCCCGTCGGGTCGCCGCCCTGGGCCATGAACCCGCGGATCACGCGATGAAAGGTGGTGCCGTCGTAGAAACCATCGCGCGCCAGGAATACGAAATTATTCACCGTCTTCGGCGCCTGGGCGGCGAACAGTTCCGCTTCGAAATTTCCTTGGCTGGTCTGGAACACGGCGGTGTAGTGCTTTTTGGGATCGATCGTCATGGCGGGCGGAGCGGAATATTGTTTGGACATAGGGTCTCCTTTTAAGGTGTCATCCCGAGCCCTGTTTTTCAGGGCGAGGGATCGGTGAATCATTTTCCTGAGCGAACCTATCCGTTATCATTCGCAGCCGATTCCTCGTCGCCCCGTCGGGGCTCCTCGGAATGACGGCTCAGCAGAAGAACTCCTCTTCCAGCTGCTTCCAATCCCATCCTTCGTCCATCTTCATGTATGCCCCCAACAGCGGGTGCGCGCAACGGATCTGGTCCGCGGCCTGACGCGCGAGGATTCGGACCGCGGCGTGCGCGCTTTCCGAAGACCGCAAACGGCAGAAGTGGAAAGCCTCGCGCAGATTCATCCCCAGCACCAGCCGCCGCAGATAGCCGTTGGGGACAAGGTAGGCGGCCGTATCCGGTCCGAGGTCGGCAGAGACGGTTTGGTATGCGGAAGCCGCCTGGCGCATCGCCGCGTCGTACTCTGCGTGGAAGCCGGCTTCATCGATCCAGCGCGGGGTGAGATACCCGAGGTCGCAAGTCAGCGGTCCGGGCGTTTGGCTGCTCATTCTGTGTCGCTTGACTTCGAAATAGACGCCCTGGTCCATCAACGATTCGAATGTGTAGGCAACATACTCCAGTTCGCGCAATGGAATATCATGGTCTCCCAGCGTTCCCAGCATTGCATCGGCCAGACCTTTTTTTTGTTCGGCGGATGCGGCGCGGATCCGGGTGAGGGATTCCTCGAAGCCCCATCCGCGGAACCGGACTCCCGCGGCCGCCAGCGCAACATCCTCAGAAGCGGGATCGGTTTGGACGAGCTTCATCCATCCGCGTACCGCTTTCTCCGGATTCCCGACGGAGATATCCAGTCCGCCGGATGCCGTCCGAAAGCGCTCCGGCGTATCCCGCAGGTAGGGATTCTCGTCCGCATACTTCACGAGCGTCGGCACCTCGGCCAGCGCGGCGCGTTTGATCTCCGCCCCGATCGCGCGAACCTCCCCCAGCGGATGCGAAAGCATTTTGCGAAGCGCATGCTCGAGCGCGCGCGCGTTGATCGTGATCCCCACGTTGGCCAGGACCGCCGCCGGCAGCAGGTAGCGGCAGACGTCGACGTAGCTTGAGCGGATCCGGCCTTCCCAGCGCGCGTCGCTTTCGCCCTCCAGGCGCGGGAGCCGCTTCCGCGCCAGATCGCCGACCGCTTCCAGCGCGCGCTGGTACGCGCCGAGCAGGAGCCCGCAGGAATCCCGGTACGGCTTTTCGGAAGCGCTCCCGGCGACTTCCGGCGGAACGACGAAGGCGCCGCTCGACCATTTCTGATAGCGCGTGCTTTTTTCCGTGAAGGATGCCAGGCGGTTGGATTCGATGCACTCGATCGCCAGGCGCGAAACGTTTTCCACGGCGATGTGCAGGACGGCATGCTCGGCGACGGAGGAATGCCCGTACCCGACCACCCATTTTTCGTGGAACTGGGCGCTCTTGCTCTCGCTGAGTTCGGCCGCCGTCTGATCGAACGGCTCGGGGGAGCGGGAGGTTTTGGCGAAAGCGACCGCGATCGTCTCGGGGGAAAGCTCCCGGGCCCGCAGCAGATACACCCGCCGCGAATATTCGCTCACGTTCCCTCCTGCAGGATGCGGCGCGTTTGGGCGACATCCCTCGTCATTTGTTCGCGGAGCGCGTCGCTGTCCGGAAAACGAATTTCCTCGCGGAGCCGGGCGACGAACTCCAACTGCAGGGTGGCTCCGTACAGATCGCCGTCGAAATCGAGGAGGTGAGTCTCCACCGTCGCTGCATGCGCGGTCCCGTTGGCGAACGTCGGGCGCACGCCGATGCTGGTCGCTCCGGCATACCGCCGCCCGGCGAGGTGTACCCACCCGGCATAGATTCCGTAAGCAGGCACTGCCAGTTCCGGCCAAAAGTCGAGATTGGCGGTGGGAAATCCCATGCTGCGTCCGCGCCCCATCCCGTGCACAACCGTGCCGGAGACGGCAAACCGCCGCCCGAGCAATCCGGCGGCCTGGACGACGTCGCCAGTGGAGAGCGCCTGACGGATCCGGTTGGACGCGATCGGACCGGCCGCGTCGGCGAGCGGGGGGACCACATTCAGTGAAAAATCCTGTGCGGCGCCCTTTTCCGTGAGATAGGCGACGTTCCCTTCGCGCCGGTGCCCGAGCGAGAAATTCGGACCGCACCAGAGCGAGCGCAGCCCGAGGCGGGTCTTCAGGGTCGAGAGGAAACCGGCGGCGGGGATCTGCGAAAATGCGGTCGTGAACGGCTGGACGATGACGGCCTCCAGCGGGAACTCGCGCAGCAAGCGCAGACGCTCTTCCAGCGGGATGAGGTAGCGAAAGGGCGGCCCGTCATCCCGGCGAGCTTCTAGCCGGGAGGCCTGCCCGAGGACGATTCGCGGGTGCGGGAAGAAGGTCATTACGACCGCCGGAGCGCCGTCCTCCTGCGCGGCCCGGGTCATCTTCTCGAGCAAATGCCGGTGTCCGCGGTGGAGCCCGTCGAAGGATCCGATGGCGAGATACACCCCCCGGAGTTCGGCACGTTCGATCGATTCGAAGTATTGCATCGAATGCTAAAGGTCGATAAAAACTTTTTTCGGCTGCCACGTTCCGGCAACCGGATCGGCTTCGAGGACGGCCAGCAGTTCGCCGTCGGGCCCGATCGCCCGGGCGCGGCCGGCGGCGCCCTGCGGCGCCGGAACCGCGATCCCGTTGCGGATCTTCATGGCATCCTCGGCGGCGAGCTGGACCGTCTCCCAGCCTTCCAGGACCGCGCTGGCCGGCATCGCGGCCTTCTCCCAGGTGCCTTCCAGAAAGCGGCGCTTCAATTCCTCGAGCGGGGTCGCCCGTTCGACGGAGAACGGTCCGAGGCGGATCCGGCGGAGCGAGACGAGATGCGCATGGGTCCCCATCGCCTCGCCGATGTCGTGGGCGATCGAGCGGATATACGTGCCGCGCGAGCAACGCACCCGGACCACGGCGTTGGGGTTTTCCCAGCGCAGAAGGGCAAGCTCGTAGATGTGGACTTTGCGCGGCGCCATTTCGATCTCCTCGCCGGCCCGCGCCATATCATACGCCTTGCGGCCGCCGATTTTGATCGCCGAATACACCGGCGGGACCTGCAGGCGTTCGCCGACGAAGGTCGCCAATTTCGCTTCGAGGCTTTCTTCGCGGAAGGTGAATGGCCGCGTGGCGGTGATCCGTCCCGCGGCGTCGAAGGTCGAGGTCGCCGTCCCGAAACGGATCGTGGCGAGATATTCTTTGTCCACTTCCAATAGGTATTCGGCCAGCCGCGTGACGGATCCAAGGAGGACCAGCAGGACGCCGGAAGCGTACGGATCGAGCGTCCCGGTGTGGCCGACTTTGCGGATTTGCGTCCCGCGGCGGACGATGTTGACGATGTCGTGTGACGTCGGGCCGGTGGGTTTATCGATAACGAGCAGGCCGGGTTTTGGCATGTGTATCCTCCCTGTGCAAGAAGTGTCCCCTTGGAAATATACCGTTCAACCGTTTCCGTCCCAATGATTTGAGACCCAAGCGGTTGTCATGCTGAGCGCCCGCCCTCGCGCATGTCCCGAGCGAAGCGAGGGAAAGCGGGGGAAGCGAAGCATCTGCTCTAAAAATGACGGACCCTTCGCTGCCCCCACTCGTGAATGCTTCGCATCGGAAAAGCGCCCATGCTCATCGCTCGGGGTGCAAGCCGCTCAGGGCGACTTTTTTATAGGTTCGGATTTTATTGCTTCCGGACTCCGAATGGGATTTCCCGGAGATCCCGGAAGAGGCGAATTATATCTCTATCGCTCCGCAGGATCTTCCCCTTTGGATGGCGGTTTTCTTGCGGCGTGCACGCCGTCCAGCCATGTCCGCGTGCGGCGCAAGACTTCCTCGCGGACTTCATCCAGGGTGCCGGTCATTATCGCCCCGGACGCCGCCGGGTGGCCGCCCCCGCCGAAGGAAATCGCGAGCGGCGTCACGTCCAATCCGGCGACGACGCGCCAGCTGATTTTTATTTTTCCACCGTCCTGCTCGATGAACATCACCGCCGCTTCGTGCCCGTCGATCGAGGAAAGGATGTTTACCAGGTCGGCGTCGTCGCGGCCCGGATACCCGGCCGCGGCGCGGTCGGCCAGCGTCAGGCTCGTCCAGACGATTTCCGCGTCGCGCGCAAGGCGCGAGAGGCCGGCCCCCCAGTACCGCGCGGCGGCGAAGGAACGCCGGTGCAGGCTGCGCTCGACCGATTCCGAAAGCGAGGCACCGGCCCGGATCAGCGTGGCCGCCACTTCCAAGGTGTGAATCCCGGTATTGGGTGTGCGAAATCCGAGCGTATCGGTGACCACGCCCGCCATCAGGCAGGCAGCCGCTTCGCGCGGGATCGCGAGGCCCAATCCTTCGGCCAAATCGGCGATGAATTCGGCGGTGGACGCGGCGGCGGGTTCCACCAGGTTGATTTTGGCAAAGCGGCCGTTGGTGACGTGATGATCGATCAGGATGTCGATCGGGAGGGCGGACGCGCTTTCGGGGAGGCTGATCCGTTCCCGGTCGGCGCAATCCACCAGAATCGCGAGGTCGTAGGCGCCGGGCAGTTCGGCGCGGACATCACCGGATCCGGGGAGGTAGCGGAATACCGAGCTCATGCCCTCGGTCAGGACGGGGTAGGCTTTTTTCCCGGCGGCGCGCAGCATATGGACCAGGCCGAGCATCGAACCGAGCGCATCGCCGTCCGGACGCTGGTGCGTCAGCACCAGCGCGCTCGGACTGCGGGAAAGAAGCTCGCGGGCTTGGAGGAGGGTTTCGGTATCCATGCGGCGTTCCGGTCGACCGCGGCGAAAGGGTTCCCGCGGATGGGAGTTACTTCCCTGTGAGTTTATCGATCAGGTTTTCGATGTGTTCCGCCCGGTCGGGGATGACATCCCAACGAAAGCGGAGCGCCGGGAAAGTACGCAACGGGATGCGTGCGGCGAGCGCGCTGCGTAAAAAGCCCTTTGCCCCTTCGAGGCCCTGCAGAATCTCGGCCTGGCGGGCTTCATCGCAATCCACGGACGATACGAAAATATTGGCCGTCGAGAATTCGCGGTCGACGCGGACTTCGGTGACGGTGATCATCGCAAAGCGCGGATCGGAGGATTCGCGCAGGAGAATATCCGCCATTTCGGTCCGGATGCGTTCTCCCAGCCGAAGCGCACGCGCATTACTGGGCATGGCTCACGCCTCCTGCAGGGTGAAGAATTCCAATACGTCGCCGACCGCCAACTCGTGGAAATCCCGCACCCCGACGCCGCATTCGAATCCCTGGCGCACTTCGCGCACGTCTTCTTTTTCGTGGCGCAGGGAGGAAACGTCGCCCTCGTGCACCACCTTGCCGCCGCGGATGACGCGGACCTTCGAATTCCGCTTGGCTTCCCCTTCGCGCATGATGCAGCCGGCGATCTTCCCGGTCTTGGAGATGTTGAACACCGCCCGGACTTCCGCCCGGCCGGTGACGACCGCTTTCTTCTCCGGTTCGAGCATGCCGTTGAGGGCTTTGTCCACGTCTTCGGTCAGGCGGTAGATCACGTCATACAACCGCACCGATACGCCCTCGGTTTCCGCCGCATGCTGGGCGGACGTATCTTCCTGCACGGAGAACCCGACCACGATCGCATTGCTGGCCGAGGCCAGCATGACGTCGTTCTCGGTGATGTTCCCGGTTTCGGCGTAGAGGATGTTGACCTTCAACTCTTCGGTTCCGAGCCCGTTCAGGGAATTAATGATCGGCTCGAGCGATCCCTGGCCGTCGGCTTTGATGATCAGTTTTAATTCCTTGACCTCGCCGGCCTTGAATTTCGCGAACACGTCCTCCAGGCTGACCGGTTTATGCGGTCCCTGCGCGGCGGTTTTGGCGGCCAGTTTCCGTTCCGCGGTCAGCGTGCGCGCTTCCCGTTCGCTGGGGAGCACTTCAATCAGGTCGCCCGCCAGAGGCAGATCCGACAACCCGAGGATCGAGACCGGGGTGGAGGGTCCGGCTTCTTCGATCGGCGCGCCGTGAAAATCGTACATCGCCCGGATTTTACCGTGCGCCTGGCCGGCCACCAGGGTATCCCCGAGATGGAGCGTCCCATTTTGGATGAGCAGCGAGGCGATCGGTCCTTTGGCTTTGTCGAGTTGGGCTTCGATGACGCTCCCGATCAGTCTGCCGGCCGGATTGGCCAGGATCTTGGTGTTGTCGGCGGTCAGGACCACGGCTTCCAGCAGGTCGTCCACGCCGGTCCGTTTTTTGGCGGACACCGGGACCACCAGCGTATCGCCGCCATAATCGTCGGGAACCAGGCCGACTTCGGAAAGCTGATGTTTGACTTTATCGGGGTTGGCGTTGGGTTTGTCGATTTTATTCAGGGCCACGACGATCGGCACCCGCGCGGCGCGGGCATGCGCCAGGGCTTCCCGCGTCTGGGGCATCACGCCGTCGTCGGCGGCCACGACCAAGATGACGATATCGGTCACCTGGGCGCCGCGCGCGCGCATGGCGGTGAAGGCGGCGTGGCCGGGGGTGTCGAGAAAGGTGATCAACCGGTTGTTGTGGGTGACCTGGTAGGCGCCGATCCGCTGTGTGATGCCGCCGGCTTCCGCCGAGGCGACGTCGGTCGATCGAATGGCGTCCAGGAGCGAGGTCTTGCCGTGGTCGACGTGGCCGAGGATGGTGACCACCGGCGGCCGGGGGACGAGGAGTTTTTGGTCTTCCTTTTCGAGGGCTTGGCGCCAGGCCGGCGCCGCTTCCGTCGATTCGGGTTTGGCTTCTTCGACCTGTTTTTCCGGTTCGGCGTCGAAGCCCATTTCATGGATGATGATCGCCGCGGTATCGAAATCGATCTGTTGGTTGATATTGGCCATCACCCCGTTGGCCATCAGCTGCTTGATCAAGTCGATCGGGCTGGCTTGAATGCGCTCGGCCAGGGCGCGGACCGTCAACGTCGGGGGAAGTTCCACAATCTTTCTTGCGTCAGTGCTCATCGTGCACCTCCATCCATCACCGATCTCCCCGGCGTCGTCGACAGGGGGCATTCCGCGGCCGAATTAGTTCATGCCGTCCCTCCGGCCGTAGTCGCGGGATCGGGGTCCTGTTCAAAGCCGGGATCCATACGGCGCATGTAATTTTCCAGCGCATCCCGGTCGCCGGCGGCGATCTCGGATTTCAACGCCTGGGCCAGCGCGCCGCTCAGCGCTTTTTCCCAGCAAGTCCGCCGGTCGTGGATGTACGCTCCGCGTCCGGAGGCCTTCCCGCTCGGATCGACCCGAATTCCGTCCGGGCCGCGGACCACCCGAACGAGCGACCGTTTGGCGAGAGCTTCGCGGCAACCAATACACATCCGTTGGGGGATATGCTTGGGTTGAGCCGTTTTCTTCTGGCTCATCGCCTTTGCCTGCATAACCGTTCCACGCTGTTCGGATGCTCCCGGGTCGTCAGTCTTCGCCCAGGCCGCCGTCCAATATATCCTTGGATCGGCCGGGTTTGCGTTTGCGCCGGGCGACGGTCAGGCCGGTTTCGGGATCGAATTCCACGACCGCCTTAGCCTTGCCCTTCTTTTTCTTCTTCGCGCCTTTTTCTTCCTCGTCCTCTTCCGATTCCTCTTCCTCTTCGCCGGCGGCGGCTGCCACGGCAACCGGCGCTTCCCCGGCGGCGGCTTCCGCGCCCGCTTCGGCTACCACGGTGCCCTCAAGTACGGCCTCGGGCGCGGTTTCGGCGCCGGCTTGCGGCGCCTCTCCGGCCGCGGCCGCTTTCTGAGCTTTCTCGGCGGCGGCCTGTTCCGCCTCGGCTTTCTCATCGGCGCGCAGGTCGAGGATCACGTTCTCAAGCGTTTCTTTCATTTTTTCAAAATTCCGCGCGCCCACTTCCGGAAGGGTAAGGATCGAATCCGGATCCAGCATCGCGCGTTCATACGTCTGCCCGACCGATTCCAAACCCGCGGCGATCAGCGCCGCACCCAGGCCTTCCGGCAGTTCGACGGACTCGAGCGTGCGCACGTACGCCGATTGGGGAAGGTTCTTGCGGATTTCCGCGAGGCGCCGGGTTTGCGCCTTGCGCCGCCCCTCGCGCTGTTCGGCAAGGATCTTTTCCACGTTGGTGACGAACTGGTTCATCGTGCTGTAATCTTCCGGAGGCAGCGGTTTGCCTTCCGCTTTGCGGCCCAGCGCGTTCTGCACCTGCTCGATCATCGCCGGTTGGGCTTCCACAAACGGCGCGAGGATCTCTTCCTTGCCGAGCTTCTGCATGGCGTCCGCCGCCGCTTCGGCCACGCTCTTGATATCCACCCGCCAGCCGGTGAGTTTCGCCGCCAGACGCGCGTTCACCCCTTCGCGGCCGATGGCTAGGCTGAGCTGGTCTTCCGAGACCACGACCAGCGC
Organism: Anaerolineales bacterium; assembly: GCA_049684495.1. GTDB lineage: Bacteria > Chloroflexota > Anaerolineae > Anaerolineales > RBG-16-64-43 > JAFGKK01. Next base: position 955 of record JBAVFZ010000421.1, on the reverse strand, counting down.
CGTGCGCCCGCGCACCGGGTCGTCGTCGAGGTAAACCCCCGAGACGCGCGCCGGGCTGAGCGCCTTGGCGATGAAGGAGGCCGGGTCCGGGTTCCATTCGATGACGTCGATCTTCTCGTCGTGCAACTCGCGGACGATGGCCTGGATCCGGCCGCCGCGCATGCCGACGCACGCCCCGACCGGGTCGAGGTTGGGCTGCATCGCCGCTACCGCGACCTTGGAACGCAGCCCCGGTTCGCGGGCGATGCCCTTGATCTCCACCATCCCCTGGTAGATCTCCGGCACCTCCGCCTCCAGCAGGCGGCGGAGCATGTTGCGGTCGGAGCGCGAAAGGATGATCTGCGGTCCGCGGCTGGTCTTGCTGACGTCCATCAGCACGGCGCGGATCCGGTCGCGCGGCTTGTAGCGTTCGGTGGGGAGCTGTTCGCGTTTGGGAAGCGCGGCTTCGGCGCGGCCCAGGCTGACGGTGATGCCCGTCGGCCCGACCGACTGCACGGTGCCGTGGACGATCTCGCCTTTGCGCGCGGACCATTCTTCGAACTGCTTTTCACGCTCGGAGTCGCGCAGCTTCTGGTGGATCTGCTGCTTGGCCGCCTGCGTGGCGATACGGCCGAAGTCTTCCGGCGTGCTGTCGACCAGGATCAGGTCCCCCAGCTCCGCCTTCGGATTGACCTTGCGCGCATCCACCAGCGTGACTTCGGTCCGTTCGTCGGCGACGGATTCGACGATTTCCTTCTCGGCCAGGATCTGGATCGTGCCCTTGGTCAGATCCACGTTCGCTTCCACCTGTTGGGCGGTGGACGCGTTGACGGCCTTCCGGTAGGCGTTGACCATCGCCGCCTGCACGACCTCCAGGACGGCTTCGCGCGGGAGTCCGTAGTGCTCCAGCACTTCGTTGAATGCGAGCGCAAACTCGTTTCTCATAGTGCCAATCCACTCCATGGAGGGGTAAACC
>JBAVFZ010000420.1:0-5359 GCA_049684495.1 Anaerolineales bacterium | reverse complement strand
GATCCGAACGGCGTCAACCAGATCGCGCTCCTGACGAAAGGCTCCCGGTTTTTCCTTTATCTCAACGGGAAGGAAATTGCCGACGTAGTGGACGGCACTTTGACGCAGGGTAATGTTGGAATTGGATGGATTCTCTTCGACGCCAAGGTTGAGACGGAACTTGAATTTGATAATTTTCTTGTAAGAGCCCGTGACTAACTGAATTTGAAAACCGCCCGGCATAACCGCCGGGCGGTTTTTTATTTAAGCGCGGGTCGCGGCCGGCGTCGCCGTGGCGCAGAATTCCAGCGCCATCCATCCCTCAAGACCCGAATCCGTCCGGACCGGAACCCACCGAGTGCCGTCCTTTTCGACCGGCGGGCCGAGCACTTCCACAATATCCCCCTCCTGAAGCGAGGCAATTTTCTTTCCATCCAGCCCCGGCGCGTCCCGGAGGAATACGCCCTGGCCGCCCGTTCCGCGCACCACCGCAGGAACAGGCGTGGCGGTGGGGGTCAGGGTCGCGCTCGGTTTCGGCGTGGGGCTGGGCGGGGGTGAGACGGTCGCGCTCAGGGTGAGGCTGGGCTCGAGGGTGAGCGTGTTGCTCGCGGTGGGAAGCAAGATCGGCTCGAGGGTTCCCGCGGTAGGCACGGCGGCCGGCGCAGCGGCCGGCGTTGTTCCGGCCCAGGCCGCAAGCAGCGCCAACCCGACCACGCCGGCGGCGGCAATTCCCGCGTACGCGCGGACGTTGCGCTCCGACGGGCGGAATCCGAACGCCAGGTAGGTCCCAATCGAAGCCAGGAGCGCCAATCCGGTATGGATCCCCCAGGTAAGCCAGGCGGCGGATGCCGGACCGCCCGCTCCGGCCGCCATCAGCCCCGCGGCGGCGCAGATCGGATACAGGCCTCCGTACGCGACGATCAGGCTCGGCATCCATGCATCGGCCGCTCCGCCGAGGAATCTCCAGGTCAGCGCGATCGCCGCCAGAACGACCACGCCGGCTGTGAACAAATCCGGCATGGGCGGATAAGTCCCGCGCGATGGAAGAAACGAGAAGAGGTAAGCTCCCGCCCAGGCGGCGAGGAACGCCAGAATCCACGCCACGACCAGCGCGGCCAGATTGCGGACGGCGAAGCGGATGGATCCGGTCACCAGTCCAAGCGCGGTTCCGGTGAGCGGGGTGAGCAACGGGGAAAAGGCCAATCCCGCGACGAGGAGAACGGGGGATGAGAAGACAAAAGACACCCCGATCAGAAAAGCCGCCAACAGGGTATAGAGAAAAAAATCCAGGCGTGGAAACGACCGCTGCGCCAGATCGTCGAGCGCTTGATCCCGTTCATCCTGGCCAATGAAGGGGAGCAGCGAGCGGGCGCGCCTTCTTCTCAGGGAAGAGGGCGGCGGGGCGGCATCCCCGGAAGTTGTTTGAAGCGGATTGGTCACGCTATCCCTCCCGCCGGCGTTCGTCGCCTGCCTGCCCGGATCATCCCGCTTCCGCCGTTCCGGGGTGACGTCCGGTTCCGGCCGCGCCGTTCTCCGGTCTAACCTCCATGATGGTGGGCCGGAAACGGCGCCGTGCGCGGAAGCCTGCCGCCGAAATCCGCCGATGACCGTTCCCATCCGATTCCCATCGCATGCCCACACCCGGGCTCATTATAGCCCAGCCTGAAAAGCACGGGGTTGATCGTTGAGCATGGAATTTCTTGCGCGCGGCATATGCGGATTTCGCGGAAAATTCCTTAAATTTTTTATCGTTTGCCTTTCATCCGCGAAATTCATGCGATCCGCGTACGAGAGCCCTGGAATTATGGCCAAGGATGAGGGTTTACGCTTGGTGTATAATGACCCCATGGCTGAAAAAATCGCCCGCCCGCAGCGAAAGAGCCGCTTGCGCAGAAGGCTGTTCCTCTACGGAGGCGTTCTTCTCCTTGTATTGGCGGCCGCCGCCGTGGGATTGGTTTTCCTCTCCCGGGATGAAGCGCAAACCCGCGCCGCGCGCGACATCTTTCTCATCCTGCTGGCGCTCGAATTTATGGTGGTGGGCGTTGCGCTGACGGTGCTGGTCGTCCAACTGGCGCGCCTGATCCTCCTGGTGGAGATGGAACTCCGTCCGATGCTCGAGAATGCCAATGACACTCTGGATGCACTGCGCGGGACCACGTTGTTCCTCAGCGAAACGCTGGTCGAACCGGTCCTGAAGCTGCAAAGTTCGCTGGCCGGAATCCAGCGCGTATTGGAAGTGCTGGGGATGTTTCGAAAACCTTTCAAGGGATAAATCCGCTCATTCAAGCACCGGAGAAGGGAGTAACGAGCATGGCTGATAACGATAGTGATCTGGGATCCTTCGTCGCGGGATTTTTAATCGGCGGCCTGATCGGCGCCGGGGTGGCGCTGCTCATGGCTCCGCAAAGCGGGGAGGAAACCCGCGAGATGCTCCGCGAGCGCGGGATTGAATTAAAGAACCGCGCCGAGGAAGCGGCGTCCGAGTTCCAGTCCAAGGCCGGGACGTACCTTGATGAAGGACGCGAGCGCGTGGAGGGGGCGGTTGAATCCGCACGATCGCGGGTTTCCCGCCGCAAACCCGGCGCCGCGGAAGGCGAAGCCCCCAGCTAAACGCCGGGAGCCGGTCGCGCAAGCCCGCTCCGCCAGCCTGCCCGCGGCAGGACTGAGAACGAGTGCCGCTGGAACGCGGCGGGCTTCCACGGTCGTCTATTCGAATAAAAAAACACACGCCCGGATTCCAATTCGGGGCGTGTGTTTTTTTATTCGAAGCGCGGCGGTGTTCCGGCGCCGGCCTACAGCCCGGAGACAATCTCGAGAAAGACCTGGGCCACTTTTGGATCGAACAGCGTCCCCGAGTGCCGGCGGATGTATTCGCGCGTGTCCGCGTCGGTCCACGCGGCCCGGTACGCGCGGCGGGAGCGGAGCGCATCCCAGACGTCCACCACGGCGAAGATGCGCGCCGCCAGCGGGATCCGGTCTCCCTTTAATCCGCGCGGGTACCCCGATCCGTCCCACCGTTCGTGGTGGCAGTATGGAATGTCGATCGCCAGCCGCAGATAGTTGATGGAGGACAGCAGGTCGTATGCGTATTGCGGATGCTTCCGCAAGACCACCCGCTCGTCTTCCGTCAGCGGTTCGGGTTTGAGGAGAATGCTATCCGGGATCCCCATCATCCCGATATCGTGCAGGATGGCGCCGCGGTATATGAACACCAGCTCGCTTTCGCCGGCGCCGAGCGAGCGCGCCAGACGCACCGTGATCTCCGCCAGGCGCTGCGCCTCCCCCGCGGTTTCGCGGTTCCGCAATTCCAGCGTCCGCGCCCAGCCCGTCAGCGTGTCGGTGTAGGCCAGGGTCAGCTCGTCGTTGGAGGCCTGCAGGCCTTCAAACATCTCGGCGTTATCGATGGCGATCGCCGCCTGGCCCGCGACCATTTCCAGGAACGTCTCCTCCTCCGGCGTCAGGTCGAAGGCGGCGCGGTGGAAAATCTCCAGAGCCCCCTTCACCAGGCCTTTGGCCATCAGCGGCAGGCACAGATAGGAGGAAAAATCCTCCCCGGCGGTTTTCGGATAGATGCGGGCGGAATCCGAGCGTTCCTCCAGGCGGGGGACCTTGATCATCCGGCGTTCCTGAGTCGCCTGATTGGCGTAGCTCCCGGGTTTGCGGATGAATGTCTGTTCCGGGATCGTGTTGCGGAATCCGCGCCCGCAGGCGAACCGGAAGGTCTGCAGTTCCGGAAGGAAGATCAGGATGTCCGCCGCGTGGACCTCCAGCAGATCGGTCAACTGGCCGAGCAGAATGTTCAACACCAGTTCCAGTTTGAAGCTGCTGGTGATGGCGGTGTCGATCGCGCGCATGGCGATCAGGCGCTGCATCCGGCGTTCGGTCAGCGCGTTCAGCCGCGCCAGGTCGGCATTGCGCTGGCGCAGTTCCTCGGCCTGGCGCGCCAGGGCTTCATCCGCCTGTTTGCGTTCGGTGATGTCGCGCGCGGAGGACAGCGCGCCGGTGACTTCACCCCGGCCGTTTTTTAGGTTCCGGCACCACCAGGCCAGCAGGCGTTTCTGGCCGTCCTTCCGCCGCTGCCAGCTTTCCACATAGATGGTCTCTTCGTTCCCGTTGAAGAGCGGCTGCACGTCCGAGTACACATTTTGTTCCCCCTCGAAGTAGAAAGCCGCCTCCTTGCCGATCACGCCCTCGCCGAAGAATTCCATCCCCGCCGGGTTGGCCCAGGTGTAGCATTTGTTGTTGTCCACTTCCATGACGATCTCGGGGATCGCCGCCAGGAGCGCTTCATGGCGGGTAGCCAGTGCGTGCAGTTCCGTTTCCGCATGGCGGCGTTCGGTAATATCGCGGAATGTTCCGAGGGTAAACCAGTGATTCCCGATCTGGATGTGGCTGGTGGAAATCTCCAGATCCCGCGGGCTTCCGTCCTTGCGGATGATCTTGTACGCAAAGTGTTTGTCGGCGAACCTGCCCTCGTCCACCGCGCGCATATGCTCGACGATCAACTCCTTCGATTCCGGCGCGACATGATCGAGCAGTGGGACCGCGCGGAACTCCTCCCGGTCGGCGTAGCCGAAAATCTCCAGCAGGGCTTTGTTCGCGTCGATGATCCGGTTGCCCTGCGAAAGCCCGATCCCCTCGATCGAATCGTCGAACAGCTTTCGATACCGCTCCTCGCTGTCCCGCAGCGCCTCCTCCGCGCGCCGGCGCTCCGAAACGTCGAGGATGTGGGTGACGAAATGCGACGGTTTGCCGTCGGCGCCGTACACCAGCGCCGAGCTGACCTCCGCCCAGATCGTATGCCCGTCTCTGTGGATGTAGCGCTTGGCGAACCGGATGTTCCTGCCTTTTCCGTCCAGCACGTCCTGCATAAGATTACGGCTGCGCTCCACGTCATCCGGATGCGTGAGGTCGAGGAAGTCCGATTTCCGAAATTCCTCCTCGGTGTAGCCGAATATTTCGCAATACGCCGGATTGACCATCCGGAACCGGCGGTCGAGGCCGACGAGCGCCACGCCCGCCGCTGAATTGTCGAAAATGGACCGGAAAGTTTCCGCACTTTCCCGCAGCGCCTGCTCCGCCTGTTTCCGTTCGCTGATATCTTCGATGAAACCCTCAACAAATTGCGGCCGGCCATTGGGATCCGGCACGGTCCGAACGCTCAACATGCCCCAGAAGACACTTCCATCCTTGCGACGGTAGAGATTTTCAAACTTGGTCAGGTCTGGATCCTTCGCCCGCAGACGAAAGATCTCCTCCCTCCTTTTGGGATCCGCAAAGATGTCGTTGGCGACATCCTTCACGGAGAAAAAAACGTCTTCCGGCGAACCATAGCCGAATATCCGTGCGAACGCCGGGTTTACGCGGATGACTTTTCCAT
>JBAVFZ010000419.1:0-1753 GCA_049684495.1 Anaerolineales bacterium | reverse complement strand
CGGCTGACCGGCTTGGTCATCAGAAAGTCGGCGGTCAATTCGCTCTCTTCGATCGAGACCAGCCCAAAGCCGTAGTTACTGGCTTGAATGGCCAGGCAGAGCTGGACAAACATGAAGACGAAACTGTAAAAGCCCAGTACAGTGGCAAGATCCATTCTGTCCCAACCGAAGGCGGCCCGCAATGCCTGTGGGTACCTTGCCAGAAATTCGTTCATCAACACGGCTTGGTCGGCAAATATCGTAAACATGGAAAAAAAGAAAAAGATCAGGACCGAAATGGAGGCCGACCAGATAATTACGGATTTCAGCCGGGTGAAAAATTCGTGTCGGTAGATGGTTGCGCTCATCTTTCCCGCCTATTCGTAGTAGTGCATGAAGATTTCTTCAAGCGTCGGCTCTTCGATGGTCACATTCTCCAGGCGCAGGCCGCCGATTTTCTTGACCATCGCATTGATGTCGCCCTTGAAGAAGAAGCTGACCGTGCCGTCATCGGATTGCACGTTGGTAACCCCCGCCATCTTAAAATCGGCCGGTTTTAATCCCTCGCTCGTCACGCTCACCTTTTTATAATTGTTCTTCTGCAGGGTGCGGATGTCGGAGATTTCCACGATCTTGCCTTCGCGGATGATCCCCACCCGGTTGCACAACCGCTGGACTTCGCCCAAAATGTGCGAGGAGAAGAATACGGTCACCCCGCGGGCGTTCTCCTTGCGGATCAGGTCGAAGAATTTGCGCTGCATCAGCGGGTCTAATCCGGCGGTCGGCTCATCGAGGAACAGCAGTTTGGGGCTGTGTAAAAGGCCCTGGACGATCCCGACCTTTTTCTTATTGCCGTAGGAGAGATCGCTGATGCGGCGGTTCATCTCCAGTTCCATGAGATCCGAGAGTTCCTTCATGCGCTGCGTGGCATCGCCCTTGAAAAAACTGGCCGAATACTTCAGCAGGTCGATCACCTTCATGCCCTCGTAATAAAAAACCTCCGAGGGCAGGTAACCGATATCGCGCCGGATCTCGGGGCCGTGAGTGGTCACATCCTTGCCGAAAATCCTGGCGCTGCCGCTGGTCGGGTGGATCAGCGAGAGCAGGAGCCGGATAGTAGTGGATTTTCCGGCGCCGTTTGGCCCGATGAAGCCGAAAATTTCTCCTTCCTCTTCACGGAAAGAAACATCCACAATGCCGCGCGATTTTCCGTAATTTTTGGTCAGATGGTCGACTTCGATAATGCTCATGAGAGGGCTCCTTTGCGCGCAGAGTGTGGGATGCACAGGAGAAGTAAGGGGTTATCCCGTGTATTATATTCCTTTTTGGATCGGCAACATTAAGGGTTAACGATTCCTGCTTCGCGGTTAAAACTATTTTAACGGCAAATAATATTTTCCGGGCGGTTCGAAAGAAAGGTTTTTTACCCGACCCGCCGCGTGCATGCAATCACCTACCCCGGCCTTTTTGTCTTTTTACCTTAAGGATCGTTCCATTTACTCCGCTCCCGGTATTGAAATGCCAATGACCTTTACCGGCAGGCTGCTGTCGAGGTTGGCCTGGTTTCCAAGCTGGCCGCTTTCATTAAAACCCCAGCAATACACCGCGCCGGCTTCCAGAACGGCGCAGGTATGCCCGCCGCCGCCCGTGACGGCGGTGACTTTCGCTTCCAATCCATCCACATCGACCGGATGATTCCGGTTGGCGGTCGAGCCCTCCCCGAGCTGTCCATAAAAGTTCCAGCCCCAGCATTTCAATACTCCGCCGTCTAGGA
>JBAVFZ010000418.1:0-4225 GCA_049684495.1 Anaerolineales bacterium | reverse complement strand
GAGCTGTACCGGAAGAACCGCCCCGTCACCGCCTTCAATTCGAATCCGAAATACTTTGGAGCGCGGGAGGCTCCGGCGGCCCCGAACGATATCCCCGTCCTGATCGAGCAGTGCGCGATCCGCGGATTATCGGTTGCGGAGGTGGAGGCGCTGCAGAAGAAGAAAGGGCTCTTCAAAGAGAACGCCTGCGCGGCGTTCCTCAAAGCCATCGGCGCCGCCCCGGCGGCTTCCCAATACCGGTATGAATCCGATGCCCAGCCCGTCCCGCCGGGTTTCTCGGTTGTCCACCGGCGCTACCGGAAACGCGGATTCGACCCGATGCGGAATTTCAACCTGCATGCGAAACCCGCCAAGCCCCCGCAGGGAGAGGCGCCGTTCCCCGCGCAGATGCCGACCCTTCCCCCGGGCTTTCGAATCCTCATGGACATCATGCGGATCGTGGCGATTCCGGTCGGATGGTTGTTCGGCGCCTTTTTATGGATAAAAATGAAAACCGGCGGTATCGCCGATCTTGCCGGGGTGGGGTTTTCGGCCCTGCCCAAAGACTACTCTCTGGAAAACGGTTGGCTGGTCAACCCGAAACGGCGCTGCCGGATCAAGCTGGCGGACGGCGCCGCGATGTCTACCCTGACCGGGATGCTCCCCTTTAGAATCGGAGAGATCGAAGTCTTCTCGAAAACCATGTCGGCGGAGGAAACGCGGAGCACCCTGGCTGGATTGCAGTTCCAGCCCGTCGAGGAAGATGCGGACTTCCGGATCGGGACGATGCCCGCCAAGCGGATCCGCTTGCGGTCCTTTCCCAAGCAGGACCATCTTCGATACATCTACTTCATCCAGGCTTCCGCCGCGGTGTATTATTTTTCACTCGAATCGAATGGACCGCTGGGCCCTGCCGAGTATGAGGCGCTCGAGAGAACGATTGGGTCCATCGAGGAAATGATTTCCCCCAACCCGGCCGAGCACACCGCCGCAGCCGAATAATCCGCATCGGGGCGACGCGCGGCCTCCCTTCTTCCTCCAGCCCTCCCCATCCGATATCCTCCCCCATTTAGCGAGTTGCGCTAAATGGGGGAGGATTGAGAGGGGGTTACTTCTTCTTCACCGGGAATTGGATCTCGGTCACCGTCTCCGGATCATTCGGATTGCCGCCCTCTCCCCCGGCTTTGGCCTCGCGCAGGTACACCTCGCGCACCGGACCGATGCATTCGTATCCGCCGGCTGTCGAAGAACTGGATACCCGTCATCCTGTCCGCGGCGGGGAGGATTTCATACCCGCTTCCGGCAAGCTCCTAATGCATGATTTTTCCAGTTCCCGGGAGTCTGCGAACAGCAAAATGAGAGTCATACAGGTATTATTTCCAGCGGTCCGGCCGGCGGGGCATGATTGTCGGGTATTTATCAACCGGTCCGTCGGAGGAGGAGCCGCCGGGATGGCAACGCCGGCGCCGGAAAAATCCCGAGGGATAGGCGAAAACCTTTGCACCTTTGCGCCCTCGCATCTTTGTGGTATTTTTTCACTACGGCGAATCGGCACGGGAAAGACCATGCCTGCCGAGCCAAATGATTCGGCGGAGTAACCGTCCGCCGGATGATGCCGGGAGGAGCGCTCATGAAGGATCTACTGGGACGCCATTGGCATCATCTGCCCGCCGAAGAGGTGCTCGAGATCCTGGATACGGATCGCGACCGCGGATTGGATCTCTTCGAGATCCGGCACCGGCGCGAGCGGATGGGATCGAACAGGCTCACCCCGCGCCGGGGGAAGAGCCCGCTTATCAAATTCCTCCAGCAATTCAACAATCCGCTGGTCTTGATCCTTGTGGCGGCGAGCGCGCTTACCGCCGTGCTCAAGGATCCGCTGGATGCGGGCGTCATCTTCGGCGTCGTGCTGGTCAATGCGGTCGTCGGGTACGCGCAGGAAGCCCGGGCGGAGGAATCCATCGCGGCGCTGGCCCGGGCGATGACCGCCGAGGCGGAGGTGGTGCGCGGCGGGAAGACGCAGAGCATCCCAGCCGAGGAACTGGTTCCGGGGGACATCGTCCTGCTGCAGGCCGGGATGCGGGTGCCGGCCGACCTGCGACTCCTGGCGACCCGCGACCTACGGATCGCCGAAGCCGCGCTGACCGGTGAATCGGCCGCGGTGGAAAAGGACGCCGCGGCCGCCTGTCCGTCCGAATCGGTTCTGGCCGAACGCACGACCATGGCGTACGCCTCGACCCTGGTCACCTATGGGACGGGCCGCGGCGCCGTCGCGGCGATCGGCGACGACACGGAGATCGGCCACATCTCGCAGTTGATTTCCTCCGCGGCCGAACTTCAGACCCCCTTGACCCGCAAACTCGGGCGGTTCAGCCGGATTCTGCTGGTGGCGATCCTGGCGCTGGCCGGCGTGACCTTCGCGATCGGCGTGGCGCGCGGGCAATCCGTGGTGGATACGCTGATGGCGGCGATCGCGCTGGCGGTCGGGGCGATTCCCGAAGGATTGCCCGCGGCGGTGACCGTCACCCTCGCCATCGGCGTCTCCCGCATGGCCCGCCGGAGCGCGATCATCCGCAACCTCCCAGCCGTGGAAACGCTCGGCTCGACAACGGTGATCTGTTCCGACAAGACCGGGACGCTGACCCAGAACCAGATGACGGTGAAGGAAATCTGCACGCTCGGCGGTTCCTGCGCCGTCGAGGGCGCGGGTTATTCGCCCGAGGGCGGGATCGGAGGCGGATGGGAAGCCGACGCCGCCGCGCGAGAGACTCTGCTGGCTGGGCGGCTGTGCAACGACAGCCGCCTGGAGCGCGGGAAGGACGGCTGGACGGTGTTCGGCGATCCGACCGAGGGCGCGTTGCTGGCGGCGGCCGGCAAAGCCGGCCTGAGCCTGGATCCCGCGGCCCATCCGCGGAGATTGGATTCCCTCCCGTTCGATTCGCAGCACCAATATATGGCCACATTGCACGAAACCGGCGCTGTGTATGTGAAGGGCGCGGCGGAACGTCTGCTCGACCGCTGCGCGCGGGCGCTCGCCCCGGATGGTTCGATCCGGGAATGCGGGGCGGATTATTTCCAGGCGGAATCGGAGGGCATGGCGGCCGCCGGATTGCGCGTGCTGGCTTTCGCGCGCGTGGATCTTCCCGGCCGCCAAAACCTCCGGCATGAGGATATCGGCGGGCTGACCCTGCTCGGCCTGCAGGGGATGATCGATCCGCCTCGGGCGGAGGCGGTGGCCGCGGTGGCGGCATGCCGACGAGCGGGGATCGCGGTGAAGATGATCACCGGCGACCACGCGCTCACCGCCGCGGCGATCGGCTCGCAGATCGGGCTGTGCGCTGCGGATTGCGGCGAGGTGCTGACCGGCGCCCAACTGGCGGTCCTTTCCGATTCGGAACTGATGGACCGCGCGGAGACGACGAACGTCTTTGCCCGCGTCGCGCCGGAGCAGAAGCTGCGGCTGGTCGAGGCGCTGCAGTCGCGCGGGAACGTGGTGGCGATGACCGGCGACGGAGTCAACGACGCGCCCGCGCTGAAGCAATCCAACATCGGGGTGGCGATGGGGATCACCGGAACCGATGTGGCCAAGGAAGCGGCCGACATGATCCTCACCGACGATAATTTCGCCTCGATCGAGGCCGCGGTCGAGGAAGGCCGCGGCGTGTTCGACAACCTGACGAAATTCATCGCCTGGACCCTGCCGACCAACGTGGGGCAGGGGATGATCCTCGTGGCGGCGATTCTCACCGGGGCGGTGCTGCCGATCCTGCCGATTCAGATCCTGTGGATCAACATGATCACCACCGCCGTGCTCGGGCTGACGCTTGCGCTGGAGCCCCGGGAGCGGGATATCATGCAGCGCCCGCCGCGCAATCCGGACGCGCCGATCCTCGACGGCGTGCTCGTCGGAAGGATCCTTCTGGTCAGCAGCCTCATGCTGGCGGGCGCGTTCGGATTGTTCGAATACGAACTGGCGCGGGGAGCGTCGCTGGGGGAGGCGCGCACGGTGGCGGTGAACGTGATCATCTTCGTCGAGGCGCTCTACCTGTTCAATGCGCGCTCGCTGACGCGCTCCGTGTTCCAGATCGGATTGCTCTCCAACCCCTGGGCGCTGGGCGGCGCGCTGCTGATGGCCGCGATCCAGGTCGGGTTCACCTATCTTCCGTTCATGCAGAGGTTGTTTGGAAGCGCGGCAATCCCGTTCGCCCTTTGGCTGGACGTGATCGGGGTCAGCCTGGCGGCTTTC
>JBAVFZ010000417.1:0-3871 GCA_049684495.1 Anaerolineales bacterium | reverse complement strand
GAAGGCTTTAACCGTAAATAAAAAATCGTCCGGAGTTTTCCGAAGCCAGGCGTCGATGTTGCGCGTGGAGGGTAGACGGTAGAACGTTACGTTTAATTCGACGGTGGAAAATTGAGTCGCGTAGAAGGAAAGCCAATCCTTCTCCGGCATTTTCTCCGGATAAACCGGCCCGACCCAATCCTTGTAGGAAAAACCGGAAGTGCCGATGTGGATCATTTTCGCCCGATATCAAGACCCTAAGGGTACTTTACGACACCCTAAGGGTGTATTTTTCCACCCTTAGGGTACCTTTCAGCACCCTTAGGGTACCTTTCAGCCCCCTTAGGGTACCTTTCAGCCCCCTTAGGGTGAGAGAATTTTCCCAGTTTACGACGTTTACTCCTTCATGCAGAGGGTGATTCCTTTGCGCGGGGCAGCCTATCCCCCGAAAACAGAATCGCTGACCGCCGCATTTTCCAGCAGCCGAAGGGCCTTCCGATTACGGCAACAAAACCGCGGCACCGTCCAATTTCGATTCCTTTAGGAGCCGGAGAACATGGTTCGCTTCCTTCAGGCAGAAGGTTTGGACGGTGACCTAGATGGGAATTCCGGCCGCGAGTTTCAGAAATTCCGCCGCGTCACGACGCGTGGCGTTGGCAATGCTGCGGATGGTTCGTTCCCCATACACCGATGCGTAGGGAAGCGGGGGAATGTCTGACATCGAGATGGCGTTTATGGCGAGCGTGCCGCCGGGACGAAGCTTTTCCAGGGCGGCGGGAACCATGGCGCCGGAAGGAGCAAAGATTACGGCGCGGTCCAAAGCGGCGGGTGGCGTATCCGATGCGGCGCCCGTCCATTCCGCGCCGAGCGACCGGGCATGTTCACGGTGGGAGATACTGCGGGTGAAAACGAATACACGGCATTTCCAATATTGTGCAACCTGGATGGCCAGATGGGCGCTGGCGCCAAATCCGAATAGGCCGACGGTTTCCCCCGGCTGCACTTCCGCCTTGCGCAGCGAACGGTAACCGATGATCCCGGCGCACAGCAGCGGGGCGGCGTGGACGTCGTCGAACGCTTCCGGAATCCGGAGCGCGAAATCCGCCTGGGCCAGGATGTATTCCGCATATCCGCCGTTCCGGTGCAGGCCGGTGAACTCCGCCGCCGGGCACAGATTTTCCTCGCCACGCCGGCAAAACTCGCATTGCCCGCAGGCATGGTGCAACCAGAACACGCCGGCGCGTTCCCCGACCGACCAGCCGGCGGCCTGCGGCCCCAGGGCGACGACCTCCCCGACAACCTGATGGCCCGGGATGACCGGAAGCCGCGGAGGGAGCAGTTCACCTTCGACCGTGTGCAGATCGGTGTGGCACACCGCGCAGGCGGAGACGCGGATCGTAATCTGGCCGGGTCCGGGCCGCGGATCGGGCAAATCGGTCCATAGGAGCGGTGAGGCGTCTACCAGGGCAGGGGAGGGAAGCCATTGTGCATGCATCGGGTTTAAGGGATCCGCAGTTTGGCGATCACCACGTGATCAAAGGAAGTGATGAACTCCAGATCCTCGGATGTCAGCGGTTCGATGTTGTCGGTATCACGGTAGACGAGCCAGAATGTCCGGCCCGGGGCGACCGCCTCCGGATCCACGGGATAAAGCAGGTAGGCTCCATTCGAGTTGTGCACGGAATACTCGAACCCGAGCGGATTGAACCCGTCCCCGGGTCCACCCCAATACCAGTTGATTCCCCAGAACAGCCGCGGGTGGACCACGTAAACGATATCTCCGGGTTGGGTGATTTGGCGCAGTTGATTGGCCGCACCGCGGATATCCCACGGGTACGCGTACCAGTATTGCTGCGCGAGGGATCCCGCAAAGAGCAGAAGGACGATCGATTCGAGGATGGCGTACCGGATGACCCAGGCGGGAGTCTTCCGCCTTCCGATCCACGCGGAAAAGCGGAACACCACCCAGGTGATCATCATGCTGAGAAACGGAAGGGTATAGATCAAGGACCGGTAATGCCAAATAGGTTTAAGGAAAAAGCTGATAACCAGGCAGAAGATGACCGGGATGAGGATAAAGGCGGCGGCGATCGGCCGGATTTTATCCCCGCCGCCGCGGATGAGGGCGTACAGGACACCCGGAAACACCACCAGGATGGCCAGCCAATGCAGCCAAACCGGGTTGGCGAGAAATCCGATGATGAGGTTGGTGAGGGTATCCATCATCTCCTGGAAACCGGGGCGTTGGAGGTGTTCCATGGAGAAGAAGAAACCTTTGATCAGCCAAAGCACGTACAGCAGGCCGGCGGATCCCAGCAGGAATAGAAAGCGGGAAAAAACCTGACGCGTAATCTTTCGCTCAATCATCCAGACCACGGCGGCATAAGCGACGAGGGAGACGAGGAGCAGGAAGCCGGAGCCGTGCGTATACAGGAACGCGGCGGTGAATCCGAACAGCCCGAGGCTCGCCCGGGTTCCCGGATGGACGTTCAGGAATTGATAGGCGAAGTAGAAACTGCCGACGGCCAGGCACATCAACATGGAATACATCCGCACTTCCTGGGCGTAGAAAACCCCCATCGGCATCACAACGAAGATCAGGGTGGAGCAGATGGCGAACTCGAAGGTGAACAGCTTCCGGCAGAGGATGAACAACGCCGCCGCGGCCAGCAACGACCAGAGGACGGAATTCAACCTGGCCCACACCTCGCCGGTTCCGAGCAAGATCCAGTAATGCAGTTGCAGGTAATAGAGCGGGGGATGCGGATCGAAAATGATCACGCTTTGCAGCATATCGCCGAGGGGCAGATTGCTGTAAACCATGGACTGCAATTCGTCGTACCAAAACGGTCTCACCGAGAGGCCGATGAGCCGCACGACCAGGGCGACGATGAAGACGAGGATCAGGAGCAGGGTCCGGTAGTGTCGGTGAAGGAAGGAACCGGTAAGCGGAGGGAGTCTCATGGTGATTATTAGATCGGCGGCGGCTGTGCACGCTAAAGACGGATTATATCTTTAAGCATGGACCCTGCCGCTTCGCCGGTTATCCCATCCGGCTGGCGAATCCACCAAAACGGAAATTTCACCGGAGCATTATGCTTCCCCATCGTCTTCGGGCGAGGGAACCCCGAGGATATTAAAACCCGCATCCACATACACCACTTCCCCGGTGATCGCCGCCGCCGAATCGGAACAAAGAAAGGCGGCGGTACCGCCGACATCTTCGATGGTAATATGCCGACGCAGGGGCGCAACCTCGCGGAAACGGGAGCGCATAAGCTTGAACCCGCTCACGCCCGCCGCGGCCAGGGTCCGGATCGGCCCGGCGCTGATGGCGTTCACGCGGATCCGACGCGGCCCCAGATCGTTGGCCAGGTAGCGGACGGAGGATTCCAAGGCGGCTTTGGCCACGCCCATGACATTGTAATTGGCGGTGACCTTTTCCGAGCCGTAGTAGGTCAGGGTCAGGAGAGCGCCGCCCGGATTGAGGATCGGGAGCGCGGCCCGGGCGAGAGCGGTGAAGGAATACACGCTGATGTCCATCGCCAGGCGGAATCCTTCGCGGGTGGTATTGTAATACGGCCCCGTGAGTTCCTCCTTTCGCGCGAATCCGATCGAGTGGACGAGGATATCGATCCCGCCGAAAACCTCGCCGGCTTTTTTCATCAGCGTCGCGATTTGGACGTCGTCGGCGACGTCGCACGGTTCGACGAAACGCGAACGCACGGATTCCGCGAGCGGCCGGACGCGTTTTTCGAGAACCGGGCCGGCGTAGGAAAATCCCAGCCGCG
Source organism: Anaerolineales bacterium (assembly GCA_049684495.1). Lineage (GTDB taxonomy): Bacteria > Chloroflexota > Anaerolineae > Anaerolineales > RBG-16-64-43 > JAFGKK01. The sequence continues at coordinate 101 of JBAVFZ010000417.1, read as the reverse complement.
CGCCCTCCCGCGCGAAAGCCTGGGCAATTCCCCAGGCGATGCTGTGGTCGTTGGCCACTCCGAAGATGAGGGCGGTTTTTCCTGTTAGCATGCCCATTGAT
>JBAVFZ010000416.1:0-7861 GCA_049684495.1 Anaerolineales bacterium | reverse complement strand
GTATTATTTTCTTTGTGTTTTCGTGGGTAATAATCGGCTTTCGGCTTCAGCCGTCCGGTCTTCGCAACACAGGCGAGATTGTGGCAGGTGCCGGCGGATACAATCCCCGCTTTGGATTGGTTAATCCTATAGGTGGAGAAATAATCTGGAGCGTTTAGCTATCCCTCCGAGTTTATAGATTCCACTGGACTGCCGCCGTTTGGACCGGGAAAACCTCCAATTCCCCGGGGAAATACACCCCAGCCCCCCTCTTCCCGGTTTTGAGAACGGCTATATAATGAAAGCGTCTCCCGTTACCTTTCCGGGACCCAACCGAGCAATTCCGTTCGATGCCAGTGAGCCCTTCCGCTGAAGGGGAAATTACCCTTGTAGCCTCCCTTCTTCATAACCACCGGAAAAGGAATAGCCTGGCATGGAAGGGAATACCTTTATGGTACGGTCCGCTCCATGGCTCCACGCTTCGCGCCTCGCCAATAGTGGATCGGCCTCTCCGGCGGCAGGACCCCCCACAGCAACGCTTAACCCGATCTTCACCCGCCTCCCGAGCAATATGCCTCCTCCAGCCAAGCGCGGCAGATTAGCCTCTACTCCGGGGATTGGTGCGGAATCCCGGCTGGAAAAATTTTTACTTTCCCTTTCAACAACAACAGCTTCTTCCTTCGCCACCCAAGTAATAATCCAAAATCCAACGGCCGCGCCATGAAAAAGCTGATCACGAAAATCCTCGATGTCACCGAGCAAGATCCTGAAGCAGCCCGCCGCGGCAGGCTGCTCAACGCCCTTCTGGCGGTTTTCGGATCGGCCATTCTTCTGGCGTGGATTTTCGTGCTGGCAGCGGATGGGGGATTACCGGGCGGCGGACTCGATGTGCAGGGCTTGCTCCCCGCTATCGGGGCCGGAACCGTCATCGTGCCGGTCCTCTACGTGTTGAACCGGCGCGGATCGGTCCGGCTGGCCGGATGGCTGTTTATCCTGCTCCTGATCCTGGCCGCCGCAATGATCGATGGACCGGAGCAGGTCATCCGCGGGCGCGGTTGGATCCTGTTCTCTCTGCCGATATTCCTCTCCAGCCAGTTGTTGCGTTCGTGGACGAGCTTCCCGGTCGCGGCGCTTTCCAGCCTGGCTCTGGCCGGGGTAGCTTTCCAAACCGGCCGGCCGTTGCCGGATTGGCTACCCGTCATCGAATTTTTCTTTGTGGCGGCCATCTCCTGGCTCTCGGCGCAGGGCTTGGAGCGCGCCGCGGGGCGGGCGAGTTTGACCGAGAAGGAATACCGCAGGTGGTCGAAGGAGGCTTTGCGCGACAGCGAAGAGAAATACCGGCTGATCGTCGACAACGCCAACGACTGGATCTATCTGACCGCACCGGACCAGACGGTCCTGTATAGCTCCCCCTCCTGCGAACGGGTGACCGGATATGCGCCGCAGGAATTCTACGAAGACTCGGAACTCCTTGCGAAAATCGTGCCGCTGGAGGATCGAAAAAGCGGGGAGAGCCATTCTATGGAAGCGCAGGGGGAATCCGGGGCCCACAGCCAGGAATTCCGAATTCTCACAAAATCCGGGGAGACGCGCTGGATCAGCCATTCCTGCGTTCCGGTCCGCACCGCCGAAGGAGAATATGCCGGACGACAGGGTATCAACCGCGATATCACAAAACGCCGGCGTGCGGAAGAGAACTTAATCGCTTCGGAAACGCGCTACCGCCGCCTGTTCGAGGCCGCCCGGGACGGCATTTTAATTCTGGATGCCGAGACCGGGATGATCATGGATGTAAATCCGTTCATGATCGAACTACTGGGATTTTCGACGGAGGAATTCCGCGGCAAGGAGGTCTGGGAACTGGGCTTCCTGAAGGATATCGTGGCCAGCAAGGCGAACTTCCTGGAATTGCAGCAGAAAGCCTATGTCCATTATGAGAACTTGCCGCTGGAAACGGCGGACGGCCGGCGGATCGAGGTGGAGTTCGTCAGCTACGTGTATCCGGTGGGCGGCCGGAAGGTGATCCAGTGCAACATCCGCGACATCACCGAACGCCGGCTGGCGGAAAAAAACAGCCAACAGCTGGCAGCCATCGTGGAATCGTCGGATGACGCCATTATCAGCAAGACGGTGGAGGGGATCATCATCAGTTGGAATAAAGGCGCCGAAAAAATCTACGGGTATCCGGAAGGCGAAGTCATCGGCCGGCCCATAGCGATCCTCGTTCCACCCGGCCATGAAGATGAAATTCCTCAGATTATTGAAAAGCTCAAACGCGGAGAGCATGTCCCACCGTATGAAACCGAACGCCGGCAAAAAAGCGGGCAATTAATCAGCGTATCTCTGGCCATTTCACTATTGAAGGACGCCAAGGGCGAAATAATGGGTGCGTCGATCATCGCCCGCGACATCACCGAGCGCAAGCAAGCGGAGGAAGCGTTAAGAAACACCCTCTCCGATCTGGAACGATCCAACGCGGATCTGGAGCAGTTCGCTTATGTCGCCTCGCACGACCTGCAGGAGTCGCTGCGCATGGTCTCGAGCTTCACGCAGCTTCTGGCGCAGCGTTACCAAGGCCGGCTGGACAAGGACGCCGACGAGTTCATCGGATACGCGGTCGACGGCTCAAAACACATGCAGCGGCTGATCAACGACCTGCTGTCCTACTCACGAGTGGGGACCAAGGGCAAACCGCCGGAGCCCGTTCCGGCCGACGCCGCCCTCGACCGGGCGCTGGATAACCTGAAACTCGCGATCGAGGAAAGCCGGGCCGTGATCGTGCGGGGGCCTTTGCCGAGCGTCGCAGCCGACGACGTGCAACTCTCCCAGCTGTTCCAAAACCTGGTCGCCAACGGCGTAAAATTCCGCGGGGAAGATCCTCCGCGCATCCGCATCGCGTGCGAATCGCGGGGGAACGAGTGGGTCTTCTCGGTGCGCGACAACGGGATCGGGATCGATCCGCAATACCTCGATCGCATCTTCATCATCTTCCAGCGCCTGCACGAGCGCGGCAAATACCCCGGCACCGGGATCGGCCTGGCGATCTGCAAAAAGATCGTCCAACGCCACGGCGGACGGATCTGGGCCGAATCGGAACCCGGAAAAGGCTCCATGTTCTTTTTCACCATGCCCATGTTAGGAGAAAAATAAAATGGCGTCCAGCGTCGGCCAACCGATCGAAATCCTGCTGGTCGAAGACAATCCCGGTGATGTGCGCCTGACCCGGGAAGCCCTGCGGGACGGCAAGTTTCGGAACAATTTAACTTCCGTCACCGACGGCGTGCAGGCGATGGATTTTCTGCGCAAGAAAACCCCCTTTGCCCATGTCCAGGGTCCGGATCTTATCCTGCTCGATCTGAACCTGCCGAAGAAAAGCGGCCTCGAGGTGTTGCGGGAGATCAAAGCCGACGAGGAATTGCGGCGCATCCCGGTGGTCATTCTGACCTCCTCCCAGGCCGAACAGGATATCGTCAGGAGCTACGATCTGCACGCCAACGCGTATATCACCAAGCCGGTGGAATTAGCCCAGTTCCTTTCGGTCGTGAAGGCCATCGAAGATTTCTGGCTGGAGATTGTCCGGTTGCCGTCCAACGGCGAATTGTAGGAAAGTTCTCCGAAGGAGCCAAGCCATGGACCAAGAATCCATCCGCGTCCTGTTGATCGAAGACAATCCCGGCGATGAACGCCTGGTGCGGGAAGCCTTGCGGGTCGTACCGGGTTTCGAACTGATCTCCGCCGACCGGCTGGAGAGCGGTGTGGCGCAGTTGGACAAGGAAAAGGTGGACGGAATCCTGCTGGATCTTAACCTGCCCGACAGCCAGGGATTGAACGCGCTATTTAAATTGCGTGAAAAAGTAAGGGAGGCCTCGATCGTTGTCCTGACCGGGCTCGACAATGAAGAGACGGCGATTACGGCGCTCCAGGCGGGGGCGCAGGACTATCTGGTTAAAAACGAGCTCAACCCCATTCTCCTCGCCCGCAGTCTGCGCTATGCCGTCGAACGCAAGCGGCTCGAAGACCGCATCTATTACCTGGCTACACACGACGAACTGACGGACTTGCCGAACCGGGCGTTGTTCTACGACCGCATGAATCACGCGCTGGCGCACGCCGATAGAAACAAGGATCCGTCATCCGAAAAACAACAGGCGGCCGTCCTGCTGCTCGATCTGGACCATTTTAAAACCGTCAACGACACCCTGGGGCACATGTCCGGGGACAAGGTATTGCGGGCGATCGCGCAGCGTCTGCGGGGATGCCTCCGTAAAAGTGACACCATCGCCCGGTTTGGGGGGGACGAGTTCGCGATCCTCATCGAAGGTTCCGCCGCCGGCTGCGATGCCGAGGCGGTCGCCCGAAAAATCCTGATGAGCCTGTTCGCGCCCTTCGTGGTGGACGGGGGGGAATTCTCCCTCGGCACCAGCATTGGCATCAGTCTGTATCCAGCCGATGGCATAGACGGGGAGTCGCTGTTTAAACACGCCGACAGCGCACTCTATCGCGCAAAAGAAAAGCGCAACCGGTACGTGTTTTACGGCAAAGAACCCTGAAAGGCGGAGACATGGAGCCGACCGGCATCCGCATCCTGCTGATTGAAGACAATCCGGGTGACGCCCGGCTGGTCAAGGAAAACCTCGCCCTACCGGGAGCGCATGCATTCCATCTGGAGTGTGCCCCCGATCTCGCCACGGGGCTGAAGCACCTTGCGGAAAACAACGTCGACGCCATCCTCCTGGACCTGGGTCTGCCGGACAGCAGCGGGTCCGCCACTTTCGAGAAAGTGCACGCCCGCGCGCCGCAAATACCGACCATCCTGCTGACCGGATTGGATGATGATGCCCTGGCGTTTAAATTGGTGCGATCCGGGGCGCAGGATTATCTGGTTAAAGGTGATATCACCGGCCGGATCCTCGGCCGGATGATCCGATATGCCATCGAACGCAGACGGGCGGAGGAAGCGCTGCGCAAGGGCGAGCATCAACTCTCCAATGCCGTCATCATCGCCCGCCTCGGCCCGTGGGAATACGATGTGGAAAAGGATTTGTTCACCTTCAACGACCCATTCTACGCATTATTCGGGACAACCGCCGCCGCGGTCGGCGGATATACCATGACCTCCGCGGAATATACGAAGCGTTTCATCCATCCGGACGATCGGGGGATTGTCGGAGCGGAAATGCAGAAGGCATTGGAAACGGACGACCCCAATTTCAGCCGGCAGCTGGAGCACCGGGTGATCAACGCCGATGGAACCGTCGGCGATATTTCGGTGCGATTTCTTATCCTCAAGGATGCCAAAGGCAAAACGGTCAAAACCTTCGGGGTAAACCAGGACATAACCGAGCGGAAGCGGTCGGAGGAAGCGTTGCGGGAAAGCGAACGGCGGTTGAGAGAAGCCCAGGCCCTCGGACGGGTGGGAAGCTGGGAATTCGACCTCGAAAAACAGGAAATTATCTGGTCGGATGAAACATACCGGTTGTATGAACGCGATCCGGGTCTGGGTCCGCCGATCGGTGAGGAGGAATCGAAATTCTATTCGTCCGACCAGCGGGAAAAACTACACGAACACACCCGCCAAGCCCTCCTGGAAAAGAAGGATATTGAATACGATCTGGAAGCGGAATTGCCGGGCGGGAAACGGATCTACCTTTCCTCGAGGATACATCCCATTCTGGGCGCGCAAGGCCGGGCCATCCGGCTGATCGGAACGGTGCAGGATATCACCGCGCGCAAACAGCGTGAACGCGAACTGGAAGCCATCGCAACCGTAAGCGCGGCCTTGCGCGGCGCCTCGACCCGCGCCGAGATGGTCCCGGTCATCCTCGATCAATTGCTGTCCATGCTGGATGCGAACGGCGTGATGATGACCCTGCCCCTGCCCAACCGCCATGAATTGCTGGTGGAAATGGGGCGCGGCACGTGGGCTTCCGCCACCGGCGAGAACATAGCCCTCTCTTCGGAAACGATTGCCCAGGCTCTGGCGGACGGTCGTCCCTACCTGAGGAACGAGGTGCGGAAACACACCCGCCCGCTGCGATCCGAATTGGTCGGCGATTGCCACTCGATCGCCTGTGTGCCGTTTATCGCCCAGGGGGAAACGGTCGGATTATTATGGATGGGCAGCCTGCGGGACCTTTCAAAATTTGATCTTCAATTGTTAACCGCCGTCGCCGACATCACGGCCAGCTCCCTGCGGCGCGTTACGCTGCTCGAGCAGACGGAAGATCGCCTGCGAAAATTGAATTCCCTGCGGACGATCGACCAGGCCATAACCGGCAGCGTCAACCTTGGAATAATCCTCAACGTCGTCACCCGGCAGGCGATCGACCATCTGAAGGCGGACGCGGCGTCGGTTTTATTGCTCAATCCGCTGACCTCGGTTTTAATATTCGCCGCCGGGAGCGGCTTTCGGACGCCGGAGATCGAGGGCACCCGATTGCGGATGGGAGAAGGACAGGCGGGGAAAGCCGCGCTGGAACGGAACACGGTGAGTATCCATAACCTGGCAACCGACACCGGCACCTTCCGCCGGTCGCTGATCGACGGAGAAGGATTTGTATCGCATCACGCCACGCCACTGATCGCCAAGGGGCAGGTCAAGGGAGTCCTGGAGGTGTATTACCGCACGCCGCTGAATCTCGATTCGGATTGGTCCGGCTTCTTCGAAACTCTCGCGGAGCAGGCCGCGATTGCCATCGACAGCGCCCAGATGTTCGACGGCCTGCAGCGTTCGAACACGGATCTGGCCATGGCCTACGACGCCACCATCGAAGGCTGGTCGCGCGCCCTCGACCTGCGCGACAAGGAGACCAAAGGGCATACCGAGCGCGTCACCGAGACGACGCTGAAACTGGCGCGGTCGATGGGCATCTCCGAAGGGGATCTGGTCCACATCCGCCGCGGCGCTCTGCTGCACGACATCGGCAAAATGGCCATCCCCGACGGCATTCTGCTCAAACCCGGACCGCTGGATGATCGCGAGTGGGAGATCATGCGGCAGCACCCCGTCCAGGCGTTCGAGCTGCTCTCGCCGATCGTGTATCTCCGTCCCGCGCTGGACATCCCCTACTGCCATCACGAGCACTGGGACGGATCCGGATATCCGCGCGGGTTGAAGGAAGGTCTCATCCCTCTGGCGGCCCGGCTGTTCGCCGTGGTGGACGTCTGGGATGCGCTCCAATCGGACCGGCCGTATCGGTCTGCCTGGCCCGCGGAAAAGACCATCGCGTATATCCGTTCGCTGGCCGGCAGCCATTTTGATCCGGCGGCCGTGAAGGCTTTCCTGGCGATCGTGTAAGGAAGCGGAAGAAATGCATATTTCCCACCAAGCCACGAAGGCGCCAAGGAATTGCTATCAAAGTGCTTTGTTTACTTAGTGTCTTAGTGTCTTTGTGGTTAAGTCGAAGTTCTATTTACCGCTAAGTCACGAAGACACTAAGGAATAATGAACCGGGTGTTTTGTTTTCTTTGTGTCTTTGTGTCTTCGTGGTTTCATACCCGAATTTAATACCACAAAGAAACGAGGATGCTTATTATGATTTTATTTTTTGTGGTAAATTAATACTCATCCAGTGACATAATACGCATACTGACTCAAGGGGGAAATATGAATTATCCGCCGCTACCCGAGAATGAAGAACTGATCGCCCGAGCCGTCGTGGATTCCGCGTACGCCGTCCACTCCGGACTCGGCCCAGGCTTGCTGGAAAGCATTTATGAGACATGCTTCTGTTATGAACTGGCAAAACGTAATTTTCCATACCGGCGCCAGTCGCCCGTCCGCATACAATACGATGGCATCATTTTCGATGAGGGATTGCGTCTTGACGTGGTGATTGCCGAAACGGTGATCTGCGAATTAAAAGCCGTGGAGCTCATGCAC
>JBAVFZ010000415.1:0-6158 GCA_049684495.1 Anaerolineales bacterium | reverse complement strand
CGCCAACCGCCACCCGCGGGTGGAAATTCTCAATCCGGGTCCGGGAGTCGGCGGCCATTGCATCAGCGTCGATCCATGGTTCCTCGTCGAATCCGCGCCGGAACTGACGCCCCTGATCCGCACGGCCCGCGAGGTCAACGATTCCCAGCCGGAGTACGTCGTGCGTTATCTCGAAAAAGCGGTCGGCATGCTTTCCGCCCGTAAGATCGCCGTCCTGGGACTGACCTTTAAAGCGGATGTCGATGACATCCGGGAAAGCCCGTCGCTCGAGATCGTCCACCTGCTGGACAAGCGCGGTGCGATCATCTCCTGCTTCGATCCACTGGCGCCGGAAGTGACGCTGCCCGGCAAGCGGGCCCTGTCCGCCGAAGAAGCCGCGGACCAGGCCGAGGCGCTGCTCCTGCTGGTCGGACACAAGGAATTCCGCGCGCTCCAACCGGAAAATTTCATCCGCCGGATGGCGGCGCCGCTGGCCGTCGATTGCCTGCATGTGTGGGACCGCGCCCGGTGGGAAGCGGGTGGATTCACTTTCTTTCAGTTGGGGGACAGGCACGGGCGATTGCAGGGCAGCGCCGCCCCATGACCCGCCGAAAAATCCTATCCATCATCGGGACCCGGCCGGAAGCGATCAAGATGGCTCCGGTGATCCGCGAGCTTGCCCGGCGCGGAGAGAAATTCACAACCCGCGTATGCGCCACCGCCCAGCACCGGGAAATGCTGGATCCGGTCCTGCGCCTGTTCGAGATCCGCCCCGACCACGACCTCAACCTGATGCGTGACAACCAGACCCTGGCGCAACTCACCGCGGCGGCCATCACCGGTTTGGATTCGGTCGTTCGGCAGGAGGCGCCGGAATGGATTCTGGTGCAGGGGGATACGACGACCGTCCTGGCCGCCGGATTGGTCGGTTTCTACCACCGGATCCGGATCGGGCACGTGGAAGCGGGCTTGCGCAGCGGACAAAAATACCAGCCCTATCCTGAAGAGATCAACCGGCGCGTGGCCGGCGTGATCGCGGATATGCACTTCGCGCCGACCGAGGAAGCCCGGCAGAACCTGCTGCGGGAGGGAGTGCCGGGGGATGCCATTCATGTGACCGGCAATCCGGTCATCGACGCGCTGCATTTCGCCGCCGAGCGGCCGTTCGACGTATCCCGGAGCCCGCTGGCGGGCATCCCGCCGCAAAAACGCTGGGTGCTTGTCACCGCCCACCGCCGGGAAAATTTCGGCGCGCCGCTGGAAAGGATCTGCGAAGCGCTGCGCCTGCTGGCCCAGCGCTACGACGGCAAAGTTCAGCTGATCTATCCGGTCCATATGAATCCGAACGTGGAAAAGCCCGTCCGGAAAATGCTGGGGCAAATGGAAAATATTTCCCTGCTGCCCCCGCTGGAATACCTGCCGATGGTGCATCTGCTGAAGCGGTGCGAAATCGTTCTGACCGATTCCGGAGGGTTGCAGGAGGAGGCGCCGGGATTGGGGAAGCCGGTGTTGGTGTTCCGCGAAGTGACGGAACGCCCGGAAGGCGTCAGCGCCGGAACGGTCCGGCTGGTCGGTTCGGATACCGCGCGGATCGTGGAGGAGGCGTCCAGGCTGTTGGACGACCGGAAGGAATATGACCGCATGTCGAAAGCCATTCAACCCTACGGCGACGGGCACGCAGCTCCGCGGATCGCCGACATCCTGGAGGAGAGCATATGAAGATTCAATGGAAAGTCGTGATCCTGATCGGGGCCGCCCTGGTGAGCGCCGCCGCGCTTGCGGCTTCGCAAGGCGCCGCTCTGCGGGGCGATCCGTGGTGGGATGCCAACATCTTCTGGCCGAACTTCCTGGTGTTCATCATCCCGATGGTTTTGGGGTTCGGATTGATCGAATTGTGCAACCGCCTGTTCCTCGCCGGCGACGAGGGGGCGTTCGCGCGCAAATGCGGCTGGTGGGCGCTCGGTTCGCGGATGGCCTTCCTGATCCTCGCGCCGATCGCGCTGCTGCTCTGGGGATACTCCTCCAACCGGAATTTGAAAGGCCTTGTCCAGCTGGATGCGATCAATGCGGTCGACACCGCCTGGAACGCCGCCCAACCCGGCAACAACCTGATTGACGCCTTTAACCGCGGGCCGGGCGATAACACCGGCGGCATCACGACGATGGGCGTGGTCGTCTTCCGGCTGCTCAGCCCGGACGTGGAACGGACTCTCCTGCTGGGCCTGTTCGCCTCGGTGTTAACATCCCTCACCGTCATCGCCGTCTACCGTCTGGCAAGGGGATTATTCCCTCCCGGTGTGGCCAAGACGGCGGCGTTAATCGCGGCGGTTTTCCCCGAAGCCGTGATGATCGGATCCTCCCACCAGCAATTGGGATACATGACCCTGATCTTCAGCCTGGGCTTGCTGGCCCTGGCGGGCGTGATTCGGAATACGGATCCGGTTCCGGGTGATCCCGGCCTGCCGAGCCGGCGGAATTCGGCCATCCTGCTCACCAGTATGATCGGCCTGGGCTTTCTCGTCGGTTACCAGTTTGCGATACTCGGCATTATGTGCGGGGCGGTGGTTGCGTTATGGCTCTCCGATCCGAAACAGAGGATCGGGCGGATTTTGTGGATTGGCGCCGGGGTGGTGGTGGCCGTGCTGGTCGTAATCCGGGTGCTCTCCGCGCTCGATATCATCCCGTCCGCTTGGGATGTTCTGTTCAAACAATACCGCTTCCTCTACAGCATGGCGTGGGATGAGTTTGATAAATTGAAATCCGCGGGCGGAGGAGACTTCTTCCAGACCGTGCTGCTTACCATGGAAAAGGGGCCGGCGTTCATACTCGCGGCCGTGTATGGCCTGGTCCGGCCGGCACTCCCCGCCGCGATCGGCTACCGAAACATGTCCGCAGAAGGCGGGTTCTTCTGGCAGTTGCTTAACATCTACCGCAGCCTGGGCTGGTACCTCATTCTGCCGGTACTCCTGTACGGGACGCTGAAGAGCCTGCGCGGCCTCCTCTCCCGCAAACCGGAAACGATCCTCATGCTGATCTTCTGGGTCGTCGCGCTGGTCGGTTCCTACCGGGCGTTCGGCGACGAATGGGATAACCCGCGCTACCGGCTGTTCGCGCTCGCCCCGATGGCGCTGCTGGCCGCTTGGGCCTGGGTCACCCAGAAGGAGCAGAAGGACCCGTGGTTCCTGCGGATCGTGATCCCCTTTGCGGTCGCGACGGTTTCGCTCACGGTTTGGTACATCCTGCGGGATTACGCCTTGCTGGCCTTTCCGGCGATCCCGTCGATCGCTTTGATCGGCGTGATCACGGCCGCCGCTTTTGTGCTTTCGGTGTTCCTTGTCCGGCCGAAGAAAAACGGACCGGCCCGGTAGTTGATGCGCGTCTGTCTGACCCCGCGAGTCGGGGGAGGCGGGCCGGCGTCGTTTCAAACGCGGCTGCAGGCGGAGCTTGGCCGCCTGGGAGTCGGGACGACGTTCGATCCGCGCGAGCGGCCGCTCGACGCGGTCCTGGTGTTCGCCGGCACGAAGGACCTTCCGGCGCTGGCACAATGCCGGAGGGACCGCGTGCGCATAATCCAGCGGCTGGACGGGATTAACTGGCTGTACCGGGTCAGCCCGCGTTCGCCCGGGCACACCCTCCGCAGCGTGCTCTGGAACTGGCAGCTGCGGGTGATCCGTTCGCGCTTCGCCGACGGCATCGTTTATCAGAGCGGATTTGCGCGCGGCTTGTGGGAACGCAAATTCGGAAGCGCCGCGGCCGCGGCGCGCGTGATCTACAATGGCGTGCCGCTCGCGGAGTACCCGCCGGCGCGGGAAGGCCACGATGGAACGCTCCTGGCGGCGGAAGCCAACCTGGATTTTCACCCTCCCGTGCGGGAGATCCTGCGCGCGGCCGAGCGCCTGTTGATCCGGACGCGCATGCTTGCGCGTTTGAGCATCTACACGCACATCACTCCGGCGTGGGAGCGCGAGTGGGCGCGATACGAACCGCGCCCCGAAACGCCGGGCATGCGGCCGCGGATGGAGGTACTGGCGCGGCAAAAGACCGCCGCGCTCTTCCTCACGCTGGACCTGAACCCCTCCTGCCCCAACGCGGTCATCGAATCGCTCGCCGCCGGATTGCCGGTGATCGGGTTCGATACGGGCAGCGTGGGCGAGCTGGTCGGGGAAGGCGGGGAAGTGGTGAGGTACGACGGCGATCCGTGGAAACTCGAGGTTCCGCGCAACCTGGACGCGCTCGGGGGAGCCGGTCGCCGCGTGCTCGACCGCTGGCAGGAGTACTCCCGCCGCGCCCGCGAAATCGCGGAAAGCAAATTCGACATCCGGCGGATCGCCCAGTCGTATTTGGAATCGCTGAGCGCATAATCGATGAAAGCGGGATTGCCGGAAAGAACGGGGCTCCAACAGCGCGTCCTGCCGATGTACCGGGCGGCCTTTTTCGATTCGCTGGCACGGTCGCTGCCCGGGGCGCTTTCCATCTTCGCCGGAGAGCCGTACCCGGGCGAGGGGATTCCCCAGGCGGCCGAACTCCGCGCCGCCCGCTGGACCCGCGCGGTGAACCAAAGGCTCGGGCATGAGCGTTTTTCGTTTTTATGGCAGAGCGGATGGAGCGAGTGGATCGAGGCGGCGGATCCGGAAATCCTGATCCTGGAAGCCAACCCGCGCTACCTTTCGAACGAGCGCATGTTTGGATGGATGAAAGCGCGCGGCAGGCCCGTGATCGGTTGGACATTGGGTCCGGCGCGGGCGGGAAAAACATTTTCCCGGTGGATGCTGTCTTATTATCGGAAATTCGCGGCGTTGGTCGTGTACAGCGGCAGCGGGGCGGAGGGCTTTCAAGATCTGGGAATCGCTTCCGAAAGGATCTTCGTCGCCCCCAATGCCGTGGAATCCGAAACGGCGGAAGCGCTGCAGGCGCGGCCCGGCGCAAGGGATGCCGCCCGCGGATCGCTCGCGCTCGATCCGCGGCCGGTGATCCTTTTTGTGGGAAGGCTGCAACCGCGGAAGAGAGTGGATCACCTTTTGCGTGCCTGCGCCGGCCTGGGAGGCGCCTGCCAGCTGTTGATCGCCGGCGACGGCCCGGACCGCGCACGCCTCGAGCGGATGGCGGCGGAAGTTTTCCCGGCCGCGCGTTTCACCGGCGACCTGCGGGGGGAAGCGCTCGGGCGGTGCTTCCTGGCGGCGGACCTTTTTGTCATGCCCGGGACGGGAGGGCTGGCGCTCCAGGAAGCGATGCTGTATGGCAAACCGGTTGCCGCGGCGGAAGCCGACGGAAGCCAGAACGACCTGATCCGGGAGGGCGAAAACGGGTGGCGGCTTCCCCCGGGGGATGCAGAAGCGCTGTCGCGGGTGTTGCGCGAAGCGCTCGCCGATACCCGGCGGTTGGAGCGAATGGGGACGGCATCCCGGAGAATCGTCAGGGAAACGGCGACCATGGAAAAGATGGTTGGTGGATTTTTAATAGCGATCCGGTTCGCCGTGCAGGGGATGGAGAAGAAGGCATGAAACTCGCTTTCCTGGCCGACGCGCGCAGTCCGATCGCGATCAATTGGATCCGCTGGCTCGTGGAGCACGGCCACGAGGTGCATTGGATTTCCTCGCGGCAGGCGGAGCCGCCTCTGCCGGGGCTGGCGTCGTTCCGGGTGCTGCCGATTTTCCCCGAGCTGCCCTCCGGCGTGAAGATCTCGCGCAAGAACCGTCTTTTGCATCCGGCCGCGACGATCGTCCGGCACTGGTGGATGCCGTTTAGGGTGAACGCGCGGGCGGTGGAATTGAACCGGTGGATGAAGGATCTTCGTCCGGATCTGCTGCATGCGATGCGGATCCCGCAGGAGGGGATGGTTGCCGCGCAGGCAAAAACCCAGGTCGGGCATCCGAAACTGCCGCTGCTGGTTTCGGTGTGGGGGGACGACTTCACCTACCACGCGCGCTCGTCGCCGATGATGACCGAACTGACGAAAAATACGATGCGCCGGGCGGATGCACTGCATGCCGACTGCCGGCGTGATATAAAACTCGGCCTTGAATGGGGATTGCGCATAGACACCATGACAATGGTCGAACCTGGCAACGGAGGCATCCGTCTTGATGCATTTTCCCAGGGAAAAGCTGAATCGCACCTTGTTGAAAAATTCAAATTGCCCAAGGACGCCTTTTTTATAATCAATCCCCGCGGGATTCGGG
>JBAVFZ010000414.1:0-5231 GCA_049684495.1 Anaerolineales bacterium | reverse complement strand
GAGCTGTGATGCGATGGTGATTACCCGGTTAGGGCGCAGAAAGAGCTTTGATATATACAAGAAGACGGGAGTAAGTCCATCGAAATCGGCACTTCCTCTTTTTTGTGAAAATATTACACGCGATCTTTTCAGTAATTATTTGTTCGCAATCCAGGATCGGCCATGGATCTTCGAGCAAATCATTCCTTCATCATCCGGATCATGGTGGACCCGGTCGCAGAACCGGGAAACACGATGGAATGGAAGGGAATGATCCAATCCGTCACCAGCGGCGAACGCAGGTATTTTCGGGATATCGAGGAAATCCCGGTACTCATCCGCCGGATTCTCGGTTTGACACCGGAGGCGAGCCAGGAGGATTCCCCCTCCGGGGAATAGGAGGGAATTGATCCGCGGCTTTTAATCATCCAAGTTTCCAATTTCGGAATAGGGATTGATCCAGGTTTCCATCCTCATAAAAACTCAAGAGGTATCCCCTGCGAGGCTCGTCCTCCCGGAAGGGGTGGAAGATCCAAGAACAACCAATCCTGCGGAATACCACGGACGCCGGACAGGGCATAAAAACCGGGAAATAGAACACCGGATATTCGAAAGGAGAGGCTTATGTCTGAAAAAATCGTTTGGTCATTCAAGGCGCAGGTAAGCGGCGGTCCGACCCTCAGCGTCACCGACACAATCGAGATGGATGCATACGACAAAATTGACGCGACCATTCCCAAAAACAGCGTCGCCACCGCGGTGGAGGTTCAGCCGGGAGACGGCGCAAAATTTTTGCTCATCCTCGCCGCATCCTATGAGGATTTGACATACAAAGTCGACGACCGGGTGGGCGCGATCACCCTGGATGGTCCCCACATCCTGATCGGCGAAGGGGCGGTCAGTCTGCTGCACGACACCCAAAACACCTTGACGTTCACCAATGCGAATGCGACGACGGATAACAAAGTCAGCATCCTGGTGGGCCGAACCGCTTGATCATCGCCCGGAATGCCTTCCGGGGTGGGCCGTCCGCTAAAGAACCGGAAAGTCCCCTGTTTCCATTCCTTCAAGGAGGTTAATCATGCCTGTTACACCAACCTATCCGGGCGTGTACATCGAAGAGGTGCCCAGCGGCGTACGCACGATCATGGGCGTGGCCACCTCGATTACCGCCTTCATTGGCCGAGCCCTGAGGGGCCCGACGGACGATCCGACGACCATCAACAGCTACGCGGAATTCGAGAGGATCTTCGGGGGGTTATGGATCCAAAGCGCCATGAGTTATGCCGTTCGGGATTTCTTCCAGAACGGCGGCGGCCAGGCCATCATCATCCGTCTCTACCAGGCCGAATCCGGCGTAGGCGCCAAACCCGCCAAGGCCAAGGTCAAGCTCAGCAATATAGATCTGGAGGCGGTGTATTCCGGCGCATGGGGCAACGAGTTGTGCGCGCGCGTGGATCACCACGTCCGCCCCGCCGTGTCCGGGGAGGACGGGTCCCTGCTTTTCAACCTGTTCATTCGTGACGGCAACACGGGGGCCGTCGAGGAATTCCGCAACGTCTCCGTGGAGTCCAATCACAAAAGGCAGGTCGATAAAGTCCTCACCAACGAATCGAAGCTGGTGCGGGTCAGCGGTTCCCTGCCTGCCGCCGCGCCGACCGCCCATGGCGACACTCCTGACGCCGGAAAGACCATCTGGGACGACAACGCCACGGCAACCTGCGTTAAAGTGGCGTTGGCGGATGAAGCTTCCGATGGAGCGGTTCTCAGCGTCACCAATTTTACCGGCTCCGGAACAGAAACTGCCAAACAGGGTCTCTACGCCCTGGAAAAGGCGGATCTATTCAACATCTTGTGCATTCCGCCATATTTGTCCGACGACAATATTGATGCAACCCTGGTCGGCACTGCCGCCACTTATTGCGAGAAACGGCGCGCGTTCCTGCTCGTGGATCCGCTCGCGAATTGGGATGAAAAGGCTGATGCGAAAGGGGATGGATCGACCACCGGGGTTGCCATCATCGGAACCAGCAGCAAGAACTCCGCCCTGTTCTTCCCCCGGATATGCATGCCCAATCCGCTTAAAGATAATCAGATCGAAGAATATGTTCCTTGCGGCGCGGTGGCCGGCATATTCGCGCGCACCGATACGCAACGCGGCGTGTGGAAGGCACCGGCCGGCCTCGAGGCGACTCTGAACGGCGTTCCAAAACTGAAAGTCTCCCTGACCGATCCGGAAATCGGCGAGCTGAACCAGCTTGGAATAAATTGCTTGAAAGTCATGTCCGGAGTAGGCCGGCTGGTCTGGGGATCGCGCACACTCCAGGGATCGGACCGCCTGGCATCCGAATGGAAGTACATCCCCATCCGCCGGCTGGCCCTGTTCCTCGAGGAAAGCTTGTATCGCGGCACCCAGTGGGTGGTCTTCGAACCGAACGACGAACCGCTCTGGGCGCAGATCCGCCTCAACGTCGGGGCTTTCATGCACAACCAGTTCCGCAAGGGCGCGTTCCAGGGTTCGAGCCCGAAGGACGCCTATTTCGTCAAGTGCGACGGCGAAACCACCACCCAAAACGACCGCGACCAGGGAATCGTCAACATCCTGGTGGGCTTCGCGCCGCTCAAGCCCGCGGAATTCGTGATTATCAAAATCAGCCAGATCGCCGGCCAGATCGAAACTTAAGGAGGCATTCCCATGGCACAGTTCAGCGCAAATCCGTCCCGGTTCGATCCTTATAAGGGATTCAAATTCCGGGTGAAGTGGGACGGCCGCTATGTGGCGGGCATAAGCAAGGTCGGCGCGCTCAAACGCACGACCGAAATGGTGGAACACCGCGAGGGAGGAGACCCGAGCTCCAGCCGGAAATCCCCCGGCCGTACGAAATTCGATGCCATCACGCTGGAACGGGGCGTGACCCACGATACCGAATTCGAGAAATGGGCGAATAAAGTCTGGAACTTCGGCTCCGGCCTGGGCTCGGAGGTGTCGCTGAAGGATTTTCGGAAGGACGTCATCATCGACGTATTCAACGAAGCCGGCCAGAAGGCGATTTCCTACAAGGTGTACCGCTGCTGGGTTTCCGAATTCCAGGCCATGCCCGGCCTGGATGCCAACGCCAACGCGATCGCCATCCAGACTCTCAAATTGGAGAATGAGGGATGGGAGCGCGACTACGAAGTGACCGAACCCACGGAGGGCACGTTCACCGAGCCGTCCGCATAACGCATGAACGGCATAGCCGCGGTAACGCTGCCCGGCGGAATGTGGTTTGAGGGGGTTCGGCACCAGGAGGCGGGCCTGCGATTCCTTACCGGAGAAGACGAAGCGGTCCTGACGGAAATCCGCGGATCGCTCATCCCGGCCCGGCGGACTTCCCTGATCCTCGGCCGCTGCCTCACCCGCTTGGGTCCGTTCTCCCCCGTTCCGGCGGAGATGGCGGGCGCGCTCAGCGTGGGCGACCGCGAAGCGCTGCTCCTCCACTTGCGCCGCCTGACGCTGGGTGAGCGGATGCAATGCGTGCTTGCCTGCCCGGCGCCCGGGTGCGGGGCGAAAATGGATCTGGAATTATCCGTCTCCGCCCTGCTCCAACCTCCCTATGCCGACGCCCCGGAACAGCATGAGGTCACGGTCTCCGAAAACGGTGATTCGTTCCGGGTGCGCTTCCGTCTCCCCACCGGAGCCGACCAGGAGGTGGCGGCCGGGACGGCCCGCCGCGATCTTCCGGCGGCCGCCGGGTTGGTGCTAAACCGTTGCGTCGTGGAAGTTACCCGGCACCCGGACGGCGGACCGCTGGATTCCTTGCCGCCGGCCGTCGTGAGCGCTCTCCCGGAAATCATGGCCGGGCTGGATCCCCAGGCCGAGACCCGGTTGGATCTTAAATGCCCGGATTGCGGCCGCGGTTTTTCGACCGTATTCGATATGGCGGATTTCTTTTTTCGGGAACTCGCGGGCCTGTCGGAGAACCTGTACCGTGAAGTGCATCTGCTGGCTTTCTATTATCACTGGAGTGAAACGGAAATCATGAACATGACCGCCCGGAAGAGAAGGCGATATTTGTATCTCCTGGAGGAAGCGCTTTCCGAGGAGCGGAACCGGTGAGCGATTTTATCAGCCGCCTCGTCAGCCGGGGGGCCGGGCTTGCGCCGCACGCTGCGCTTCGCCCGCCGAGCGCCCCGCCCTCCGTGCCGGATTTGCCGAAGCGGCTCCCTTTGGATTCCGGCGAAGATGCGGTCCCCGCGGAGGCCTCGGAAATTTCATCCCGGCCGGAGGCGGACCTCCAACAAGGTTTACCGTCAGCGGACTTGTCCATCCCCGGCCGCCCGCCGAAGTTCCCCCAAGCGGCGCCTGAAGAAAAACCGCGCGGCGCAAAGGCACCCCCGGAAGCCCAACCCCAGCCGCTTGCGGGCGTATCACCCCTGGTGCCTGATACGCCGCAAGCATCCCCAAGGGCGGAGATGGAGCCGGTGATCGTTCCTCATGCCGATCCACGCCAACCGGCGCAAGAACCGCACTTGGAAATGCAGCCGGAGGCTGCGCCTCCGCGCCCGGCAGGCACCGCGGGCGTCCATTCATACTTCCTTCCTTTAAGTGGCCCCGGGGAACCGAATTTCCCGCCGCCGCAGGTTGTTGATCTCACCCCACCGGGACCCTTTGCGCCTCCCGAACGACAACCGGACCCGGCTTCGGATGCCCTACCCAAAACCGAGAAGACGCTTTTCCCGGCGCTGGAAACGTTTTCCGCCGAGCCATCGGCGCCCGTTCCGGCACAACCTTTGCTCCAAGACCGGCCAATCATCCCGAATGTTTCCCCTGTTTCGAATCCGTTCGATCGCGCGTCGGGCAAATTTCGGCCGGAATTTCCTATCGGACCGGTTTCCCCGCTTGCGGAGGATGTCTCAACCGCACAACCATCGGGGAATATCGAACCGGGCGACGGGCAACCGGTTTCCGCAATTGATCCCGGTCCGAAGATAATCGAACAACCGTTACGGATGGCATCCTTTCAAGTTTCGCCACCCCATCCCATGCCGATTCCGTCTGCGCCGGTCAATGCTTCCCCTCTCAAGCCTATTCTTCGGGGATCGGATTATGCCGAGAGCGCTCCGCGTGGAAAAACGGTCATCCCTCCGCTCCCGGAAACGGAAGCGGTCATCCTGCCGTCTCCCGCGATGAAGCCGCCGGCCGCTTTTACCGCTCCGGCCGTCTCCGCCGCGCCGCCGGAACCCGCGCCAATTCACATTCACATCGGCAC
>JBAVFZ010000413.1:0-8373 GCA_049684495.1 Anaerolineales bacterium | reverse complement strand
TCTTTATGGTTATTGCGTACGCCCCGATGGTGTCAACGCCGGTCACATTACTATTTCCCGCGCTGCGGGAATCCGGCCGGAAAATCATTTCCGAGGCCGGAGTAGCAATCCGTTATAATCCACCTCCCCATGTATCGCCTTGGGAGAAACAGGGGAAGCCAGAGGAGAAGGAAGGAGACCCCATGAAACGAAACATAGGTATTATGGCTATTCTGCTTGTTACGCTGTTGTGGATTCCGGCTTGCGCCTCCGCGGCTCCGGCCGCCGATTCGCATTATGCGGTGCCGGTTGATCCTGCGGAAGCCACGGCGATGCCGACGGCTTCCGCCCCGGCCCAATACCAGGATGTGCAATCGGATCTGCCTCGGGATTTGTCCCCGCAGGTGCCGGATTCCGACTTGGCGGAACTGGTGAAGGGCAATACCAAATTTGCTTTTTCGTTGTATAAGCAGATCGACTCGGGAGAGGAGAACCTGTTTTATTCCCCCTACAGCATATCCCTCGCGTTGTCGATGACATATGCCGGGGCAAAGGACCAAACGGCCGGCCAGATGGCACAGTCTTTGGAGTTCCTCCTCCCGCCGGACCGGTTGTCGGCGGCGTTCAATCGGCTGGCCCTGGAATTGGATGGCCGTTCCAAAGACGAAAACGCGGAATCCGATGAGACATTCCGGTTGAGCGTCGTGAATTCATTGTGGGGGCATAGCGGGACGCCTTTCGAACAGGATTTCCTGGATTTGCTGGCGCGGAATTATGGCGCCGGAATATTCTCGGTGGATTTCCAGAAGGATCCCGACGCCGTTCGCCTGGCGATCAACGACTGGGTCGGCCGCTCCACGGAGCAAAGAATAAAAGAAATTATCCCGGTGGGAATGCTTGACCCGCTGACCCGGCTGGTCCTGGCCAATGCCGTGTATTTCAAGGCCGCCTGGGGGCATCCTTTTGCCCCGGAAGATACCAGGGACGGCACCTTCCACCTGTTGGATGGAAGGAGTGTGAATGTGCCTATGATGCTGACGATACTTGACTTGAAGGAGATGCAGGGGGATGGTTATACCGGCGTGGAACTACCGTACGCCGGAGGGCAGCTTTCCATGATGATCATACTTCCAGACGAAGACCGATTCCGTGAGATGGAAGAAAATCTGGATGCCGGTTTGATAGAAAAGACGTACGAAGCAATGAAGGAAGTGGAATTCACTGCATTTACTATGCCGAAATTCTCATTCGATTGGTCGATGGGATTGGCGGATGGATTGCAGATTTTGGGCATGGAGGATGCTTTTATTGCGGAGTTGGCGGATTTCTCGGGGATGGATGGCGCGCGGGATTTGTATCTGTCGGCCATTCTGCACAAAGCATTCATTTCCGTGGACGAGCAGGGAACCGAGGCTGGCGCGTCGACCGTGGTGATCGGCACCATGGGTGTCCCGGAAGTTTTCTCCGTGGATCGCCCGTTCATCTTCGTGATCCGGGACAATCCGACCGGCACGATCCTATTCCTCGGCCGGGTGATGAATCCGTCGTAGGAATCCTCCCTCGTTTACCGCTATTGTTCTTCGGTCGGGTGATGAATTTATCGTAAGAATCCTCCCCCGTTAGCCGCTCTTGTTCTTCGGCTAACGGGGGAGGACTGAGGAGGGGGCGGGCAAGGCGATATTCAAGAAACCACAGCCATACCCGGCTGTGGTTTCTTTTTCCCTCTATGCCGCCAAGCCGGGGCTTGATCCCGATTTGCCAGATTCAGGGATAAGGATACAATCATTTTCACTCCATATCCACTTATTCCATCCAACCAACAGGGAGGCCGGGATGGCGCCGATTATCGATGTGCACGCGCACATATTCCGCGGCAAGGATATCCCCCTCAAGGGCTACCTGCTTTCGCGCACCTACCCGGAATGGTATATCCGGCTGCTGGCGCCGGTCCTTTTCACCGTAATCGAAAACGCCATCCGCGGGGAGAGCCATGGATGGATCGTCGATCTCGTGAAACAGATCACCTTTGCCTACACCGGGAAGAATTACCGCCATTGGGCGGATATCCTCTCCCTGGGCGATATGGAAGAGATCACACACTGGATGTTCAGCGAATTCAAACAGGACCGGATCGATTTATCCGTCCCCCTGATGGTGGATTTCGAGTACGGGTTCAAGCACTCCCGAAGACTGCAGCCGATCGTGGAACAGATTGATGCGGTGTACCGGGATGTGGTGCTTCCCTTCAAGGGCAGGGTCCATCCCTTCGCGCCGTTCGACCCTACCCGCGAACTCGCCTACCGGGCCAAGCTGCCGGGGCCCGGCGAAGGGGACGGCGGACCCAGGGAAAAGTACAGCTCACTGGACGCCGCAAAGGAAGCCGTCCGCAACAAGGGATTCATCGGCATCAAGGTCTATAACCCGCTCGGGTACCGCCCGCTCGGAAATGCCGTCGTGGATTCCCAGCGGCGGAGCATCTTTCGCCGGAACGGCATGCCGCGATATGAAGCGTTTACCGGGGCGCAGTATGACGAAGTGCTTTCGGACCTGTACCGGTATTGCGAGCGGGAGGAGGTCCCGATCACGGCCCACTGCACACACGATGGAATCGAGGCCTACCCGCGGGCCAGCTTCGATTTCGCCAGCCCGCGCTATTGGAGCGCGGTCCTTTCGCGATATCCCCGTCTGCACGTCAATTTGGCGCACTTCGGGTGGAGCCGGCCTGAGGAATATATTACCGCCCCGCGGCACTATTTCTATGACCGTCCCTGGCAGGCCTTCCGGCGGCGGGTTGAGGGTTCCCCCGGCCGCGCTTCGGATTCCCCGTCCGGTCGGGAAGAACCGGTCCATTGGGTCCGGGAGACGGCCGAAATGCTGACCCGGTACCCGAATCTGTATGTGGATGTGGCGCACCATCCGGTGATGGAAGATCAGAACATTCCCAAATACCGTGAGGCGTATGCGGCCATGTGCCGCGATTTCCCGGGCGTCATCCAAAAGCGTCTGCTGTTCGGCATTGACTGGCACGTCATCGCGCGGGTGGAGCATTACGAAGAATTCAAAGAGCGCTACGCGCGGGTGCTGGAAGAGGGAAAAATATTTACGAAAAATGAGATGGCGGATTTCGTGGGATGGAATGCGCTGCGGTTCCTGGGAATTTTGCCCCCGTCACGCAAGGATAAAGGCCGCTGGTCGAAGAATTGGAAGCGCTTGAAATCCTTCTACCGCAAGAACCGGATCCGGCAGCCTCAATGGTTCCGCGAGGCATCGCTGTACAAGGGAGACTGACCCGCGGGCGAGGGGATATTTCCTTTTCCCGCTTGACCGTTTTCCCGGGGCGTGGTAGATTCGCTGCATTCCAACAGAAAGGCGCATTATATGTACAAGGAGTTCGAAACGGTGTTGAAAATGGAGGCGGCGGGTGGTGATTCCATTCTGCCTTCTCGGATTGCGCCTGTAGACCGGTAGCTTATTCTCTCGTCGTCGACCCACGGGCGCAACAAAGAGCCCGTGGTTTTTTTTTAACCACGGAATCGATAAAAACCGTGGTTTTTGTTTTCATAGATATGAGGTCGAAATGGCTGAAAAACGCGAAGAAAAAACCGGATCCGTGGCTGAAAGGCTGAGTATCTTGTGGGGATACTCATCGGGCTTCCGCGGCTTGTACCTTTTTGCGATGTTCTCACAAATTGGCGCTGGCGCCGCAAAGACCGGCACTTTCTACCTTCTGGGTTTTCTGGTGGATAGGGTTGTCGGCCAGACGGTATATGCCAGCCTGCTGCCGATGATGGCGGCGGGAATCATCGGCCTCGCGCTATCGGAAGGCCTGTTTTCCTTTCTCAGCGGGCGGTCGACGGCCGGGGCGTCGGAAGGCGTCGCGCGGCGCTTGCGCAACACCCTCTACGACCACATCCAGCACCTGTCGTTTTCCTATCACGACCGGATGCCCACCGGGGAATTGATCCAGCGCAGCACGTCCGACGTGGACGCGGTGCGCCGGTTCTTCGCCGACCAGGCCATCGGCGTGGTGCGGATCGCGATGTTGTTCCTGGTGAACCTGACCGCGCTGCTGTTTCTCAATCCGAAGCTGGCCCTCGCGTCGATCGTGGTGGTGCCCTTCATCATCGCCGTTTCGATCTTTTTCTTCCGCAAGGTTGCGAAGGTATACGACGAATACCAGGATCAGGACGCGGTGCTGTCGACCATGCTGCAGGAGAACCTGGCCGGGGTGCGTGTGGTGCGGGCCTTCGCCCAGCAGGATTTTGAAACGGCGAAGTTCGAAAAGGAGAACACCGAGAAGTTCCGCCGCGGCCGGGCGCTGCTGCTGATGCATGCGCTCTTCTGGCCGTCGACCGACATTCTCTGCGCCGCGCAGGTGCTGGCCGGGTTTACCCTCGGCGCGGTGATGGCGATCCAGGGCGAGATCACCGTCGGGCAATACATCGCCTATACCGGGATGGTGGTCTACCTGATCTGGCCGATGCGCGACCTCGGCCGGCTGGTGGTGCACGCTTCCAACGGGCTGGTCTCGGCCTACCGGACGCACGAGATCCTCCGCGAACCGAAGGAGGATCTGGATGCGGGAACCGTTTCGCCGGCCGCGCCCCTGCGCGGGGAGGTGGAATTCCTCGGCGTCGGCTTCGAATACCGCGGCCAAACCGGCATCCTGCACGAGATCAGCTTCCGCTGCGCGCCCGGCAGGGCGGTGGCGCTCCTCGGTCCGACCGGATCCGGAAAGACGTCGCTGGTCAACCTGCTGCCGCGCTTCCATGACTACACGTCCGGCAGCATCCTCCTGGACGGGGTGGAACTGCGCGAGTACCCCAAACGCTTCCTGCGGAAGCAGATCGGCATCGTCGAGCAGGAGCCGTTCCTGTTCTCGCGCACGATCCGGGAGAACATCGTCTACGGCGTGGAGCGCGAAGTCCCGGATTCGGAAGTCGTGGAGGCGGCGCAGGCGGCCGCGATCCACGAGGTGATCCTCGGGCTGCCGGACGGCTACCGGACCCTGGTCGGGGAGAAAGGCGTCACGCTTTCGGGCGGCCAGCGCCAGCGGATCGCGATCGCCCGCGCCCTGCTCAAAGACCCGCGCCTGCTGATCCTGGACGACTCCACCTCGTCGGTGGATTCCGAAACGGAAGCCGAAATCCGCCAGGCGCTCGAGCGCCTGATGCTGGGCCGGACGACGTTCATCATCGCCCATCGCGTGCAAAGCGTCATGCGCGCCGACCTGATCCTCGTCCTGGACAAGGGCCGGATCATTCAATCCGGGACTCACGCGGCGCTGATGGAACAGGAAGGTTTCTATCGGCAGATCTTCCGCCTGCAATCCCGGATCGAGGACGAAGTCGAGGGAGCGCTCGAAGCCGAAGCGGGGGGATAGCGATCGTCATGCCGGCGCCTGCCCTCGCGGAGCATTCCCACTCGAATTTGGTTTCTGAGTGGGAATGATCGCGAAGCGAGGGTGTTCTCAGCCGGCATCCAGGAACCGATGGAGTATTTTCTGGACGCATGGGATGGATCCCGGCTGGGATCACGCCGGGATGACGATCATAATACGTTTCGTTTGAATGTTTACATGGAGAAGATGCAATGGCTATCGATCAATGGGAAGAAGAAGAATTTCAGGAATCCTGGGATACCCGGACCCTGCGGAGGATGCTCGGCCTGGCCGCTCGCAGGAAATTATGGTTCTTTGGCTTCCTCACCACCGTGGCGCTCGTGGCGCTTTCGGATTCCGTCTTCACGTACCTGAAAAAACTCGTGATCGACAATGCGGTCACGCCCGGAAAACCGGAATCGTTGTGGTGGATCGGCGGGCTGTTCATCCTCATGTCCATCCTGCAGGCGGCCGGGGTTTTTACCTTCATCTATCTTGCCGGCTTGCTCGGAGAGCGGATTCAATACGACCTGCGCCGGAGCATGTTCACCCGGCTGCAGGAACTCTCCTTCAGCTACTTCGACCGCACGCCGGTGGGCTGGATCATGTCGCGGGTTACTTCGGATCCGTCGAAGGTGGCCGATCTGGTGACCTGGGGGCTGCTCGATTCCACCTGGGCGACGATGAGCATCATCTCGGCGATGGCTTTCATGCTCTACCTGAAATGGGATCTGGGGATCCTCGTCTTTCTGACCATTCCGGTACTGGTGCTGGCGGGCGCGCTGTTCAAACAGCGCATCATCCGCCAGTACCGCAAGGTACGCCAGGTGAATTCGAAGATCACCGCTTCCTTTAATGAGACCATCACCGGCGTGCGGGTGATCAAGGCGCTCGGGCGCGAGGAGCGGAACCTGCGCGAATTCCGCGGTCGCACCGACGAGATGTATCGCGCCGGGTTCCGCGCGGCCTGGCTTTCGGCGTTGTTCCTTCCGGTCGTGCAGGGGATCGGCGCCATAGCACTGGCGACGGTGGCTTGGTTCGGCGGCGCGCAGGCGGTGCAGGGGGCGATTTCCATCGGCACCATACAGGCCTTCATCGGGTACGTCACTTTCATGCTTTGGCCGGTGCAGGATCTGGCGCGTGTGTTCTCAGAAATGCAGCACGCCATCGCCTCCGCCGAACGCTCCTTCTCGCTGGTGGATTCCCGGCCGGAGATCGTCGACCGGCCCGGCGCGCACGCTCCGGATACGCTGCGCGGAGAGGTCGAGTTCGAGCGGGTCTCGTTCTGGTACAAGGAGGGCGAGCCGGTGCTTGAGGATTTTTCCCTGCGGGTGCATGAGAACGAATCGATCGCGCTGGTCGGGCCGACCGGCGGCGGCAAGACGACCATCGCCAGCCTCTTGTGCCGTTTCTACGAACCGCGGCGGGGTGTGATCCGGATCGCCGGCCGGGATTACACCACCTTGACGCAAAAGGCGATCCAATCCCGGATCGGCGTGGTGTTGCAAACGCCGCATCTGTTCTCCGGAACGGTCCGCGAAAACATCCGCTACGGCCGCCTGGATGCGACCGACGGCGAGGTGACGGAAGCGGCGCGCGTGGCCGGGGCGGACGAGTTTATCTGCGTACTGGAGAAGGGGTATGAGACCGAGGTCGGCCAGGGGGGCAACCGGCTTTCGACCGGGCAGAAACAACTCATCAGCCTGGCGCGCGCGGTCCTTGTCCAACCGGACATCCTGATCATGGATGAAGCCACGAGTTCGGTGGACACGGTTACCGAAGCGCTCATCCAGCGTGGGATGGAATCTCTCATGCAAGGGCGGATCTCCTTTGTCATCGCCCACCGCCTCTCGACCATCCGCCGTGCCAACCGGATCGTGGTGGTCGAGGGCGGAAGGATCGTCGAACAGGGTACCCACGCGGATCTGTTGAGGACGCGTGGAAAATACTACCGCCTCTACACCCAGCAGTTCCGGATGGAGCGGATGCGCGAGATCGATCTGGGAACGGCGAAGAGTTTGCTGGGAGCGACGGATCCCTCCCCCATCCCCTCCCGATAATGGGGAGGGGGTAGGGGGATGAAAGAGTACCCTAAGGGTACCGCCTACCCTTAGGGTGTCGAAAGGTGCCATCCACCCTTAGGGTGCTACCAACCCTAAGGGTTGGTTAATTCAACGGGTTGCGGCCGTTCTTCAGTTACAATACCCCCATGTCGCTTCTCGTTTTTCTCTCCGGTGCAATCGTCATTTCCCTTTCGGGCGTGCTTGCGCCCGGGCCGGTTACGGCCGTTACGATCGGCAAGGGAGGCCAATCCCCGCATTCCGGAGCGTGGATCGCCGTCGGGCACGGGATCGTGGAAATCCCGTTGATGATCCTCCTTGCGCTCGGGATCGGTAGGTTCCTGGCGGACCCCACGGTAAAAATCGTATTCGGAATCCTCGGCGGGTTGTTCCTGCTGTATATGGCTGTCGGTTTGCTGCGCGAGGCTCGCCGCACGGAAGTTGCTTCTTCATCTTTTTCCGGCTCGCCGCTCGCCGCCGGAATAATGCTCAGCCTGGGCAATCCGTATTTCTTCCTTTGGTGGGCGACGGTCGGCGTGGCGCTCATTCTGCAATCGTGGGTTTTCGGGCTGGCGGGTTTTCTGGCGCTGGTGGCGGTGCACTGGTTGTGCGATTTTATTTGGGATTATTTCCTGTCGGCCCTGTCGTTCAGCGGCGGCAAGTTCTTCGGGAAGTGGTTTCAGCGCGCGGTTTTTGCCGTCTGCGGCGTGGCGCTTTTATGCTTCGGCGGCTGGTTCCTCTACGACGCTGTTGTGTCTCTTCTGGCGTAACAGAAAACCTTTTACCCGCAAAAGTCGCAAAGGCCGCGAAGAAAATTATTATTAACTTCAAAAAGGAATTGAACGTAGGGGGCGAAGCAACGAAATCAATTTAACAAATTCTTCGCGTTTTCTTTGCGATCTTCGCGTTCTTTGCGGTGAGATATTTATTTTTACCCCGAAAGCGGCTTGAACC
>JBAVFZ010000412.1:0-5643 GCA_049684495.1 Anaerolineales bacterium | reverse complement strand
GGGTGATGGGTATCTCCGTCGTCCCCGATCCTGCGGCAATTTTTCAAATCCTCTCGCAGAAAAACAAAAGCGGCTCACGGAGCCGCTTTGTTGTTTCAAGAACCCTTTCGCCTTACCGCTTCTTCCCCCGCGCGGTTTTGGTTTTGCGTTCGCGGGCCATTTCCTTTTCCATTTTTTTCCGGAATTTCACCGCCGTCTCGATGGCCGCCTTTTTCGAGGGGAACAGGTGGATGTAGAATCGTTTGTTGTGCACCTTCCCCTTCAGTTTGTAGTACACGCTGACAACCGGCATGACCGTCCGGCCTTTGTTGCCCTTGGTGTACGTGACGCTGACCCCGTTATACCCGGTCCGGTTGTTGCGCTGCGGACGGGCTCGGTATGGCGCACGATTCCGGCGCGGCCTGGCTGTTTTTTTCGTTTTCATCATTCACCTCGATGGTTGAATCCATTTTTTATTTTCGAGAATCCATTCCCGCTCCACAAGCGTGGTGAAGTGAGCGCCATGCCGAGTAGCCCCTCAACACCTCAATTCTACGGCTGAAAAAAAAGAAAGCCGGGGTTTCCCCCGGCTTTCGTTATTCCACAACCGTTTTGGGCGCGGCCGGTTCTTCGGCCGCTTCCTCCTCCGGCCGGTACCCCGTTCCGGCCGGAATGAGTTTGCCGATAATCACGTTTTCCTTCAATCCCAGAAGCGGATCCACCTTGCCTTCGATCGCCGCCCCGGCCAGCACCTTGATCGTATGCTGGAAGGAAGACGCGGACAGGAACGAGTCGGTGGAGAGCGAGGCCTTCGTCACTCCGAGGAGGACCGGCGCCGCCGTGGCCGGCTGTTTGCTTTCCGAGAGCAGCTTTTCGTTGATATCCTGCAGGCGGAACCGTTCCACCAGCTCGCCCGGCAGGAAGTCCGTATCGCCGGGGCGCACCACCTGGACTTTGGCCAGCATTTTGCGCAGGACGACTTCGAAGTGCTTGTCGTTGATGTTCTGCCCCTGGGCGCGGTACACCTTCTGGATCTCCGTCAACAGGTACAGCTGGCAGGCTTCGCGTCCGGAGATGCGCAGGATCCGGTGCGGATTGAGGGAGCCTTCGGTCAGGTTCTGGCCGGCTTCCACCCGCGATCCTTCGGCGATGATCAGGCGCGCGCCGCTCGGGATCTCATATTCGGCTTCCTCGCGGTGCTCGTAGGTGATGACCGCCTTGTGCTCGCGGACGCGCAGCTTGCCGGCGTGCTCGGCGACGATTTCCGCGTCGCCCCGCGTCGCCAGGACCGTGCCGGCTTCTACGGTGGTGTTGTCATCGACTTTCAGGGACCAGTTGCCCGGCACCTGGTACTCGTCGCGCAGGATCTCGCTCGAAACGATCTTTACGGTGCGATGCCCGGTCTCGGAGCGGTGGACTTCGACAATCCCGCCGATCTCGGTCACGATCGCCTCGCCCTTCGGCTTCTTGCGGGCTTCAAAGAGCTCTTCCACGCGCGGAAGGCCGGAGGTGATGTCGCCGCCGGCCGCAACGCCGCCGGTGTGGAAGGTCCGCAGCGTCAGCTGGGTGCCCGGCTCGCCGATGGACTGCGCGGCGACAATCCCGACCGCGACGCCCATATCCACCATGGCACCGCGTCCCAGATCCATCCCGTAGCACTTCTGGCACAGCCCGTGGCGCAGGGTGCAGGTCAGCGCGGACCGGACGACCACTTCCTCCAAACCGGAGGCCGAGATTTGTCTGGCTTGTTCCAGGCTGATGACGTCGTTACGGCTGACAACCAACTCGCCGGTGTGCGGATCCACGACTTTTTGCGCGGTGATCCGGCCGAACAGGCGCGAATCGAAGGTCTGGCCCGCGACGTCGTCCTTGCGCCGGATGTGGATGCCGTCTTCCGTGCCGCAATCCACGTTCATGATGATCAGATCCTGCGCCACGTCCACCAGCCGCCGGGTGAGATAACCGGCGTCGGCCGTGCGCAGCGCGGTATCCGCCAGACCCTTGCGGGCGCCGTGGGTCGAGATGAAGTATTCCAGCGCGGTCAGTCCGTCGCGGAAGTTGGAACGGATGGGCAGCGGGATGATGCGCCCGGCGGGATCCGCCATCAGGCCGCGCATGCCGGCCAGCTGGGAGATCGGGCCGAAACCGCCCTTGGTCGCGCCGGACAGCGCCATGGTGCTCAGGTTGCCGGTCGGGTTCATGTGCCGGCGGACTGCGTCGGTGACGTCGATCAGCGCCTTCTGCCACAGGTCGATGATGCGTTCGTTTTGTTCCTGTTCGGTCAGCAGGCCGCGGCGGAAATCCTTTTCCAGATCCGTCTGTTCTTCCAGCGTGCGGTCGACGATTTCCGCCTTTTCCGGCGGAACGGTGATGTCGGAAACCGCGATCGTCGTTCCGGATCGCGTGGCGTAATGGAACCCGATATCCTTGATCCGGTCCACCACTTCTATGGTCGGCTCCGATCCCAGGACCTGGTAGCACTGCGCGACCAATTTTTGCAGCGATCCTTTGTCCAGGATCTGGTTCACATAGCGCATGTTCTCGGGCAGGATCATGTTGAAGAGCACCCGCCCGGCCGTGGTCTGGATCAGCCGTTTCTGGGCGCGCGCGTAGCGCTCGCCCTTTTCGCTGAACCAGGTCGCGGTAAGCAGCGAGATCGGGGCGTGCAGGTTGAGTTTGCCCAGGCGGTAGGCCAGCTCCACCTCTTCCATGCTGCTGAATTGCATCCGCTTTTCGCCCTCTTTCAACTCCAGCCGCGGATCGGTCAGGGTCAGGTAATACACGCCCAGGACCATGTCCTTGGTCGGGCCGACGATCGGTTCGCCGTCGGCCGGCTTGAGCAGGTTCTTCGTGGAGAGCATGAGCGAGCGCGCTTCCGAGACCGCTCTTTCGGAAAGCGGCACGTGCACGGCCATCTGGTCCCCGTCGAAGTCCGCGTTGAACGCGGCGCACACCAGCGGATGAATGTGGATCGCCTTGCCTTCCACCAGCACCGGTTCGAAGGCCTGGATGCCGAGGCGGTGCAGCGTGGGCGCGCGGTTGAGGAGCACGGGACGGTCGCGGATCACTTCCTCCAGGACCTCCCACACCTCGGGCCGCTCGCGTTCGATGAAGCGGCGGGCGCCCTTGACGTTGTTGGCGTAGCCGTACGCCACGAGCTTGGCGATGACGAACGGCCGGTAGAGCTCGAGCGCCATGACCTTGGGCAACCCACACTGGTAGAGTTTGAGTTTGGGGCCGACCACGATCACCGAGCGCCCGGAATAATCCACGCGTTTGCCGAGCAGATTGCGGCGGAAGCGGCCCTTCTTGCCCTTGAGCATGTCGGAGAGCGATTTCAGCTCGCGACGGCCGCGGCGCGAAAGCGCCTTGCCGCGCTGCGAGTTGTCGATCAGACTATCGACCGCCTCCTGGAGCATGCGTTTTTCGTTGCGGACGATTACATCCGGCGCGCCGAGTTCGATCAGCCGCTTGAGGCGGTTGTTGCGGTTGATCACCCGCCGGTAGAGGTCGTTCAGGTCGGACGTGGCGAA
Organism: Anaerolineales bacterium; assembly: GCA_049684495.1. Lineage (GTDB taxonomy): Bacteria > Chloroflexota > Anaerolineae > Anaerolineales > RBG-16-64-43 > JAFGKK01. The sequence continues at coordinate 2,131 of JBAVFZ010000412.1, read as the reverse complement.
CCGGCCGCCGTCGAGCTGGACCATCGGCCGCAGTTCGGGCGGAATCACGGGGAGGACCGTCAGGATCATCCATTCCGGCCGGTTGTGGGAACGGCGGAACGCCTCGACCACCTTCAGCCGCTTCGAAGCCTTCTTCTTGCGCTGCTTGCTCTTGGTGGTGCGGACGTCCTTCCACAGCGTTTCGGATTCCTTATCGAGCTCGAGGTTGCGCAGGATTTCGTAGAACGCCTCGGCGCCCATTTCCGCCTTGAATACCTGGCCCCAGCGCGTCTTAAGCTCGCGGTAGCGGCTCTCGCCGACGAAGGAGAGCTTCTTGATCTCCATCAGCTCTTCGCGCTGCTGCAGAAGCGAATCGCGCGCTTCCTGGGTCTGGTCTTCCATCTGGCCGCGCAGCTGCGTGAGAGACTCGTCCGCCTCGGCTTTGGTTTTTTCCTTGTCGAGTTTGATCTTCTCGATCGCCTTGTCGCGTTTTTCCTTCAGCTCGCTTTCGATCTCCTCCAGGCGCGTCTTGACCGCCTTTTGCAGGACCGAAAGGTGCTTGGAGGTGATGGTCTCGCCCTTGTCGGCGATCATCGTCGAGGTGGCCGAGAATTCGATCGCCACACGGATGGTCGAACCCTGCTTTTCCTTCAGGGATTGCTCCATCCGCTGGCCTTCCTTGATCAGCGGATCCAGCCGTTCGCTGACGTCCTCGTCGAATTTTTCCTTTGCGCCCTGGATCTTTTCATCCAGTTCGGAGATGCGCTTCTCGAGCTGCAGCTTGACCTGTTTGATCTTCTGGTTGATCTCGGCGCCCTGCTTGTCTTCCGCCTTGGAGAGTTCTTCGTCGAGCCGCTTGAGTGCCTTCTGGCGCGCGTCCTCGTCGACATGGGTAATGACGTACTGCGCGAAATACAGCACGCGGTCCAGATTCCTGCGGCTGATGTCGAGCAGCAGCCCCAGATAGGAGGGCACGCGGCGGGTATACCAGACGTGCGCGACCGGTGCCGCCAGTTCGATGTGCCCCATCCGCTCGCGGCGGACCGAGGAGCGGGTGACTTCCACGCCGCATTTGTCGCAGACGACTCCGCGATGGCGCACATTCTTGTATTTGCCGCAGTAGCACTGCCAATCCCGCGTCGGTCCGAAGATTGCCTCGCAGAACAGGCCGTCCTTTTCGGGGCGGAGGCGGCGGTAGTTGATTGTCTCCGGCCGCGTTACTTCGCCGTATGACCAGGAGCGGATCGTGTCGGGTGAGGCAAGGGTGACCTTGAGGGACGTAATACCTTTTGCTTCCACTATTCACTCTCCGGGATAGAAATCCGAGGCTTGGTCCGAGAAGACCCCCTACCGGGTTAAAGCAGGCAAAACAAGCGCATGGGGCACCGCCCACGCGCTTTAAGTTGGGGTTTTATCTTTGCGGCGGAATTATATCCTCCAGCGGAAAATTGGTCAAGGATAGGCCAAAACTCATCCAAAATGTCCCTTTTTATCAATATTATGCGGTTTTTTGAGTTTTTTTCAATTTCATAACACCCCATCGGGCTGGCATCCATCATTTCTAACGCCAATGTAAAAAAGACTTCTAAAAATTTATTCTTCCATAGAAGGAAAACCGGAAAAAGTCACCTGCCCGGCAAGAGCATGTTCCTCGCTTCATCTACCTCTTCACAGCCCCGCGTCTGACCGCCTATTCGATCACCGAGCGCTATGGGCGCATTCTCAGGATGACTTTTTTGACAGTCTCATACTATACTCGTACAAAAAGCGGAAAGCCGCATTCATTCCCCGATCAAGGAGACGCCTTGAAAAAGCCACTCAACCCGCGCTGGTTCATCGTCCTGGTGATGTTCCTTTTCATGCTCTTGCACCAGACCGACATGCTGATGATCAACTCAATGCTCAAGCCGATCATGGACGAATTTGGCATTAATGAGAGCCAGATGGGATTCGTCATGAGCGGTTCGCTGCTGGTCGCGGCGGTGTTATACCCGCTGTGGGGATTCCTCTACGACCGGTTCAGCCGGGCCAAGCTGCTCGGGATCGCCTCCTTCATCTGGGGGTCGACCACCTGGCTGAGCGCGATCGCGCCGACCTATCCGGCCTTTATGGGTGCCCGCGCCGCTTCGGGGATCGATAATTCCTCCTACCC
>JBAVFZ010000411.1:0-4328 GCA_049684495.1 Anaerolineales bacterium | reverse complement strand
GTCATAACCTTCCTCGATTCAATAGTTACTTGCATGGATGCCGGCTAGAAGCACGCCGGCATGACGAACTTCAGCAAATCTCTGGATGCCTGCCAAGATCATGCGGGTATGACAATTTCTTTGCAGCAGGCATCCCCGATCTGCCCGGCCCGGTTTGTGCGCTTCCCCATGGATGTGGTTTAATCCACGCATCCTTTCCCTCGCGATTTCATAAACGCATGATGTTCCTTGAACCGCTGACCGTGATGACCAGCATCCTCGCCATACTGGGCATTATTCTGCCGGGCGCGGCCGTGCTGGCCTGGCAATCCGGCCGCCGCAGGACATGGGTGGAGATCCTTTCGGTTTCCCTCGGCCTGGGGATGGGTATCATCGCGCTGGCGGCAGTTCTTGGCAGGCTAACCGGGATCCGAATCACACTTCCGATTCTGGTCGTTGTCGAAATCCTCTCCGCGGCGTTGATCGTCCTCGGCCGGATCCGGCGCAGGGTGCGGTTTCGCATAACGGTCCTCACCGGGTTGGAGATCCTCGCGCTGCTGGGGTTGATCGCTCTCCGGTTTTTTCAGGCGCGCGTTTTGGCTTTGCCGGCATGGGTGGATTCGGTTCACCACACCTTCCTGGTGAGGTTATTCCTCGAGCAGGGGGGAATTCCCGTCGATCTGCAGCCTTGGATTCCGGGACCCTTCTATTATCACATCGGCTTTCACGCATCGGCGGCGGTATTCTCCGCGGTCTCGGGACTCTCGCCCGATCGGGGGATCCTTATCTTTGGGCAGCTTCTCAACGCGGCCGCGGCGCTTTCGGCGTACCGGCTCTCCATGGCGGTCTGCCCGGATCGCCGGCGGGCGCTTCTGGTCCTGGCGTTGGTCGGCTTCTTCACGCAGATGCCGGCTTTTTACCTGACGTGGGGGCGTTATACATTACTGGCGGGGATGGTTTTGCTGCCGCTGGCAATGGCCGAAGCGATTGAGTTTGCCGCGCGCATACCCCGGGTTTCTACGCTCGTCCGGCTGACCATCCTGACCGCGGGGTTGCTGCTGACCCATTACCTTGCGGCGATTCTCCTGGCGGTCTTCCTGATCCTTATCGGCGTGTCCGTGCTGGTGAGCCGCGAACGCAGGCGGCGGATCATCGGATTGCTCGTTTCGGCGGGGTTGGGGACGGTGCTGGCGCTGCCATGGCTGATCCCCATGCTCCGTTATTCCACCGTTGCCGTCGGGGTGGATGTGGTCGGCTCGCAAGCGGCGGCGGATGCCGCTTACTTCGCCGATTACGCGTCCTACATATGGAGATTGCTCGGCCCGCTTCGGAATCAGATTCTCCTGGGGGCGGGGCTGCTCGCGGCAACGGCCGCGCTTTTCCGGCGCGGGCCGCTGCGGATCCTTGCCGTATGGGGATTGATCCTCGGAGTGCAGACGTTGCCATGGGGTCTGCGGTTCGAGCCCTTCCGGCCGGATCATCTTGCCATCGTGCTGTTCCTCCCGGCGGCCGTGCTCGCCGCCGACGGTTTCATCCGCCTCGCGGACGGCATCGAGCGCCGCCGGCCGGGATTGCGCCCGCGGTATTTCTTCGCCGGCCTCGCGCTCGCGTTGTGCGCGATCGGAATCTGGCAGACCCGCGACATCGTCAACCCGCGGACGGTCTTCGCCGATGCCGACGACCGCCGGGCCGTCCTATGGGCGGCGGCAAACACGCCGCCGGAGGCGGTCTTCCTGATCAATACGGAATACTGGCAAAGCGGGTTATTCCGGGGCGTGGACGGCGGGTGGTGGCTGCTGCCGCTGGCCAACCGGCGGACGCTTCTGCCGCCCATGCTGTATAGTTTCGCCGACCGGACCACCATCGACCGGATAAATGGGCTGGCGGAGAAGGTGAGTGCGCTGCAGGGATGCACGGAGATTTTTTGGGAGCTGGTACGGACGCAGGGGGTGACCCATATCTATATTAAAGAAGGCGTCGGCGCGTTGCAGCCGGATGATCTGGATTCCTGCCGCGGGATAACCGAGATTTTTCACATCGGCAAGGTGCGGATTTATAGGGTAGATTCCACCGCCATATCGGGTATACTTGCCCCCACCACCGATCCAATCCTTTTCCATTAAAAACAATTCATGAAGGGAGGATCCTCATGCCAAAGGATCTTCGCAAGAATTTTTTCTACGGAAAGAAGGTCCTGATCACGGGCGGTTCCAGCGGGATCGGGCTTGCCCTGGCCCGGCAACTGGTCACCCGGGGGGCGAACGTCTGGCTGACGGCCCGGGACCGCACAAAACTTGAATCCACCTGCCGGGAATTAAATGATGCCGCACCCGATCCGGAGCAGATCGTCGGCTTCTCGCAGGCGGACATTGCTGTGGAAAGCCAGGCGCGGAACGCGGCGGAGCAGGCCGTGAAGGCACTCGGGCCGCTGGATATTCTGATCAACAACGCGGGCACTTCCCATCCCGGTTACTTTCTGGAGATGGACGCGAAAATTTTCCGCGAGACGATGGAGACGAATTATTTCGGCGCGCTGAATATGACCCGCGCCGTCGTGCCGGATATGATCCGGCACGGGAATGGGCATATCGTCTTCGTTTCGTCGGGAGCGGCGATCCTCCCGCTGTTCGGATATTCCTCCTATGCGCCCACCAAGAGCGCGGTGCGCAGCCTGAGCGATGTGCTGCGGTGTGAGCTCAAGCCGCTCGGGATCCGGGTGACGAACGCCATGCCGCCCGATACCGATACGCCGTCGCTGGACAAAGAGAAGAAGATCCGGCCCCGCGAACTGGACATCATTTCCGCCGGCGGCAAGATCCAACCGCCCGAGGCGGTGGCGCGCGATATCCTCTCCGGGGTCGAACACAACCGGTACCTCGTCATCACCGGCGCTGATTTGAAGCTCTTCTACTGGCTTACCAACATCCTCGGCCCGCTCCAGTACCCGGTGATCGATCTGATCGTGGCGGACGCGGTCCACAAGACACGGAAGGCGGAAGCCAAGGACCGCACTCGCGTATAATTAAGATGACGTTCCCACTGGGGACGGACCCTTGGATTGAAAGAAGAGGAGTGGCAATGGATATCTTCGAAAAATGCGGCCATTTTACGGACGCCAAGGACGCCATGGCCGCCGGGTTTTATCCTTTTTTCCTTCCCATGGAAGGCAACGAGGGGACGGAAGCGATCATCCAAGGCCGGCGCCTGATCATGTGCGGCTCGAACAACTACCTCGGGCTGACGATGGACCCGCGCGTCCGCCATGCGGCCGAAGAAGCGATCCGTAAATACGGAACCTCCTGCACCGGATCACGCTTCATGAACGGCACCCTCGAGATGCACGAGCAGCTCGAACACGAGCTGGCGGAATTTGTGGGCAAGGAAGCGGCGCTGGTTTTTTCGACCGGGATGCAGGCCAACCTCGGGACGATCTCGGCGATCATGGGGCGCGGGGAATACGTGATCCTCGACAAGGAGGACCACGCCAGCATCGTCGACGGCGCGCGCCTCTCGTGGGGGGAAACGAAACGCTTCAAGCACAACGACCTGCAGGATCTGGAGCGCGTCCTGGCTTCCCTTCCCGAGGACAAGGGGAAACTCGTGGTGGTCGACGGGCTCTACAGCATGGAGGGCGACCTCGCGCCGTTGCCGGAGATGGTTCCGATCATAAAAAAATACGGCGCGCGGCTGATGGTGGACGACGCCCACGGGATCGGCGTGGTGGGGAAGGGCCGCGGAACCGGCGCCCATTTCGGGATGACCAAGGACGTGGACCTGATCATGTCCACCTTCAGCAAATCCTTTGCCTCGCTCGGCGGATTCATCGCCGGCGACGAGCCGGTGATCCACTACATCAAGCATCACGCCCGCGCACTGATGTTCTCGGCCAGCATCCCGCCGGCCAACGCCGCCGCGGCGCTGGCGGCGCTGCATATCATGCGCGACGAGCCGCAGCACACCGAGCGGCTGAACGCGATCGCCGACCGGATGCGGACCGAGTACCGCCGGATGGGATTCGATATCGGCAATACGGTCTCGCCGATCATCCCGGTCATCATCGGCGACGACATCAAGACGGTATTCAGCTGGAAAGCGCTCTTCGAGGACGGGGTCTATGTCAATCCGGTCCTCTCCCCAGGCGTAGCCCCGGGACGGCAACTACTGCGCACATCCTATATCGCAACGCACACCGACGCGCAGATGGACCGCGTACTGGAAGCGTTCGCCAAGATGGGGAAAAACTTCGGGCTGATTTCGTAGACAGCCACGGATTGTACGGATAGGAAGCGAATGACACGGAGGATCCATCCGGACCCTCCGTTTTTTTTTCTGTAGGGGCGAGGCATTGC
>JBAVFZ010000410.1:0-3882 GCA_049684495.1 Anaerolineales bacterium | reverse complement strand
GATTCCAATCCCCCATGCCTTGGACCCCGGCCAGGATCACACCGGGGTGACAAACACTCTGCTTGGTCAGCCATCATCCTCCCGCGTTATAATTGCACATGCCCACCACCCCCCGAAAAATTGGATTCGACAACGAAAAGTACCTGGCCGAGCAGACCGCCGCGATCCTCGAACGCGTAAAGGCTTCCGGCAACAAGCTCTATCTGGAATTCGGCGGCAAACTGCTGTTCGATATGCACGCCTCGCGCGTCCTGCCCGGGTTCGATCCGTGCGTCAAGATGCGCCTGCTGCACAACCTCAAGGACCAGGCCGACATCATCCTGTGCATCTTCGCCGGCGACATTGAGCGCAAGAAGGTCCGCGCGGATTTCGGGATCACCTACGACGCGGACGCGTTCAAACTGATCGACGATTTAAAACAGCGCGACGTTTCGGTCGCGGCGGTGGTGATCACACGCTACGAGGACCAGCCCGCGGCGAGCATCTTTAAAAACAAGCTCGAGCGGCGCGGCTTTCGCGTGTTCACCCACAAAGTGATCCGCGGCTACCCGACCGACATCGAGCATATCGTCAGCGACGACGGCTACGGCCAGAACCCCTACATCGAAACCACCAAGCCGCTGGTGGTGGTGACCGGGCCCGGCCCCAACAGCGGCAAGCTTTCCACCTGCCTCTCCCAGCTCTACCACGAATACCGGCACGGGGTGAAGGCCGGGTACTCCAAATTCGAGACCTTCCCGATCTGGAACCTGCCGCTCAAGCATCCGGTCAACGTCGCCTACGAAGCGGCGACCGCCGACATCCAGGATTTCAACCTGATCGACCCGCATCACCTGGAGGCGTACGGAAAGATCGCCGTTAATTACAACCGCGACGTGGAGCTCTTCCCGGTGGTGAAGCGGATCCTCGAAAAGATCACCGGCGCAAAATCGATCTACCAATCCCCGACCGATATGGGCGTGAACAAGGCCGGCTTCGGGATCATCGACGACGCGCTGGTCCAGGCGGCGGCCCGGCAGGAGGTCATCCGGCGCTACTTCCGCAGCACTTGCGAATACGCGATGGGTTTCTGCGACCACGATACGGTCCGGCGCGAGGAATTGCTGATGGAGGAACTGGGAATCCACCCGGAAGACCGGTCTGCGGTCCTCCCGGCGCGCGCGGCGGCGCAGGAGGCCGTAAAGACAGGCAAGGGGAACGAGGGCATTTATGTCGGCGCGGCGCTGGAACTGCCCGACGGCGGCATCATCACCGGGAAGAACTCGGTCCTGATGCACGCCGCCTCCGCAACCGTGCTGAACGCGATCAAGGCCCTCGCCGGCATCCCGGACCGGATGCACCTTCTGGCGCCGAATGTGATCGACGCGGTGGGGACTTTTAAAAAGGAAACCTTCGCGGCGGTGAACATCAGCCTCTCGCTGGACGAGGCGCTGACCGCTCTCGCCATCAGCGCCACGACCAACCCGGTCGCGCAGGAGGCGGTGACGATGTTGAAGGCGCTGCGCGGCTGCGAGATGCACCTGACGCACCTGCCGACCCCGGGCGACGAGGCCGGCCTGCGCCGGCTGGGGGTCAACCTGACCAGCGAACCGAACTTCGCGAGCAAGAATCTGTCCGAGTAATGACAGAATATATTCATCCGAAAAAGCGGCTTGGACAAGCCGCTTTTTTATTTGCGATAGAAAAAACTTCTATTGTGTATCGACCCGCTTAATCCGCAACAGAGGGAAAAGGGCAGATCGTTTTCGGTGTGAGGTATAAACTGTTGTAACCATACGGTCCCATCGGTCCGAAGATATCATTCTGGTTTGCCTCGGATTGGTCGCGTACCGCGGCGCAGGCGGACTTGATGTCGCCGCCGGCCGAATAGGAATCCCAGAACGTTTTCGCCAAAGCCGCATAGACATAGCCCGCGGTCTTTTCCGAATAATGCGTTCGGAGGTATTCCCAATCGGCCTTGGCGTCGTTTTGGCGGTCTAAAAAGGCAAACAATTCCAATAATCGGAGCCGGGCATAGGCCACGATCCGGTAGGGTTCATCGGGGTCCGAATAATCCCCCCAACAACCGACATTCAATGCTTTTTCCGACCATTGGCTGTAATCGAACGCCGGAAGATTTTTATCATGGACCGCGCGGAGATAGGATGCCTCCGCCTTATCGTATAAACCGGCCAGCGTGAAATAATCCCCGTCGAATGCCGCCTCGAACCGATAATTCGGGCTCCCCGGATCGGTCCACATGTATCGGTAGAATTCCCCATCCCACATATAAATGGATTTAGTTACCCTCCATGGACCGTCGTCGCAGTGATGGTGAAGGGGGCGATCGGGGAACAGGATCTCGATGGTCCCATTCCCATCCACATCCCGGAACTCCGGATCGGCATTGGTGGCAATCGGAGAGGCGGGCCCCGAAGGATAACCCGGTATCGGATTTTCTTGCGCCGCCGGAAGCAGAGCGCGGAACGAACTCCCATTCCATTCCAGCATTTCCGCTTGCCAATAGTCATCGTATAGCCCCCTATCCATTAAATAGGCGAATACGATTTCCCGGAGGCCATCGGCATTTAAGTCTTCGATTCGCAGTACTCCGGATGGAGACCGGGGGGCATTTACCACATCGGCAAGCTTATTCTGAAAAAGCATATGAAATTGATTGTCTACGCATCCGACGATAAAAACCAGCATCGAGCTTAATGGATATCCGCCCATGGATTGTATTTTGCTCTCTGTCTGCACTAGCGTGACAATTATCTCGTTGGTGGTGTCCCCGGTCACATCCGAGGCGTATGCCGCGGCCAGATCCATTTCATCTCCATATTCCCCGCTTACTTTATATTGATTTAAAATGGAAGGAAGATCCGACGCATTGCCGTTTGCCCGAACAAACTCCAGGATCTGCGGCCCGTACTCCATTGGATCCTCGGCGAATTGAATATCAACCGCGGCATGCGTCGGCGTCGGACAGGTCTGTTTCGGGCCACGGGTGGCCGCCGGAGGCAAACCCCGTGTAGGGGTGGGCCAGGGACCGGATACGAGGGTATACGTTGCAGTCCGGGTGATTGTCCGGGTTTTTATAATGGAGGATGTCGGAGTGGAAGTACTCGCGATCCGGGTGGTGACGGTCGCACTGGGAGTCCGGCTTAACGACGGCTGTTGCGGCAAAGCCGCAGGATCGCCCGCGAGCGAGGAAACGGTCGAAATGAAAGTTCCGGGAGTGCAACCAAAGAGAATCCCAAAACATAATAGCATGGCTGCCCGGATGAATTTTTTTCTCATAGTACCCCTTTTGTCTCCGCCAAAGGACCGGCGCTGTTATTTGATTATATATTTACTATCCGAAACGGCGAAAGACTTCCGGGATAATCACAACGATTATTTGAATAGACCATTCACAAAAATAAGCCGGTTTTCAGGCATCTCGCACATCCTGACAAGCTTACAACGCCGCTTGAAAATGGTCATATACCCCGCTTTTGCTTGACATTCCCATGCCCTACAGGTAGAATTCCCGCGCTTCGATGCTTGTTTTCAAATGGCGCTAAATCCGCCGAGATAGCTCAGTTGGTAGAGCACGCGACTGAAAATCGCGGTGTCCCCAGTTCGATCCTGGGTCTCGGCACCTCCGCGGAAGCGGATAATTGCGGGCGTGGTTCAGTGGTAGAACGTCTCCTTGCCAAGGAGAAGATCGAGGGTCCGAATCCCTTCGCCCGCTCTGTACTAACGCCCCGGAAACGGGGCGTGTTTTTCAGGGTGGCCATCCTGGCCGCCCTGACGGCCGAACGGCGACGTAGCCAAGTGGCAAGGCAGGGGTCTGCAAAACCCCCACCGTGGGTTCAATTCCCACCGTCGCCTCACGGAACGAAAAACGCCGGGCAGATG
>JBAVFZ010000409.1:0-3597 GCA_049684495.1 Anaerolineales bacterium | reverse complement strand
GGCCAGGATGTCCTTAACCGACCATTCGCCCTCATCGCGGCGGACGATCCGCGGCTCGTCGAGCGTGGCGATCATGGCCGCAAAAGCCTCCCATTCATCGTGGATGCGAGAATGGAGAATATCGGGGTCGGTCGGGAACGTTTCCGGATTTTCGGTCATGAGGTAAATCCTTCCATTGATTGAATCATACTCGGAAAGCGGGAAAAGGGGAATCATGGATTCGATTATTTAATACTCTCGCGCTCAACGTGCAATAAAGGCTTTTATTGCCAGCTTTTCAAGAGAATGAATTCCGAGGGAGATGGCAAATTCAGCCACAAAGGGCACAAAGAACACAAATAAGAAAACGTCATGCCGGCGTGCACTTAGCCGGCATCCACAGCCCCTTCCCAGGTGCACGAATGGATCCCGGCTACGAACACGCCGGGATGACGTTCTATATTCTCTTTCTGCTCTCTGTGCCCTTTGTGGCAATAAAACAGCCGGCATCTTAATGGAGATGCCGGCTGTTATGCTTTATCCTTTCCGCGTTCCCGATCAGAGAGCGCGGCTACACCATCTATTCGTCCGCGTCGAAAGCCGTGTTGCCGCCGGCCGGGGTGGCGATGATCGATGAGCCCATGGAGGTGTCACCCATCTTCAGCGTCCAGGCGGCGACCGTCCCCGAGGCGTAGATGAAGCCGGTGTTGTTGTACCACTGCAGGCGCATGGCCCCGCCGGGGACCAGGAACGTTCCGCCGCCGAGCGAGCCGATCCAATCCGCGGTGCCCGAGCCGACGTAGTAGGAGAAATACTGCCCGTTCGGAGAGAAGGTGTCCACTCCGGTGTTTCCCGAAGCGAGAGTCAACCCGAAGGATCCGTCGAGCGTGGATACATGGCTTTCCTTCACCGCGGGATCCGCCGTGGTAACAACATAGCCGACATGATCGAGCGTGGGCGAGAGTACCGCATGCGGGAAGAAGAAGTTGCCGTTCAGGGTGGAGGCCAGACTGGCCGCGCCGGTCGAGGCGTTCACCAGCCAGATCGCGCCCGAGGTGACGGCGGCGAGCGGGTCCGCGGAGGCGATGATCACGCCGAACTGCGAGGAATCCGCGGCCCACACGGGTTCCGGATAATACATGTATTCGCTGTAAGTGATGATCGCGGGGAAGGTGACCACGTTGGGGATTACCCCGGTCCCGTCGATGTTGGCCAGCGAGAGGGAGGTGGAGCCGGAGATGACCATCTTCGCTCCGTTGGGCGAAGGCCAAATCTCGCCGCCGTTCCCGGCGGTGAAGATGGTTGTCATTGTGCCGGTTTCGGCGTTTATCAGGAACAGATCGTCGGACCGGCCAAGCCCGGGCCCGTCATATTGAACCTTGGTGTTTATCAGGAGATTGTGCGTGCCGGGGATCCATTTCACCTGGAAAAGTTCGATCCATTGACCGGCCTCGGCGGTTTCCAGCGCGCCGACCTGGGCCGAGGTCAGAAGCGAGCGGTCGCCGGATCCGTCGTAATTCACGACGCGTAGTTCGCCCGGTTGGCCGAAAGAGGTGTGCCGGACATAGGCGACCATCTGGCCGTCGTCAGAGATATCGACCGAATCGACACCGGTCGAGGCCGAAAGCGCGTAGGCGGGAGCGGGCGGCGCGACCAGCCACGGGCTGCCGCCGGAGATGAACGCCACGCGCAGGTGCGGCAACGCGGCGGTGGGCATCAGCGTCTGGGTCGGGGTCGGGATTAGATCGACGGTCGGCGTTTCTTCCATTCCGCCGACGGGAAGGGTTTCTCCGGGCGCGGGCGTATCGGCGAAAGCGCCGCCCGCGATGGCGGTTTCGGTCAGGGCTACAGCCACCTTGGAGGCGACCGCATTGCCCTCGGATATGATGGTTGAAACGACGACGTCGGGGATCTCGCAACCCGCATTGGCGAGAGCTACGCTCAGGAACAGGGCGACAGCCAGGAATTTTCGCATGGGTGGATTCCTTTCGTTTCCATTTTATCAGGGAAGGAGGCCTTGGGACATTCGTTTCATACAAAAAACCTCCTGATTATCTCCACTCCTTCAGCGCCAGCACCCGTAGCAGGATGAGCGCCGCGAGCGTCCCGGGCAGCGCGCCGCCGAGGTTGAGCGCGCCAGCGGTCCACAGCCGGAAGTTGCTCCACTCGGCGATGAAATGCCCGGCGGCGAAGCCGATCCAGGCAAAGAGGATGGACAACCAAAGCATCTTGTAAGATTTGGCCGGGCGGATCAAAAAAAAGACCGATCCGATCAGAGTGGCTATTACCGCGCCAAGCGCTATCGCAAGCGGGTTCATTCCATCGCCTCCGCAATCACCGCAGTCCCCAGGCAGATGTCTTCATTATAGAAAACGGCCGACTGGCCGGGGGTGATATCCCGCAGCGGCTGGTCAAACTTCGCCCGCACGCCGCCCATCTCCCCGACGGTCACCTGCGCCGGTTTCTCCTCGGAAGTGTACCGGATTTTTACCGCCGCGCGAAAGGCCTGCGCGGGCGGTTCGCCGCGCACCCAGCTTGCTTTTCCGGTGCGCAGGCTGCCATGGCCGAGTTCCTCCACCGTACCGACGATTAAAGCATTGCGGTTCGTATCGATCTCGAGCGCGTACAGCGGGCGGGGGGAAGAAACCCAGATCCCCTTCCGCTGGCCGATGGTGTAGGCCGGGAGGCCCTGATGTTCGCCCAATACTTCACCCCGGCGGTTGAGAATTGGCCCCGGAGCAAATGACTCCGGGGAATATTTTTTCAGGAAGCGGCGGTAATCCGAGCCGGGGACGAAACACAAATCCTGGCTGTCCGGACGGTCGGCAACCGGCAGGCGGAAGCGGCGGGCATGCTCGCGCACTTCGGTCTTGGGCATCCCGCCCAGGGGGAACATCGTCCGGGCGAGGTCTTCCTGCCCAAGCGAAGCGAGGACGTAGGATTGATCCTTGGCGGAATCCACGCCGCGCAGAAGTTCGTATCCTCCGCCTGTTTCCCGGATCCGCGCGTAATGACCGGTGGCCAGATAATCCGCGCCGAGCGCGAGCGCATGCTCCATCAGGAATCCCCAGCGGACCCTGCGGTTGCACAGAAGGCATGGGTTGGGCGTCCGGCCGCGGGCGTACTCGGCGATCATCGGCGCGACGACCTCGCGGCGGAAAAGCTCCTGCGCGTCGATGACGTGAAACGGGATCGAAAGTTGTTCGGCGACCCGGCCGGCGAGCGCGACGGCGTTCGAGGCGCAGCAGCGGTTCTCGAATTCGGTATCCGGATCGGCCCACAGGCGCAGCATCAGCCCGGTAACGTCGAAACCCTGCTCGCGCAGGAGCGCCGCGGCGGCCGAGGAATCCACACCGCCGCTCATCGCGACGACGATTTTGGATGCAGGCTTGACGGACATGCAGGGCATTCTACTTGCCGTGGGGAGCTGCGTCAACGATTGGATGGAAACCAAATCTCACCGCAAAGCCGCAAAGGGCGCAAAGGATGCAGAGGATGCAGGGGAAAATTCTTTTATCCCTTTGTTCCTTCTCCCGGCATACCCTCGCTTCGTATTCACGCAGGTTCCAGGAACAAACCGAACCTGCGCACTCCGCGAGGGCAGGTGCTGGGAGAAGG
>JBAVFZ010000408.1:0-9658 GCA_049684495.1 Anaerolineales bacterium | reverse complement strand
ACGAAAGTCGGGCGGGGTAAGGGGGTTTGGTCGGATTCCGGCAAGGAGCCGGGGGTAGGAGATGATTCGCACTTCGGGCACGTCCGGCCGACCGTCTCGGCCGAGAGGTTGAATTTGACCATCAGGCTCGGGTACATCGAGGCGAAGTCGAGTTCGAGCACATGTTCGTAGAGCCCCGGCTCGGGCTGAAAGGTCAGCCCGCCCTTGTCGCCGCGCACCAGCTCGAGCGCGGTCTTAAAATCCTCCGGCTGGCGCTTGCGGTAGGGGATCAGCCATCCGCGGCGGTAGGCTTCGGCCGTCTGCATCGCGCTGATCCCCGTTCCGGAGGAGGTGCGCGCGACCTGCTGCAGCGGCTGGAGCGTGGTGCGCGCCAGCTCGACCAATCCATCCAGCCCGTACTCGTCGGCCAGGAAGGCGGTCTGCCGGTCGATGTGCAGCCGGCCGAACAGCCACACCGAAGAGGGGCGGTGGACGATGCGGCCGTAGGAGAAGTAGGAGCGCTCGCCCTTGCGCAGCACGCCGCGGCGCGCGTCGCGGTTGAGCGGCAGGTCGATGTGGTGCTCGCGCGCCAGCGCGATCAGCTCGGGCAGCAGGAACGAATCGCCCCAGGCGGTGAGCAGGATGTCGGGATCGTACGCGAGGATCGAATCGCGCACCGCCTCGACCAGCGCGCGCGGAGAATCCCACGCGCACTTGCGGGTGGGTATCTCCGGCGCGGCGATTTCGAGCGGCGCGCGGTATCCGTGCGACGGATCGCGCAGTTCGCCTTCCAGCCTGAGGGTGAGGATGCGGAACGGCGGCGGCTCGGCGGCCAGATCCCAGCGGGTTTGGCCGGTGGCGACCGCCCGCACCCGCGCGCCTTCCAGGGTGAATTGGCACTGTGCGAGGGGAAATATGTTGCGCTCGACCGCGTAGACCAGCGCCGGGTCGAGGTCGGCGTTGTAGAAGGAAAGATCCGGCCAGCGCGCGAGCGCCTCGCGCACCGCGGCCCGGTACGGGAGCGGCCCCGGCGCGGTGACGGCCAGCAGGTCGATCTCCCCGCCCTGGTGAATTTCGAAGCGCCGCTCGCGCGCCAGGCGGAGCCCCTTTGGCCATCCGGAAATTTCCTTCCACACGGCGCGCAGGATGGAAGGCTCCGCGGCGATGAAGAAGCTCATCGGCAATTCGTCGACCGCGCGCAGCGCGCGGCCGTCTTCGGTCTTCAGCCACAGGACCATGCCTTCCGGGGCGGGGTAAAGGTCAAGGATCCAGGCGGGGAGGGAGCGGGCGTTCATGTTCGAGCGCCTCCACGCGCGCCGCGAGCTTGGCCACGGCCGAAGCGGTGCCGATCAGCATCCCGAGCAGGATGATCTGCATCGGCAGCGGATCGGCGGCCATCGAGGAGGCGGCCAGGCGGCGGCGCGCCAGGGCGAACAGTTCGTCGAAGATTATCTGGTCGGCGCGGGTGAGCGCGCGGCGGTAACGGCCGAGGCGTTCCTCGGCCTGCGCGAGTTGCTGCGTAATCGAAACCAGTGTGCGTCCCATCGTCTACCTCCGGAGGCCAGGTTGCCCCGGCGGTGGTAGGGGCGGACGGCCGTCCGCCCCTACGTCCGTCAACGACGGGAGCGGATGCCGGAAGTCCCGATCCCTTTTTGTGCCGGGATCCGCCCGGAGGGGCGGACCGCCGGTCCACCCGTACAAGTCAAATCCGGGAAGCGCCGGCGCGAGCGGGGCGCCGTCCGCCCCTGCGTCCTCCGGCCCCACACGCCGGTCGGCCCGGCGCAGGATTCCGGCGTAGAAGCATTCCCGGTCCGCGACGCGTTCGGAGCGCGGCGGGTGCACGGTGAGCGCCACCGGAACGCCGCGGCTGCGGCGGCGCAGCACCGGCCAGAGCGCGTTGAGCAGCCGGCGCGCCTCGGTGATCGGCACGTTTTCGTCGTAGAACGTATCCAGGAGGTGCAGGATCACCAGCGGAGCGGCCTCGGCCGGCAGCGAGAGAATGCGCTCGGCCATCTGATGGCAGGTGAACGCGCGCGAAACGTTGATCCGCGCCAGGACCGGCTCGGGCGCCTGCCCGCCGCGGGCGGCGTACTCCGCCAGCCACAGCGCGTCAAAGCGGTTGCCGCCGTCTATCACCCACACCGGCCGCCGCAGCGCGATCTGCGCGGTCAGCGCGAGCGCCAGCGGGACCGAATCCGGCCCGTAGAGCGCGGCCAGCCCGGCCGGTGTCTGCTGCGAAACGTCCAGCGCGCGTTCATTTTCCATGCCCACAGTATGCAGAACATTTGTTCTAGTGTCAAGGGGGGAATCACGGATTGCACGGATCAACATGGATTACTCGGATAAAAAAGTTGTGTAATCGATTTCGAATCCGTGTAATCCGTGGTTGATATAATCCCGCCTATTGTGAACCGCCTTCTCGTCATCCTCCGCCGGCCGGTCTCTATCATCCGGCTTTTTTTCTTCCTCTGGTTCGCGGGAGGAGCCTTCCTCCAGCCGTACCTGCCGATCTTCTATCGGGATCAGGGGTTGAGCGGACTTCAGATCGGGCTGCTTTCCTCGATCGGGTTCGCGGTCGCAATCCTCGCCGCTCCGCAGTGGGGGCGGTTGAACGACCGCCTCTCCGCCCCCCAGCGCATCCTGCAGTTCGCGGTCCTGATGCACGTCGTCACCATGCTGATCCTCTCGCGCCAGACGATGTTCCTGCCCATGGTGCTTGTCATCATGGTGAATGCCCTGTTCGCCTCCGCCACTGAGCCGGCGGCCGCCTCGCTGGCGCTGCGCGCCACGCGCGGAACCGGATCCGGGTTCGGGAGCGTGCGGGTTTGGGGTTCGCTGGGCTGGTCGATCCTGGTCCTGGTCTCGGGCTGGTGGATCCAGCGCACAAGCATCCAAACCGGTTTCGCGGGATTCGCGGTCTTTATGCTGGCGGCACTCTCGGTCCTGTTCCTTTATCGGATCGGACGGAAACCGCTATCTCCGGCGCCGGAATCAACGCCCAAGCGGACTCCCCCTAAAGCTGAAATCGCGGCTGCCGGATCCTCCCCGGCCGGCCGGTACCGGCTGATCCCGGCGCTGTTCCTGGCGGTGATGATGTCGTGGATCGCCGTCGCGGGTGTCCGGCAGTTCGAGCCCCTCTTCATTAAACAACTGGGGGCGGGCGAGTCGATGATCGGGTTCTCGGCGATGCTTTCGGCGCTGGTGGAGCTGCCCGGGATGTTCTGGGCGGATTCGCTGACGCGCAAATACGGCGCGCGCCGCGTCCTGATCGCCGGGATGATCCTGGACGGATTGCTGCGCGGTTCGATCCTGCTTTCGCCGACCATCCCGGCGCTGGTTGCGGTCCGCGCGCTGATCGGGATCTCCTTCAGCATGATCACGGTCGGCGTGGTGGCCTACGTGCAGGAGTGGACTCCGCACGATCAGCAAACGGGCGCCGTGGCGCTCTACACCGTCGTCGTGCGCAACATGGTCTTCCTGGTCGTCTATCCCATCAGCGGAATCATCTTCGACGCGGTCGGAGCCTATTGGTTGTATGCGATCGCATTGGTGGGCAACGTGGCGGGTGGATTGATCCTGCTGCTGGGGAATCCGCCGCAAACTCCAGCTGCGCGAAGTGAACCCGCCTAATCCCCAATTTTTTTAGAAATCCATAATCCGAGTATTGGCAGCTCGGGATAAACGCTTACCGAACAGCGGTCGGGTGCCGGCCAATTGGCACCCGATCGTTATGGCATTCGGCATGGAGGATATTCGCCGGTCGTCGTTTTTTTATTACGTGTCCGTCACCGTTTACGTTGGGGTGCGCGTAAAGGTTGGTGTCCGGGTGGCGGTTGGGAATATCGTGGTGGGTGTAACGGTCGATATCTGCGTGACGGGCGTGGGAGTCGGTGTCCGGGTGGGAGGTGTGGTGTTTGGTGTCCACGACGGGGTTCCGGGAGTGCGGGTGTTTGTTCTTGTCCGCGTGGTTGTAATGGTTGGCGTGCGGGTGATGGTCGGTGTCCGGGTAATGGATGGAGTGGGCGTCCGGGTATTCGTCGAAGTCCGGGTTGACGTGCGGGTCTTCGTCCGAGTGCGGGTCGCGGTCGGAGTCCGGGTAGGCGTTCGCGTATTGGACGGCGTGTACGTTATCGTGCGGGTCCGGGTCGGAGTCCAGGTGGGTGTATCGGTTTCCGTCGGAGTCGGGGTGTCGGTCGTCGTGGGAGTCGGCGTCTCGGTCTCCGACGCGGTGGGAGTTGGTGTCTCGGTGCCGGTCGCGGTGGGCGTCAGCGTGCCGGTCGGCGTTGGAGTCTCGGTGCCGGTTCGCGTGGGCATGATCATCCCAACCGCCTCGAAGGCGCCGATATCACAGTGCGATCCCTGCGGCCTGCTTTCCCCGCGCGCATCGGTTTCGGTGCATTGGGAATCGTTTCCGGCATCGATGGCGAGCGAACCGTCCAACAGCGCCAGCGTCAGTGTGTTTCCGCCGTTGTCGGCCAACGGGCCGAGCTGCGGATCCCCCGTCACGGACGGTAGGCAGATGGCCGAGCCGTCCTCCACCAGGTTGTTCCCTCCGGTGATGGTGAAGGTTCCATATCCGTCGCATTCCTCGCCGGCGGCCGCGTTGGCCATGATGTTGTTGTACAGCGTATGCACGGAGTCGTCGTAGAAATACAGGCTGGCTCCTCCCGTGCCGGCGGCATTTCCGGAGAAGGTGTTGTTCAGCAGGTTGGAGTATCCATAATCGTAGATCGCGCCGCCCAATTCGGCCTGGTTACCGTAAAACGTGTTGTTTTCCGCCCACACCGGTTGCGGAACGACTCCGGTGGTGTATGTGGTCAGCACGGCCCCGCCGCCGTTGGCAGCCACATTCGTCGAAAACAAATTCCTCCGCAGATGGAGATACAACTCCGGACCCTCATGCACGTAGATCGCGCCGCCCGACGCGGCCCGGTTTCCGGTGAAGGTGTTGTCTAATAATTCGTAGGTACCGCTTCCATATAAAAGGATCGCGCCGCCCGAGTAGGTCGCGATGTTCCCGGTGAATCGGCTCCCGCGGATGGTCATCGTCGCCGCTTCCGCGCGGATCGCGCCGCCGCTGCCGTTCACGTTGGTGTTGGAAAGGAAGTCGCTGTCGAGGATCGTCAACCCCGAGCCGCCCCGGACGTCGATCGCCCCCGCAAACCAGGCGGTATTGTCTTTCAGCACCGATTGCTCGATGGTCACCTGGCAGCCCCCGTCCAGGCTGATCGCGCCGCCGAGCCCGCTGGACATCATCCCGTTTTTCAGGACCAACGATTTCAGGCCGACCTGATACGCTCCGTCGATCAGGAAGACGCGCACCAGGTTGTTCCCGCTGATTTCCACCCGCGGGCTCAACTCCGAGCCGTCGATCGTCACATCCTTGGTGATGCTCAGGACGGAGGCCAAGGTGATCGTCTGCCCCGCCAGCGACGGATCGAAGGTAATCCATCCGCCGTCGGCGACATCCGCAATGGCTTGGCGGAGCGACCCGGGCCCGCTGTCCGCGGTGTTGAGGACGACGATCCAAGGCGAAGGTGTGTTGGTGCTTGTGGCGGTCGGAGTGTAGGTTTCCGTCGTCGTCGGCGTTTGGGTCAATGTGACGGTGGCGCTTGGCGTCGGCGTCGGGGTTTCCGTCGACGTTTGGGTTAATGTGACGGTGGCGCTTGGCGTCGGCGTCGGGGTGAACGTGGCGTATTGAGACGTTGCGCCTTTGATGACCTCTTTTGCAAAACCCGCCGAACTCCAGGCTAGAGTCACCGATGATTGGTTCCCCGGTCCCTGGGCGTATAGCAACCGGATGGGCACAATACCCTCGGAAAGCAGGACGGTTGCCTGATAGGAATGGGGACCTTGTACCAGCCATGAGGAGATTACCGGGGTTTCCAAATCCCCCACATATAAGACTCCGCCATCGTCCAGGTTGTCCAGATAGAACGTGTACGAACCCGCGGAGGGAACCTGCAAATATCCCTGGAAGCAAGCGCTCCAGAAGACGCCGTTCACGCCCGCCGTTGGCGGTTGTCCATTCCAATCGAAATCAACGGCCGACAGATACCAGTTGGAAACGGAAGGACCGGTCAACGTCTCCCAATTGATCGGATTGTCTAAGAGAAAATCTGTCCGCCCGATGTCGTTGAAGTAGGACACGTGAATCGAGCCCGGGAAAAATCCGCGCCCGCCGGAAATCGGAGGCACGCCCGGATAGGGTATCGCCGGACAAGATCCGGGATCGGGAGGGACCGGCGTGACGGGCTGTTGCGTCAACGTCTCGGTCGGAGAATTGTATCCGGTTGGGGTGACCGTGGACGTCGGCGTGGCGGTTTGAGTGTAATAAAGCGTTGGTGTTTTTGTGTTTGTCGAAGTCCATGTCCGCGTAAACGTGGGTGTTATGGGCGTCCGGGTGAGGGTGGGCGTGATCGGCGTGCTCGTGACCGTATGGGTGGGAGTAGAAGTGATGGTCCGAGTTCGAGTAGCCGTAAGCGTGATGGTAGGGGTCCGGGTTATGGTGCGTGTCCTCGTGAGGGTCGGCGTGTTGGTCTCTGAGGGTGTGAGTGTCTCCGTATCGGTCGGCAGCGTTCCGGTAATCGTTTCCGAAGGCGTATCGGTGATAGACGGCGTCGGGGTATCGGTCGGCGGTGGAGTAGCTGTCCGTGTGTTCGTCCGCGTGCGCGACGGGGTTCTCGTCCAGGTCTTCGTGCTGGTGTTTGTCGTCGTATCGGTGGCCGACGGCGTCGCCGTTTCGGTCAGGGTTGGCGTTTTGGTATTCGTGGTGGTGGCCGTCGAAGTATCCGTCGGCGTTTGGGTGTCGGTAGGCGTGTGTGTCGGCTCGACCATCCCCGCCATTTCCACAGCGCCGATGTCGCAATGCGCTCCCTGCGGGCGGGTCACCCTGCGGGCATCGATCACGGCGCAGGTTGCGTCATCTCCGGCTTCGAGCGCGGGCGATCCCGTCAAGAGCGCCATAGTGAGTGTCGGTCCCCCATTATCGGCCAGTGGGCCAAGCAGGGGATCGCCGGTAACCGAAGGCATGCAGATTGCGGAACCGTCCTCCACCAGGTTGTTGTTTCCGTCAGTGGAGTAGGTGCCGGTTCCGGCGCATTCCGCGCCGCCGATGCCGTCCGCGATGATATTGTTGTATAGCGTGTTGCCGGATCCGTCTTCAAAGAACAAGCTGGCGCCCGAAACGCCTGCGATGTTTCCGGAAAACGTGTTGTTCGTCAGAACCGCGATGCCATCGGCGAAAATCGCCCCTCCGTAATCCGCAGCCTGGTTGTTATAAAACGTGTTGTTCCCCACATCCATCGGCGTAACCGGTTCCTGCCAGCCTAAATACGCCAATGCTCCGCCTCCCCCTGCGGTGGCGATATTCCCGGAAAAGAGGTTTCGGTGCAGGAATAGATTTTGGGTTGTGCCTTGCCCGATGACGATCGCCCCTGCCCCCGCGCTGGAGTTGCCGATGAAGGCGTTTTCTTCTATTACGTAGGTGCCGGCAGTATCCAAGAATATCGCGCCGCCCGCAAAAACTGCCGTATTGCCGGTAAATCTGCTGTTGCGGATCGTCAACGTAGCGCCGAATACCCAAATAGCGCCGCCTGCGTTTTCGGCCGCATTGGAGGTGAATTCACTGTTGAGGACGGTCAAATACGCGTAAAGATCGGCGCCGATCGCGCCTGCCTGGTAGGCGGAGCTATCTCGAATAATCGAATCCTCAATCGTCAGCGTACCGCTGGAGGCGACAAAGATCGCACCGCCGAAATTCGAACCGGCGGTGCCGGTCATATGTCCATTTTTAAGGATTAGCGACTTAAGGCTGACGATACTGCCGCTCTCGATCGCGAAAATTCGTACAACGCTATTTCCGCTGATTTCCACCCGCGCACCAAGCCCGGAACCGTCGATCGTTAATGGCTTGGTGATGATGATCGTCGAATTGAGCGCGATGGTTTGGCCGGCAAGTGACGGATCGAAGGTGATCATCCCGCCATCGGTGACGTCTGCAACCGCCTGGCGCAGCGATCCGGGTCCGCTGTCCGCCGTGTTCATCACGACGATCCACGGCTGCTGCGTGTTGGTGACCGTGGGTGTTGGGGTAACGGTGGGAGTGGAAGTGATCGTGCGAGTCGATGTTATGGTGCGGGTTGGAGTGATGGTACGGGTAGGGGTTATCGTCGGGGTACGGGTCGGCGTTCGATACGGCGTTTGGGTCGGAGTCGGTGTCTGTGTAAGGACATCGACCGGAATGTTGCTGTTGGCGCCCGTACCGTCGCCCAATTCGCCATACGTATTCTTCCCCCAGCATTTTATGGCGCCGGCATTGAGCAACGCACAGGTGAAATGATATCCCGTATCGATTTCCGCAACTCCGCTTGACAATCCGGAGACATTCACCGGAATGGCGCTTTCGGTGTTGCTCCCGTTTCCCAGTTGGCCGTAATAATTCCATCCCCAGCATTGCACGCCTCCGCCGGTAAGCACGGCGCAAGTGTGACTATCTCCAGCGCTTATCGCCACAACACTCCCCTGCAATCCGACGACATCGACGGGTGTCGTCCGGATGGTATTGGATGTTCCATCGCCCAATTCGCCGTAGGCTTCGAATCCCCAGCACTTGGCCCCGCCGGTGGCGAGTATGGCGCAGGTATGATTCCCCCCCAGGGCCATATCGGTAACCCCGCTCGACAGGCCGTTCACGTTCACCGGGATCGAGCTGCTCTGCTCGCTTCCATTTCCCAATTGACCGGCGTTGCCATATCCCCAGCATTGGGCGGCTCCGCCCAGGATTATCGCGCAAGTGTGTCCGCTTCCCGCGCCGGATGAAATAGCGATGACCGGACCCGCAAGCCCCACGACATCCAAAGGAGTCCCGGATCGGTCATACGACGTATCCCCGGTTCCTAGGGCTCCGTTGGCATTGCTTCCCCAACACTTCACGGTTCCCCCTGCCGTAAGCGCGCAGGTGTGATACATACCTGTGGCGATCGCCTGGATGTTTTCAGGCAATCCAATGACATCGACCGGCCCGGTATAATTTCCGCCGGTCGTTCCAACTCCCACTTGTCCAAGACCGTTATACCCCCAGCATTTCACCGTTCCGGTCGTAGTCAATGCGCAGACATGTCCAAATCCGGCAGAGACGGATGCGATCCCGGTTTGCAGGTTGTCGACATAATCCGGATACGGGCGATCGACGTTTGTCCCATCTCCCAGCTGAGAGAAATAATTTAATCCCCAGCATTGCACTCCGCCGGTGCCGGTCATGGCGCAGGTGTGCTCATTCCCGGCGGTTATCTTGATCGGATGGAGAAGGGACGGCAGGGTTGCTGTGGCGGTCGGCGTCCTCGAGGCAGTATCGATAATCGTGGAAGTCGGAGTACCGGTTATCGAAGGTTCCGGCGTTTGCGATTGGGTGAAGATTGGAGTGAAGAGGTCCGTTCCGGTCGGGGTATCCACCAGGGTCAACGTATCGTTCAGCGATCCGGTTGGCGTCTCGGGATACGTCGCTGTTTCGGTCTGCAGTTCCGTCGACGTTTCGGTCGCGGTCGGTTCCCCTTCCTGGGCCTTTGTTACGTCGTGCTGAGTGAACAGCACGAGATATAAAGGGATCACGATGGCGGCCGCCACGGCGATCCAGTTGGAGAGGCTTCTCCGGGAACGAATCAGTCGAGTCTGCATATCC
>JBAVFZ010000407.1:0-3281 GCA_049684495.1 Anaerolineales bacterium | reverse complement strand
CCCCGGTCCGGAAGACTAAGGGATTCCTCCGCGTCCATTCCTCCAAAGCGAGTCTTCCGTCGCACGTGCCCGATGGATCGACGAATCCATGATAGGCCGGGGCAATTAGATTTATCTAAGACTTCTTCCGGGCGATCCCGGATTTTTTCTTCCTCCCTTTACGTTTGGTTCTTCCTTCCCCCGCACCGCCGGCCACCCGTTTTATCCGGTCGAACCGTGCAATCCGTTTTCTTCTTTACCAGATTGTTGAAAAAGGCGTCAAAGGTGGTCGAGTAGCGGTTTTTGCGTATCCCCGGCCCGACCCAGCCGGGGCGGGCGAGACCGCTGGTAATTTGGCGCAGTCTCGATACGCCCGCAAAGAGCGCGGGCTACCCCGGCCCCGCCACGGCGCCTGCCCCCCGAGCGATGAGCGCCGGTAATCTTCCGGCGTGAAGACTTCACGAGCGGGGGAAGCCGGGGCAGGGCTCGACCATCTTTTTTCAACACCCTGTTAAGGAAAAAGAATGCGCCGGCAAATCCCCACCGGCGCATGATCGTTCTACAGGAAGCTTCTTTAAGGAGTCAGATGGCCATGGTCCCAGAACATCAAGGCATATTGACTTTTACCTGCCCGATGCGGCTCACGACCAGCAGGAATTTTCCCGTGTCGTGCGCGGGCTCCGTCTGGCCCGACTTCTTCACGTCGGCGTCGAACGTCAAATCCGCCTTGAGCAGCGCGCCGGTGGCCTGGTCGACCCAGATCGTCCCGCGCATCGCGGTGATCTGGACCGGGAGGATGCCGCCGGTCATGTCCGGGAGATTGGTGCCATCCACGGAGTAGACCTCGACCGCCCGGCCCTCGAGCGTTGTCCCGGGCTCCGCCTTGGGATTCGCCAGCCCCGCCGCCATGAGAACCTTTAACCAGTCCGTCTGCCAGAGGATCCAGTCCGTGCGCAGCCCGATCGAGCCCGCCTGAGCCTTGCCGCCGACGATCTCGTATTCCTTCCCGCCGAAGAGCAGCGCGTCGGTCGTCTTGCCGCCGGATGTATGGACGTAGTGGTTGTTCAATCCCTCGACTTCAGCCTCCAGGTGGGTCACGATCTTTCCGGAAGACGCCGGCCACTCCAGGTCCAGGACCATCGCGTACGAAGGCAGCGCCCCGGGCGTTTCCGCGCTGCCGAGCAGCTTCATGAGCGAGCTCATGATCCGCGTGCCGGGCGGCTCGCCCTCCGGTGTCGAGTCGGCGGAGGGGGTGGATGCCGGCGGCTTGACGTCGTTGGTGTCGACTTCCACCATCGTATCCTGCCCCTTGGTTTGCAGAGCGACCAGCGCGGTTCGCCCCGTCGATTCAAGAAGAAACCGCGTTTCCCGCCTGCCGTCTTTCAGGTTGTATTCCCACGTTTCCTCCCATCCCTGGGCTGAAAAATATTTTTTATAAAAAGATTGCGCCTGGTCGGGCGTCGATGAGGTTGCGTAATACAATCCGGCGGGCAACCGTTGAACATCCCGGGCGTCGTCCATCGCCGGGATATCCGTTAGAACCGGCTGGCAATCGCCGGGGTAGGCGACGGGATCCTCGCTGTTGACTTCCGATAATTCATAATCCAGCGTCAATGTCCCGTTGGCTCCCTTGCCGAACAGAGCATCGCTTCCTTCCAGCTCGAGGTGATACTTCAAAATGTATCCGCCTTTGGCGGCGAGCCAGGCTTTCCCGCTTGCTTTCACCCCGTCGACTCCGAGCGAATCCGAATTCAAGTCGTACACATGGGCGGCGATTCCGGCGACGGTTTCCTCGCCGGCCGCCGAGCCGGATTTCAGCGGATACAGGTACGCCGACATCGCGGCTTCGTCGATCTGCACGTTATCCTCGTCCCAAAACACCTGGCAGGCGGTGTCGCCGCCCAACAGCACGTATCCCGCCTTGTCCACCCGGCCGAGCGAGATCTCGGAGCTGCCGCCCTCTCCGTCCTCAACGTTCACCGTTTCGAATACCGCCTTCTCCTTCCGCCAGACCGCCAGCGACAGCCGGTCCGTCCGTTCCACGGGCCCATCGGCCGTCTCGGCCGCGATCGACTTCGTCAAACTCGCGCGGTAGTGATTCAGAGCGTCCAAACCGGAGGCGGGATCGGCGACCAATCCACCGGAACCGCCGTTCGATCCCCCCGTGTTGATGCTGCAGGAGGCTGCCAAGACCGCCAGAAAAACGATCGCGCAACGCGAAAACCATTTCATGGAATTTTTCCCTCGCTTGCCATATTTGGGCAACCGGATACAAGAAAGATGCATGTCACGGGATCGGCGTAAGGTAATAAATGGCGCTGCCTCCGCTCTTCCCGTAGTCGTCCGCTATTCTCTGCTGGGGGTAGATGAAATCCAGTTGCTTCCGCATGAACTCCGACGGGTCGACCTCATCCGGTTCCTTCCGGTCAAAGGGAACGTCCTTGCCCGTCTTGGTATTCGTGCAGGTTGTGGATCCTCCCATAAAATTTTTTACCAGGTCGTAATCCAAGTCCAGGTGAATGTCCGTTAGGCCGCGGCCAATATCTAAGATTTCTCCCGTCACCCTCACCTGGCCCCAGCCGACCGACGGGAAGGAATCGCAGGTCAGAACCTCGTCGAGGGGAGAAATATTAAACATTCCATTCAAATCCATTTCCCCTTCGATGGAGGATCCGGAAACAGAAATGTCCGTTTCCCCCCAGGTTCGGGAATACACGCGGTCATTGCCGGCCTCGACCGTCACATCCCCGCCGATTTTCAGGTGGTAATTGCAATGGCGAACTTCAAATTCCGCAACCGCCGTACTGGTATATCCGCTGTAATCGACCTGGGCGATAACCTTCTCGTGCCCGACTTCTCTGGCGGTGTAGGTGATTTCAATATAATTCGGCCCGAATCCGATCGGAGTTGTAGGATTCGAGACCCCTCCCCGGGAAGCCGTTATCGTCAATGTTCCCTGGGGATTCAGCGGAGCCAACGCCATTGGTTCTTCTCTATTAAACCAATAATCGATGATTAATTTCGTCGAATTGGCTTTACAGATCATCTTCATCGGAGCCAGGTTAAAATACACATGGGCGGGATTCACAACCTTCCGCGGCGAGGGCTCCGCGGCTGAAATAGTCACCGCCGCGCCGAGCAGCAAAACGCCCAAGGCCGCGATTCGTCGAAGGGATCTGGTCATGCCGAATTCCTCCTGTTTTTTTATTGATGGTTAAATGAACTTGCATGGGAAAAGGGAATCTGTGAATATCCTCACAATTGTACACCGGATGTCAATACCTTCAGACCTGTCAGGTCTT
>JBAVFZ010000406.1:0-1950 GCA_049684495.1 Anaerolineales bacterium | reverse complement strand
ACGGGGAGTTGTACGGTGTAGGCAGAGGCTTGCATGCAATAATCCGGATGCGCGGCTCGAATTTCCTGGATACGGATGGCTGCGGGGAGATTATACTGCAAGCGAAATCCGTTAAGGGCCGGTCCATGAAGGATCGTCATTCCCGCGTGCTCTCAGCGGGAATCCATTATTAGCAGGTTGTTGAAAAAGGCATCGAAGGTGGTCGAGTAGCGGTTTTTGCGTATCGAGACCATCGGTAATTTGGCGCGGTCTCGATACGCCCGCAAAGAGCGCGGGCTACTCGACCGGCTTTTTCAACACCCTGTTAGTGACCAAGCTGGATGCCTGCCAAGAACACCCCTGCTTTGCATTCATCCCGGCTTATGAATCGGATGCAAGCCGGGATGCGCCCCTCTTCGCGAACCCATCGCACCGGAAGATCACCGGCGCTCATCGCTCCGAGGGCAAGCGCGGGGGCAAGCGCAGGCATGAAGACAATATCGCATCGATAGCCACTTTATCGCACTTCTGCGCGGTGATATACTCGGTTTACTTCGGAGGATGACATGACCGGCCAGCCGACGGAAATCACCGCCCGGTGGAAGGGCGGGCTCGGGTTCGAAGCCGTCAATGCGCAGGGCGTTTCGGTGCTGATGGATTCTCCCTCGGAAAATCCATACCTCACGCCGATGGAATTGGTGCTGATGGCGCTTGCCGGATGCACGGGGATGGATACGGCCGACATCCTGCGCAAGAAACGTCAGGAAGTGAACTCCATGGAAATCCGGGTCCGCGGAACGCGCGCGGAAGATCACCCGAGAGTGTATACCGGGATCGATATAGAATACGTCGTCACCGGCGCGAATCTGAGCGGGGAAGCGGTCGCGCGGTCGATTGAACTCTCCATGACCAAGTATTGTTCGGTGGGCGCCATGCTCGCCCCTTCGGTTCCCATCCAGACCTCCTTCCGAATCGTCGCGGACGGAGGAAAAATCCCATGAGCGAAGTCCGGCTGGATTGGCTGCGGGGAAAAACTTTCGTCGGGACCGACAGCACGCGCCATTCGATCGTGCTTTCTTCCTCCGATGAATCCAACGGGACAGGCGTCAAACCGTCGGATCTTCTCCTGCTGGGTCTGGCTTCCTGTGCTTCGGTGGATGTTGTCGAAATATTAACCAAAAAGCGCCAGCCGCCGGAGGCCATGGAAGTCCGGGTGGAGGGGATCCAAGACCCGGATCCCCCATGGGCATTCCGCAAGATCCACATGCGTTTCCTGTTGCGGGGTTCGCTGCTGCAGCCGCAGGCGGTGGAGCAGGCCATCCGCCTGGCCGAGGAAAAATACTGTTCGGTGGCCGCGACCATCCGCCCCACGGCCGTTATCACCACTTCTTTCGAAATACAGCCCCCGCCCTCGCAGGCGTCGGCATAACAAGGGCGCGGATAGAAGCGCCGATCATCGCCCGGCAATCCGCAGGCATCCATCCCGTCAGGAGATCCCACGCATGAGCGAACCCATCCACGTCACCGACGCCGAATTTCAAGCCAAGGTGCTCCAATCCCCCCTGCCCGTCATCGTCGACTTCTGGGCGACCTGGTGTTCGCCCTGCCGGGCGATCGCGCCGGCGCTGGAGCGGATCTCCGTCGAACAAGACGGCAAGCTGATCGTAGTGAAAGTGGATGTGGATGAGAATCCCGCCTTCGCTCAGCAGTTCGGGGTGCAGGGAATTCCCACCCTGCTGATGGTCTACCAGGGCAAGGAAGTCAGCCGCGTTGTCGGCGCCCTGCCGGAAGCCAAACTCAAGGACGCGGTGGTGGATTTCCTTTATAAGGTACAGACTCAGGCCGCCGGACTTGCCTCCGGCAAGACCTCGTGATAAAATAAATACGGTTTTTCCGGCGTTATTGTTTCCAGAAAAGTGGGCAACCCCCACTTTTCTTTGTCTCTGGCAGGGGTTTGCCCCTCCATGGAGT
>JBAVFZ010000405.1:0-9013 GCA_049684495.1 Anaerolineales bacterium | reverse complement strand
CCAGGTCCTGCGGACCGGGCGGGTTTACGGCGACGTCACCACGTCCAACCTCTCGACCGAAGAAGGCGGATTCTTAAAAGGAACGATCCATATGCCGGATGAGAAGGGATCGGAAGCCGCGCCTCCGGCCGAGACCGGGAAGAAATGACCGGCAGACCGACGCGGTCGTAGGGGCGATCCAATGCCTGCCCCGCGCAGCGGGGGATCGCCCCTACCTTTTTACCGCCTCTTGTACTAATTCTTCCATTGCGACGTCCTCCGTCAGAATCCTTGTCCTCCAACCCGGCGCCAGCCGGTCCAGGATGACCGCCTGCGCCAATCCGCTGTAATAAAATCGGGTATCCCCATCGTCTTTTGCCATGCTTCGAATCTGTTGGATTTGCTGAAGCCAAATTTGCTCGAAATTCGTATAACTTGAAAATCCGGGATCACCGGTCATGGAAGCCAATGGCGTGTAATGGGAATCCTCCACCGCCAATCGCCAAATCGCCAGTTCCGTGTATTTGGCCAATCCCTCCTCCCATTCCTTTAATCGTTCCAGATCGATCAGCGCGGCATCCATGCTTGCCGCTTTCCGGCGCTTCTGTCGTTGATCCAGGAATTGACGGGCTAATTCGACCGTTTCCACATCCGATTCGGACTGCACCGCGTTCGCGAGCAAATCCAATTCCATCTGCCAGTCCGCGGCAAACATCGAATTGTCATATGGATAGCGGATTCCATTCCTGTTGTACACCGTCTCGGCCGCAAAGAGGCGGTCCTGCGCCAGCAAGGCCTGATAGGCGTGGAAAGATTCATGCAGGACCAGGCAAATATAAAGATCCTTTCCACCCGTGACGGATAGGAATAACCGGGCCGCCATACGGTATGGGATAACCTCTTGAAACGGCGGTGGCACCATCCCGCGGAATTCATTTCCCAAATGGATCTCCATCCAATCCGCGGTGAGGATGTTCGACACCCAGCGGTCTCCGATCCGGACGATAAAAGCCTCCGGTGTTTCTCCGGGCCCGGCAAGCGCCTGCCGGAAATATTCTTCCCCCTCGAATGAGTCACCGGGGACTTTCTCCCACGGTCCGCCGCGGGATTCCCATTCCGGGATTTTCAGCCATCCGGCGGGAGGATCGGGAAAACCAACGAGGAAAGCGTAATCCTCGTTGTAGAAGATCATCGGGATATCCGCCGCGCCCCACCCCGTCCACAGTGCGTCCCCGAGTTCGCCCCGCAGATGCAGCGCTTCCGCCGCCCGCGCTTTGTCCAAATCGGACGGTCGATCGGTCACCGGTGATTGCGAAGGGAGCACGCTGTTACTGACGGCGGAGGCGCTTGCGCCTAAAACACAAAGAGCCGCAACTACGACCGGGAAGAAGATAAACAAACGGATGAGACGACGGCTAAGGAATTTTTTCATGGTTGCCTCTGAAATCCGCCCCCTCCCTCATCCGGCCTCCCGTCGCTTCGCTCCGGGACAGTAGTAGGGTGGGTTGACGAGGCAGAATTATTATTTTTTTCGGAGAGGTCCTCTGCCTCGTCAACCCACCCTACCCTTTACTCCCCGGAACGGGGAGGAGTTGAAGGGGTCTGAATTATTTCTCCCGCACCACGACCGTCCGGGCCAGCAGATCGAACCAGCGCTGGCGCTTCGGGTGCAGCGGGAGGAACAAGGCTTCAATCGGAAGGATCTCGAAGTAGAAGGAAAGCCGGCGCAGGAGGGTCTGCCCGTAGCTTGCCGGCAATCCATCTTCCGACCGCACCCTGATCCCGAACAAGCGCTTGCCGAGCGTCCGGCCGAAGCGGCCTTCCAGGAGCGGGAAGTACATGAGGATCACGGCAATGCAGGCGTTGGCGCTGATCAGGAGCAGGAGGATAATCGCCCCGCCGATCAGGTTTTCAACCAACCCCTCGGGATGTTGCGGCACGGCGTTCGAGAGAGAGATGGTCAGCACGGCTGCCAGCCCGGCGAACAGGAGGATGACAACCATATCCACCAGGAAGGCGGCTGTTCTCCGCCAGAATCCGGCGTATACCATCGGCACCGCGGCCATGAACTCGGCCGCCACCTCGCGCGGATCTCCCATGCGTTCGACCAGCGCCTTCATATCCTCACCGCCGGCCAGGCCCTCCTGCAGGTGCGCCTGGAGGTCGGCCCGAATCCGTTCCCGGTCCTTTTCCGGTGCATAGATCAAATCCATCACTTTCTGGACATACTGATCGGCGATATTGGTCGGAATGCGGGTCATGGGTTTTTCTCCTTTTCGATCAACCGCTCCATCGCGGAAATAAATTCCTTCCACTCGGCAATGCGCGTCTCCAGGAATTTCGCGCCGGTTTTCGTCAACCGGTAGTACTTGCGCGGCACCCCGCGCTCCAGCGTTTCCCAACGCGCTTCGATATGCCCGGCCTTTTCCAGGCGATAGAGGACAGGGTATAGCGTCCCCTCCTTCAACCGGAAGAGGCTGCCGCCGCGTTTCTCCAGCGTCGCGGCGAGTTCGTATCCGTACATTTGCCGTTCGGATATCAATCGCAGGAGGATCATCTCCAGCGTCCCCCGTTTCAGTTCCTTGTCGAATGTGGGTGTATCTTCCATAATATTTAGCCTCTCTAGGTATTATATGCAGCTATACGTTTTTGTCAAGATAAAGACCGCGTTGAAAATGTTGTAAAAAATGAGGAGATCAGCAGGAAAAAGCCTTTTTTAGAGACTTTATACCCGGAACCATGATATATTTTTCCGCAGGCTTTATACGGCTTATCCCAAACCATCATCAGGAAACCATGACCCCCTTAAAAGAAATCAGCAGCGAAGAAATCGAACAATTGGAAAAATCCACCCCCCAGGAAATCCTGAAGTGGGCCTGTGAAAAGTACCAGTGCCTGTGTGTGGCCGCATCGTTCGGCAAAGACAGCATCGTCCTGCTCCACATGCTCCGCTCCATCCGCCCCGAACTCGACGTGGTCTACCTCAACACCGGGTACGACTTCCCCGAGACCGTCGAGTTTATCCAGAAACTGGAGAAGGAATGGAAGCTTAACCTGTTCGAATTTGCGCCGCGGATCAGCGTCGAGGAGCAGGAACGCACGCTGGGGGCGGACCTGTATACCACCGACCCAAGCCGCTGCTGCGGCATCCGCAAGGTGGAGCCGATGGCCCGCGCGCTGCGGAACTACGATGCGTGGATTACCGGGCTGCGGCGCGACGAAACCGAACACCGCAAGGGCATCCGCGTGCTCGAGGTCGCGGACGAACTGGTCAAGATCAATCCGCTGGCGGCCTGGACCGCCGAGGATATCTGGAAATACATCCGCGCCAACAACGTTCCCTACAATCCGCTGTACGACAAGGGCTACGTCAGTCTGGGATGCCGGCCGTGCACGCTGGCCGGGACCTGGGGACGGTTCGAACGCGCCGGGCGATGGGCCGGCACGACCAAGGCCGGCGGCGAATGCGGCATCCACATCACCTCCACCATGGCGGAATACGGGGATACTACCGACGCGCCCTCCGTCAAGGGGTCGCCGGAGCGATGACCGCCGAGTTCATCCGGATCGCGGGCGCGCGGGAGCACAACCTTAAGAACCTGACGGTTTCGATTCCAAAAAACAAACTGGTCGTCGTGACCGGGCTTTCCGGTTCCGGAAAATCCTCGCTGGCCTTCGATACGCTCTTCGCCGAAGGCCAGCGCCGTTATGTGGAAAGCCTCTCGGCCTACGCGCGCCAGTTCCTCGGCCAGCTGCGCCGCCCGGATGTGGACCTGATCGACGGCCTCTCCCCGGCGGTGGCGATCGACCAGCGCGGGTTGAGCAATAATCCGCGCTCGACCGTTGGCACGGTCACCGAAATCTACGATTACCTCCGGCTGCTATATGCGCGCGCCGGCACTCCCCACTGCCCCGTGTGCGGCCGCCCCGTCCAGAAGCAATCCGCCCAGGAGATTTCCTCCGCGGTCTCCGCCTACCCCGCCGGAACCCGCCTGGCCCTGCTGGCGCCGGTGGTGCGCGCGCGGAAGGGGGCGCACGAGGCGGCGATCGATGAAATGCGCCGGGCGGGATTCGTCCGCATGCGCATCGACGGCCGGCTGTACGAAACTGACGCCGAACCGGAGCTCGATCCGCACACCGCCCACGACCTGGAAGCGGTCGTCGACCGGCTGGTCATCCCCGAAGCCGCCACGGGGGAATTCCTCACCCGCCTGACCGATTCGGTCGAGACGGCGCTGCGCGCCGGCGACGGATTTCTCATCGTCCAGAACCTCTCCGCCGATCCTCCGGAGGATATCCTCTATTCGGAACGATTCGCCTGCCCGTTGGACGGGATCAGCCTGCCGGACATCCAGCCGCACTCCTTTTCCTTTAATTCGCCGCACGGCGCCTGCCCCGTCTGCCAGGGGCTGGGGTCGCGGTTTGAAATTGATCCGGCGCGGATTTTCCCGGACCCGTCGCAGCCGCTCAACGAAGCGGTGCTCTCGCTGTTCGGTTTCGAGCGCGAGGAAGGCCAGCGGTCGCAATCGCTGTGGCTCGAAAGCCTCGCCGCGCAATTCGGGTTCGACCCCGAACTTTCCGTCGGGCAGATTCCACCCGAACGCCTGCAACCGATTTTGCATGGTACCGGCGCGGAGAAGATCCGCGTCGAATTCCCCGCGCGCGACGGCAAGCGATCCTTTTTCGAATCGCCGTACGAAGGGTTGATCCCGTATCTCCGGCGGCGGTACGAGGAAAGCGCCAACGAGGTATTCCGCGGCCGCGTGGAAAGCCTGATGAGCGAAAGGACCTGCGAATCCTGCAAGGGGACCCGCCTGCGGAAGGAATCGCTCGCGGTCACCGTCGCGGATAAAAACATCATCGAAATCTGCTCCTGGACGGCCGCGCACCTCCACCAGTGGATCGCCGCATTGCGCAATGAACCGGCGCTCAACCGCGCGGTCACCGAGCCGATCCTGGCCGAAGTCGGCCATCGCCTGGAGTATCTTGAGGAAGTCGGCGTGGGGTATATCGCCCTTTCGCGCACGGCGGCGACGCTTTCCGGCGGGGAAGGCCAGCGCATCCGGATGGCGACCCAGATCGGATCGCGCCTGAGCGGCGTGCTGTATGTGCTCGACGAGCCGTCGGTCGGCCTGCACCCGGTCGATACCGAGCGCCTGCTGGCCAGCCTCGTCCGCCTGCGCGACCTGGATAACACCGTCCTGGTGGTGGAACACGATGAAGAAATCGTCCGCGCGGCGGATTGGATCATCGAGCTCGGTCCGGGCGCCGGCCCGCTGGGCGGCCATCTGACGGCCGAAGGGACTCCGGAGAAATTGCGCAAGGACGGGGCTTCGCTGACGGGCCGGTTTCTGGCGGGCGAGTTCCGCTACCGGGCGCCGAAGCGGCGCCGGACCGGGAACGGCAAAGTCCTCACGGTCCGCGGCGCATCCGCCAATAATTTAAAGCGCGTCACGGCGCGCATCCCGCTCGGGATGCTGGTGTGCATCACGGGCGTTTCCGGATCGGGCAAATCCTCGCTGCTCTTTGATGTGGTCCTGCGGGCGCTGCAGGGCGGCGTGGCGGAGGAAGGCCCCTGGGAAGCGGTCGAGGGGCGCGAGTTCATCGACAAGGTGATCTCGATCGACCCGTCCCCGATCGGCCGCACGCCGCGCTCCAATCCCGCCTCGTATGTCGGTTGTTACGCGGAACTGCGCGAGCTGTTCGCCGCGCTGCCCGAATCCAAAATCCGCGGGTACCGGCCCGGCCGCTTTTCCTTCAACGCGCGCGGCGGACGGTGCGAAGCCTGCCAGGGCCAGGGTCAGGTGGAAATTTCGATGCAGTTCCTGCCGGACGTGTTCATTCCCTGCGAGGTGTGCGGGGGCGCGCGCTTCAACCGCGAAACGCTGCAGGTTCGCTTCAAGGACCGCACCATCGCCGACGTGCTGGATGCGACGGTCGACCAGGCGCGCGAGCTGTTCGGCGCGTTCCCCGCGATCATCCGCAAGCTGGATACCCTGCACGACGTCGGACTCGGGTACATCCGCATCGGCCAGAGCGCCACCACGCTTTCCGGCGGCGAAGCCCAGCGCGTCAAGCTCGCCCGCGAGCTTTCCCGCCGCTCCGCCGGGCATACGTTCTATCTCCTGGACGAACCGTCCGTCGGATTGCACGCCGCGGACGTCAGCGGTTTGATCAGCGTCCTCGAGCGGCTGGTCGGCGAAGGCCATACGGTGTGTGTGATCGAACACCATCCGGATATCCTCATGGCGGCCGACCATCTGATCGATCTGGGGCCCGGGGGCGGCGATGCGGGCGGCCAAATCGTTGCCGAAGGCACTCCCGAAGAGGTCGCCGGGGAGCCCAACTCGCTTACGGGCAAATTCCTCCACAGGCTCCTGACCGGAACCGGGCGCACGCCCGCTTCCCCGCGCATGGCCGCGCGGAAACGCGGTTCCTCCGCGAAGTAGGATAAACCACAGCGGTCAAAAATCCATGACCATCCTTCGCTTCCCGCATCCCCTCCAGCTTTCCGGGGAATTGTTCCGCAGCACCCGGCTGCAGCGCTGCCGGCTTTCGGAATGCCGCGGCGCCTGCTGCCTGCACGGAGTCTGGGTGGATCCGCTGGAAATGGACGACATCCTACGGAATACCGGCCTCATCATTCCCCATCTCGCGGAGGGGCGGATGGAACCCGGCGGTTGGTTTACGGATGAGCGCGAGGACGACGCATTTTTCCCTTCCGGATACCTCATTCAGACCGCCACCCTGCCGAACCCCGCCCACTACGGCGGAACCGAATGCGTATTCCTGCGGCCGGATGCGCGCTGTTCGCTCCAGACGGCATCCGTCGCCGCGGGGCAGCATCCCTGGCGCTGGAAACCGTTCCACTGCATCATCCATCCGATCACCTTCGAGGAAGGATCGTTTACCATCGCTTCGGATGAGGAGCTGTTGGCGGAGCAGGGCGGATGCTTCCGGGCCGGCGCGGCGGAAGCCAAGATGTACGAATGCCTCACGGAGGAACTCGATTTCCTGCTGTCCGCCGCCAATGGATCGGGGAATAGCCGCGGCGGAAAGGGATAGCGGACCGGAGACGGTCTTCCGCCTCAACCTTTAAAATATTTTTTCATCGGCTCGAAATAATTCTCAACCCAGCCTTGTTTGTATTGCTTCCCATGTTTCGGAAGCCGGGTATGGTGGATGGTGACTTTGGTGCCCTCCCCCGCTTTCTCGAATGTCACCTCGATCTGCGAATCACTCTCTTCCTCGGAGAACTCCGTAGTCCGCCAGGATTGGACGATCCGCCGGGAGGGTTCCAGGATCAGGTTTTTCCCGCGGATGTACCCGTCCCAGGCGTCGAACGCGGCTCCGACCTCGGCGTTGATCCGCGCGGATCCACCGGTCATGCGGGCATGCCCCTCGGAGTTCAACCAGGCGTCGTATATCTTCTTGGCAGGGGCCGGGATGACGGCGGAAACAACAAATTGATTGGCCATGGTTTTTCCTTCGTTGAATTTTTTCGCGGTGTCGGACTTTCGGTCAATGCCATGACTCTACCCGGCCGGACTCCTTTCTTTGTACACGGATTGCCCCGGTCGTGCTTCGCACTCCTGGGACAGACACCGAAAAGAGCCGAATACACCAAAAAGCATTTGGTTTTACTTTTCATCGTCGAGTGCCATCTCATATAAAAATACTCGGTGTTTTTGGATTTTCCCGATGTTTCGGTGTACGGTTTTCCGGCCTGAGTAATTACAATTCTATCAAGATTGGCGGGATACCCCCAAAACCGACCTTCGGTTGGAAGGCGGTTTTCACCGGGTCATGAGCCCGGTGTTTATTCGCGGGGAATTTACTGCGGCCGGCCTATTTTATTCATATGCTGACGTGGACCGGTATAACCCGGTTCCCGGCGGGGATGTTCTCCTACTCCTCGGCCGGTTCCCAAGGAGGAATGATGGGATCTCTCGAATCGAAATCGATATTCGTAACCGGCGCCGCGTCCGGGATCGGCAAAGCCGCCGTCCTGGCGATGGTCCGGGAAGGGGCCGCGGTGACGCTGGCCGACATCCTGGATCCGGATGGAATTGCTCTGGCGGATGAAATTCAAAAGAACGGCGGCCGGGCGCAGTATGTACACTGCGACGTTTCGAAATGCGATCAGGTGGATGCGGCGATCGCCGCGGCCGCGGATCGTTTCGGCCGGCTGGATGCCGCTTTCAACAATGCCGGAATTGAAGGCGAGATCGCGCCGACCGCCGAATGTGAGGAGGAGAACTGGGATAGAGTGTTGGCGGTGAACCTGAAGGGGGTGTGGTTGTGCATGCGCGCCGAGATCCGGCAGTACCTGAAGCAGAAGGGCGGCGGTGCGATCGTCAGCACCAGCTCGGTGGCCGGGTTGGTTGCCGAAAGGGGATTTCCGGCGTATGCCGCGGCCAAGGGCGGCGTGATCCAGCTCTCGCGGACGGCGGCTGTCGAATACGCGTCGCACAACATCCGGATCAACGTGGTCTGCCCGGGGTTGATCGAAACTCCGATGGGGGCGCGCGCGCTCAAACGGATATCGATTGGCGCGATGATGCCGGATCCGGCCCGCCCGCAATGGCTCGAGGCGGGCATCGACGGCATCATGCATTGGGAGCCGGCAGGCAAGCTTATATCGCGGATGATGCAACCCCTCGGCCGGTCGGGCCGCCCGGAGGAAATCGCGGCCGCGGCGGTGTGGCTATGCTCGGACGCCAGCTCCTTCGTCACCGGGCAGGCGCTGGTCGTCGACGGCGGGATGACGGCGGCGTAAGTTGTAATGGGCGGTCTACTCGACCGGCTTTTTGCCTCTACCGGGATCTTGAGAAAGCCGTGCGCCTCGTGGTACAATGCCGCCCGCTCTCTCGAAGGCAAGCCCCCATCGTCTAGAGGCCCAGGACGCGGCCCTTTCAAGGCCTAAACCGGAGTTCGAATCTCCGTGGGGGCACACAGCTCAAGATCCATCCTCCCGATGGATTTGTTTTTTAATGAGGGGTGGAGTTCCGAAATCGCTATCACAAGATCCCCC
>JBAVFZ010000404.1:0-13794 GCA_049684495.1 Anaerolineales bacterium | reverse complement strand
CCATAGACCATGGACGATGGACAATAGCCGACGGTCAACTTACGACGGTTTCTCGACGTCCCTTCGGTCCATGGTTTTGGTCTTTCCATGGTCCATCGTCCAAGGTCCATCGTCGGTTTTCCCGACGGTCCATGGTCGATGGTCAGCTCTCTTCCCCCATCAACTCCTCCGCCGTCTTCAGCAGTTCCGCGATGCGATCCTCATCCACCGCCTTGGCGCGCAGGTAGCGGCCCAGCAGTTCGAGCGGAGGGAGCGATTCGGCGGCATCGGTTCCGAGCCGGGCGCGGGTTTCCGCGCGCACTTCCTGCTGGATGGAGACGTGCGACGCCCCCTCGGCCGCCTTTTGGATGGCGCGCTCGTCGAGCAAGCCGGCTTGCGCGCCGGTCATCGAGACGATCAGGCGCACGACCGCATCCGCCAGATCCGGCTGGCGCAGCGCGACCGCGTCCAGGACAGCCTGGGTGGGCTGCGATTCGGTTTTCACGTCGACCCGGATGGTGTGGAACGGCCGCGCATGGACGGGAACGAATTCCACTTCCGCCTTGCCGCGGGAAATCTCGGCGAAAACGAATCCCTTCGTCTCGTCCTCCTCGCCGAAATCGATCCGCTCGAGCGAACCGGCATACACCACCGGAGGGGAGCCCTCCTCCCCTTTGGTGAGGTTTTGAAACTTGTGGATGTGGCCGAGCGCGACGTAATCCCAGGCCGAGCCGGCGGCCGCGCTCTTGGTCACGGCGACGTCCGATCCGAGCATCACGGAACGCTCGGAACCGAACACCGCCCCGGAAACGGTGAAGTGCCCGGCCAGTATCCGCGGCGCTTCCTGTTTCGCGGCCTGCTCGGAGAGGGTGCGGATCATTCCCGTCACCACATCGCGCAGGGCCTGCTCGAGTTCGGGGAGCGATTTTCCCTTATGGTCTTCATCCACCAGAAGCCGGTTGCGCGAGGGATAGGGCATCCAGGCCAGGAACACCGGTCCGGAGGCGGTCTGGATCAACTGGGAACCCGGCTTGTACCCGACGATCACATTCGGAATTTCGAGCACGTGGTAAATATCGAGGCTGGTGGCCCGGGCTATGGTTCCGGGCAGATCGTGATTTCCAACCAGGAGGAGGGTGGGGATCTTTTCGGCGAGGCGTTTGATGCGGCGCGCGAACTCGCGCTGCTGGGTGGGTTCGGGGTCGCGGGTCTTGA
This sequence comes from Anaerolineales bacterium, assembly GCA_049684495.1. Taxonomy (GTDB): domain Bacteria; phylum Chloroflexota; class Anaerolineae; order Anaerolineales; family RBG-16-64-43; genus JAFGKK01. The sequence continues at coordinate 12,600 of JBAVFZ010000404.1, read as the reverse complement.
ACGCGTCGCCGGCGAACACCGCCAGATCGGCCTTGTGGGCAAAAGCGTAATCGATGACTTCGTCGAGCCGGTCGAGGAAATCCCGCGTGCGGGAGGAAGTGCCGGTGGCGGGATCCAGCTTCCCGTAGTTTTCCATCCCGACGTGCAGGTCGGCGAAGTGAACAAGGCGGATGGGGGGCATGGGGGAATTGTAACAAGAATACCGGCCGGTTGCGGCCGCGGTTTTGGTCAACGCTCCGGCTCATGCCGCAAATGCGATTCCGCCCGCCGCGCCGGGATCGGAAACGGTCAGCGGATTGGCCCGGCCTTTTTGGTCTGTTTCCTTTGATCCATCAGCCGATCCGCCTCATCGAGAAGCGATTCGATCGAGGACGGGATTTTCCCATTCACAGCGCGCGGTTCCAATGCTCAGGGACAGCGGATAAGCCCGTCCCGGCCGCGCATTTTGGGATTGGAGCCGCTCCTCCAAACGCGCCTGCATGGATCGATCCGAGCTGTCGGCCGATTCGATCGCCGGGACGACGAACTCGTCTCCGCCAAGCCGGGCGACGATATCCGGGGAACGGAAGGATTTTTTCAATAACTCCCCGGTTTCGACGAGAGCCCGGTCGCCGGCGGCATGCCCCATATTGTCGTTTATTCCTTTCAAGCCGTCGAGATCGATAGAAAACATAATCGCGTTGAGCCGCATCCGGCGCGCGGCGTGGATCAGTTGATCGGCCAGCGTTTTAAAACCGCGGCGGTTGTTGAGCCCGGTCAACCCGTCCGCCAGCGAGAACTCGCGGAGTTTTTCCTCGGGTTCCTTCCGCTCGGAAATATCGTGAGCCACGACCAGGAACCCGACCTTTTGTTTCTCATTGCGGCCCGGAGAGCCTGCCGCCGTTTCCGTCCGGCGGAAGCGGCCTTCCGGGTATATCTCCAGGCAGCCGCGCTATGGCTCCTCCAGATCCTCCAGCTCCAGGAAGCTTTTAACAACTTGCGGATCGAATTGGGTTCCCGCCATCGAGCGGATGTGCTCGCGGACCCTATCCGCGGGCCAGGCCGAGCGGTAGGGGCGGTCCGATCGCAGCGCGTCCCAGACGTCCACCACGGAAAAGATCCGCGCCATCAGGGGGATTTCCGCGCCCTTCAAGCCCAGCGGGTAGCCCGTGCCATCCCACTTCTCATGGTGGCGGTAGGGGATGTCGAGTGCGAACCGCAGATAATGAATCGGCGAAAGCATCTCATAAGCCAGCAGGGGATGCCTTTTCATGATGACCCATTCCGAGTCGGTCAACGGGCCGGGCTTGTGCAGGATTTCGTCCGGGACGCCCATCTTGCCGATATCGTGCAGCAGCGCACCCCAGCGCACTTGGACCAATTCCGTTTCGCTCAGACCGAAAGCGCGCGCCAAGCGAATGGCCAGGTCCGACACCCTCTGCGTATGCCCTTCGGTTTCTTTATCGCGCATATCGAGGGCGCGCGACCAGCCTTCGATGGTGGCGTCGTATGCCTGGAAAAGTTCGAGATTGGAGCGTTGCATGTTTTCAAACAGCGAAGCGTTGTCAATGGCGATCGCCGCCTGCTCCGCGATGATTTTTAGGAAATCGATCCATTCGGCGTCGTGCTCGTGCAGGGTGCGATGGAATGTCTCCAATACCCCCTTGATCTGCCCTTTCGCCATCAGCGGCACGGCGAAATAGCTGACGAACCCCTCGCCCGAGAGATACTCTTCCTTAAGCGGGTTGTCGTCCCGCTCGGCCAGATCCGTGATTTGGACGATCCGGCGCTCCAGGGCGGCTCGTCCCGCGTAGCCTTCGCCCAAGCGCTGGTGTGTCCGCTCGACGGTCCGGTTGTGAAAGCCGCTCCCGGCGGCGTAATCCAGCGTCCCCAATAAGGGATTCAACAGCAGCACATCGGCGGCGTCGATATCCAATTGGGCGATCACCTGGTCGAGGAGCATGGTCAGATTGAGATTCAGGTTGATGCTGGAAGTAATGGCGCGGTTAATCTCACCCAGGCTGGAGAGGTGCCGCAATCGGCGATCCGTCTGCTGGCGGAGGCTGGTTCGCCGGATGGCGATGCCGGCAATCTCGCTTAGCGTGGTCAAGAGGCGGATTTCGCCCGGGGTCAGTTCCCGCGGCAACGACACGCCGACGACGAAGGTGCCGATAACGCTTTCCTCTGCGCGAATGGGGATCGCGGCTCCGCCGATGCCGGACGGAATCGACCGGCTGATGGTTTCCGGGAGGCCCGGATCCTGCGGGAGATTATTCGAGACCCGCGACTGCCCGCTGGCAAAGACGACCCCCGCCAATCCTTGGCCGGGTTTAACGGGCTTCAAGGGCAGCGCTCCCGCCGGCTCATCGTACCCGCGCGCGACCACCGGATTTAATTCATCCTTGACCGGATCGTACAGCCAGATGCTTCCCTGCGCGGCGCGCATCACTTCCAGAGTGGTATCCAGCAATAAGGGGAGAATCTCGTCCAGCGTTTGGGCGGCGCGAAGGGTGGAGGAGACCTTGTTGATCGCCTCCAGCTCGGCCAGCCGGTTTTTGATTTCGTCTTCCTTCCGTTTGCGGTCGGTGATGTCGTGGTCGATGCCTAAAATGAGTTCGCGTCCGCCGACGGTGATGAGTGCCGTCGTAACCTCCGCAAAGAACACGGTACCGTCTTTGCGGCGATGCTGCACTACAAATTTATACACACCCGCCTCGCGCAATTGCCGCAAGTATGCGCTTTGAAAATCGGAACTGCCGGGGGTCAAGTTGATAATATCGATAGGCTGCCCGATCAACTCGTCCCGGGTATAGCCGTTCATCCGGCAAGCCGCCTCATTGCAGTTCATGATCGGCCAGGAGATCGAGGTGTCAAACGGATCGATGAGCAGGATGGCATCCGGAGAGAGATCAAACAGCGTTCGGAACAGCGCCTCGCTTTGTTGAAGCGCGGCTTCCGTTTGCTCGCGATCGGCAATATCGAGCTGCAGCTCCCGGTTGGCCTTCTCCAACTCGGCCGCCTGGGTTTGAACCCTTTCCATGGATATCCGCACCCGGGCATTCAGCCGGTTGATCTCGGACACGGCGATTATTTGCCGGACCAGAACCAGAATAATAATTACTCCAACCCCAAAGGACAGGAACCATGAGCCCGTTGGCGGAGCCATTGCCCCAACCCCAAGCGAGAGAACCACGACGGCAAGGAATAAATATGGCAGATAGGGGTTGATGACTTTCACCCGGTCCAGAAATTCATACCGGGATCGGGCTTTTTCGGTAACCGGGGCGGGCCGCATAGCCATCGATTGGGATACGCCCGCCAATCCGGCGAGCAGAAGACTAACTGCCCAGCCGACATCCAGAATACCGCCGCTCATGTATGATCCCAGGAGGGATTGGTAGGTGAAAACAGAATCCGCGATAATCATCAACAGCAGGCTTCCCGCCAGAAAAAAAACGGGCAACTTTTCTTGGCGCCTAAAAGGATCGTACACTATCAGAATCAAAGCTCCGATTAGCACCAGGTCGCCGACGGGGTAGGCCAATAAAATCGCCTGTTCCAACGGCGACTGACCGGCGGTCGAACGGATGAGCGGTCCAATCAGAAATTTCCAGAATCCGAAAATGGCCGACAATAAGATGATGCCGATGTCCAGTGCCCGGTTTATCCATTCGCCGGCGGTGGGAGGTTTTTCCAACAGGAGAAACGTTCCCGCCAGAAAAACGGGGTAATAAACCAGAAAAAATCCATCGGCGATGGAAGGAAACGGTTGGACCTTCAGGACAATCTCAAGGAAAAACCAGGTACCATCCCCCAATGCATAAAGGAGGATGGCGAAGGCCATGATTCCCCAAGCGATCGCAAGTTGTTTTGAGCGAACAGCAGTACGTTTTGCGGCGATGAACAATGCGATGCATGCCAACAGATCGACAACCGGAGAAATCAGGTCCGACAGGATTGTTCGCAGCGAGGGTTCTTTTATGAATAAGATAATCCCCAGGTTCAGGCCCACGATCGTCAATGCCAAGAAACAGGCTGCGTAAAAATAATTGATTGGCCGGCGTCCAAAAGTCCCGCGCATATCGCCACCTTCCACGGCTTGTTCCGGCTGCGAGGCGCCTTGTCTGTTCGCAGGAGGCATTGCGGTCATGCCGGAGGGATCCGTGGCCGCCTCCATATTCCCACGATCGGCCGGGGCCAAATCCAGATCCCAATCGCTGGCAGCCGTACATTACGCTTCGGATCGACCGAAACCGGATAAATGGCAGCAGGACGGCGCCGCTACCGCGGAATGCGGCTGAAAGGCGTCATTATCCGCATCCGGCCCAATCCTCTTGCGGGCCGGCCGACCGGGTTTGCGGGCTATGGCCGGCCAAAGAATCCGTGATCTCATCGATTATATATGCGATTGCATAAACTGACGGCTTCCAAGCGCGCCGCCCCGCGGCGAAGCATGCACGGCGGATCAACGGGATGGCAAAATTACACTAGCGTTGCGAAATGCCCTGGGGGATTATTTGACCGGCCAAGGCGCAGACGGACGAGCCTGCGGGCCGGGCCTAGCGTTCTTCCGGCGCCTTGCGGGAGCGAAACCCGCGGTAGACCAGCAGGTCGTATACGATTTTCAATCCGCCGGCGAAAAAGAACGGGGCGCTGATCAGGGCGGGGACGGAAAGGAATATTCCGGCCAGGGAGGGGGAGATCGCCGCGCCGACGGAACGGGCAATGGCGGTAACGCCCGATGCGGCCGAGCGCTCGTCGGGGGCGACCACCGCCATCGTATACGATTGGCGGGCCGGCACATCCATCTGAGAAATGCTGAACCGCGCCAGCAGCACGCCGATCGCCGCCGGCAGGGACGGCATCAGCGGCACGAGAATCAAGAGCACGTTCGATGGGATGTGGGTGAAGACCATGGTGTTGATCAACCCGATCCTTCGGGACAGGGCGCCGGAAAGCAGCGCCGAGACTCCGGCCAGGAGGTTGGCGCCGAAAAAGATGCTGCCGATGACGCCCGGTTGCACCCCGAAGCGGATATGGAACCAGTACGCGACCATGCTCTGGACGATCAATCCCCCCGCAAACGCATCGAGCGCAAACAGGGAGCTCAGCCTCAGCACCGCGCCCCGCGATTTATGCAGTCCGAGAGTCCTCTTGACGGATGGGTCTTCATCCTCCTTCCGCACTTCGATGCCGGCCGACAGGAACGCAAAAAGGACGGCCAGCGCCGTCCCTCCCAGGGCGTATCCCGCCAGCACGACGCGGTAGGAATCGGCGGCGGCCCATCCGCCCTGCTGGAGGATTTGCGCCAGCCAGCCGCCGGCCAGCGCGCCGGCCGCGGTGGCGAAGGATCCGGAAAGGTTGTACCAGGCAAAGGTCTGGGTGCGGCGGTCGTCCGGCAGGAGCTGGGTCAGCGCGGCCTGTTCCACCGACAGGAAAGGGCCGATCTCGTTTCCGCTCGGGCTGATCACGCCGATGATCGCCGCCGCCATCAAGAGGAGCGGGTTGCGGGTGAGGATGAACACGGCGCCCGCGCCGACCATGAGCAGGGCGCCGATGATCAGCGTTCGGCGGCGGCCGAAGGTGTCGGCGGAGGTGGTCAGCCAGAGTGAAATCCCGGCGTCGCCGAACAACGTCAGCGTAAAGAGCAGGCCGATTTCCATCTCCGCCAATCCGATCTGGGCCAGGTAGAGCGCCAATACGACAGAAAGGAAACCGTAACAGAACAGGCGTACGATGCGGGTGGTGAACAGAAGCCGGATTTCCATGTTCGTACGGGGCCTGTTCGCCCTATTCGGGACCGGAGGCTTTCGGTCGGTATCGCTCATGGCCTGGCCGCCTCGAGACGGCACCAGGCGTACAGCGAATCGTAAACGTCGAACTGGCGCTCCAGGTTTTCCCGATCTTCGGGGAAGCGCAGGCTGTACCCCGCGGCGATAGCTTCCAGGCCGCGGGCGATCGGATCCTTGTCGCCATCTTCGGATATGTCCGCCGCATGGACGATTTTCGCCAGGCGGAGCAAGCCCGGTTCCTTCAATCCGTACTTCAAGATGATCGATTCGAACGAACAACGTCCTTCCGCATGGCCGAGTTCGACGCCGGGCGCATCGAAGGGAATCGCACCGGTTTCCTGAACCGTTTTTTGGATGTTCCCGGCGGGGACGAACAGGAACTCGGCCTCGCTGTCGATGAAGCGGGTGATTAGCCAGGGGCAGGCGATACGGTCCACGTGAACATGAGAACGGGTGACCCACAACATGGGAAGCCTCCTGCAACGCTACCGGAAGATTAATGGATCCTATTGTGATCCATGGTATTCGTCAACGGCGTACGGCAAAGGCGGCCGGGACGCCGATTCGCACGCCGGTTGTAGAAAACCTTTGCGCGTCGGATAGGACTTTAACATGACCGGTCATTGGCGGGAATGTGATCCGGAATATGCCCTTTGGCACATCCCATCTCCGGTTGAATTTTGCATAATATTAACAGCAACTCCATATCTCAGCCGTTTCCCAAAGGATGCTCCGTATGATAGTTCAGTTATTGATCAGCCTCATTCTTCTCCTTGATGTGTTCAATTTGGTTTGGCCGCTTCTGCCCGTGCGGCGAAGACCGCGTGTAGCGGATTTTCTGCCCGCGCTGGCGTTGGGATTCTGCCTGCTCGAATTCCTTCTGGACGAGTTCCGCTTTAGAATGTTTCCCGCGTATCTTTTAACGGGAGGCATTTTCTTCCTCACTCTGGGACGTTTTTTCCGGCCGCCGTCGGAACAACCGAAGCGCCGCCGGCAGGCGATTCTTACCATCCTGATCGGTTTCCCGTGGCTCCTGCTCTCCGCGGCCATACCGTTGGCGCTGCCCTTCCATCCGATCCCTGAAGCCACCGGTCCGTACGCGGTCGGAACGATCGTGTACGCCTGGAAAGATACCTCGCGCCTCGAAACATATACCGACGATCCAAGTGACTTCCGGGAATTGCCGGTCGGGATCTGGTACCCCGTGGACAAGCCCGCTCCGGCGGCGCCGGGTGCGGTTGGGATCGCGCCGGTATCGTCGGCCCAGGCGGCGTATCCGCTGCTTGTATTCTCACCGGGCGCCTTCGGCCCCCGCGACAGCAATATTTCCACCTATCAAGAACTGGCGAGTCACGGCTATATTGTCGCCGCCATCGACCACACCTACCAAACCCCCTACGCCGGCTTTCCGGACGGGCGCACTATCCTGATCAGCCCGCAATTCATGCAGGAAGCGCAGGCGCAAGGCCGGACGGCGCTCACCTCGCCCGAAGAAAATGCGCGCATCCTGTCCGGCTGGATATCTCTGCGATTGGCCGATCTGCGTTTTGTGATGGATCGTTTGGAGGAAATCCACAAGAATTCCGGGCAAGGCCCGCTGGCCGGGCGGATGGACCTGCAGCGGATCGGATGGATCGGCCATTCGCTGGGAGGGACAAGCATTGCCGAATTCTGCCGCGAGGATGCGCGCTGCCAGGCGGCTCTCGACCTGGACGGTCCGCTCGCCGGCGATCGATTATCCGCCGATGAGGCCCCCTTTCCGAAGCCGCTCATGCTCATGTACAGCGGCGTGCTGTATTCGGATTCCAAATATCACGACCTGATTTACACGGCCAGCGACAAGGCATTTCAGCGCGCCACGCATCCGGCGTATGCGCTGGTGATCAGCGGAGCCGGGCACATGAATTTCACAGACCTGCCGCTCCTCTCCCCCGTTTTAGCGGCCGCCCTGGGGACCGGGCCGATCAACCCCGACCGCTGCATCCGCATCGTTAATACGTACGCCCTGGCCTTTTTCGACAAGCATCTGAAAGACGAAGCCGTGCCCCTGTTGATTGGACCGTCATCGGCATATCCGGAAGTGACCTTCGAGGCGCGCGGCCGGTAATCCGCCTTTTCTCCGGTGATTGACGTTCCGCCTTTGCCCTCGTCTTTGCAGGACGAGGGCTTCATTTAATAAATGCGCAGCGGTTGCCTCCCCGAAGCCGCGATATCCTTTTTCTATATTCGATGCTCCGCAAAATGGTTGGTAATCATCCAATATAGCTGTTTCTGCGCCTCCGGGTTTTTTATCTGCGTTTCGTTCAGGGTCGATACAAGGGCGGACAACTTTTTTCTTGTCTCCTCAAATTCCGTTACGATCTCTTTTTCAGTTTTTCCTTTTTTCCTCTGGATGGCTTCCGCATTAAACCGGTCGACGTCATAATCCCGGATTTTAAAATCCGGATTCTCCACAACAGCCCGGATGTTCCGGACGGCTTCTTCCCACCAGGCGATAATATGCAACAGCAAATCGGAAAAACTCGCGAATCCCTGATTCGCCAGAAACTTCTGTTTCTCATTCTGCGAGAGGGTGCCGTATCGGCTCACGTAGTTGGACCAATCTTTTTCCAGGTTGCTCAGAACGGTGTTTTTCGCCACTTCTTCCATTTATTTGCTTTCTCCTTTCGATAACGTTTGAAATAATAGCAAACCGCCGACCCCCAATGCTATGACCGCCAGCGTGTATCCGGCGATTGACGCAAGCACCAGCACCCAGGGCCATCCCGCGGGATTGATCGCCCCCGACGCCGGCCCGGTGGCGACGGCCAACGCTTGGCCCGCCGCCAACAGTCCCGCCGCCAGCCCAAGGCTCCAACCGACGAGCGCGCGGCGCGAACGAGCGCGCAACGCCGCCCAAAGCAGCAGGATTCCTCCGAGCAGCACGGCCGGGAATAGTTCCGCGGGCATGAGATAGTCGAACAGGAACATCCGAGACTGCGCCAGCCTTATCACGGCCAACACCGCCGGCGCCAGAATTGGGATCCACACCAGCGCCGTTCCTGTGACAGCCATAATTTTCGAAATGGTGTTCTTATTGTATTTACTCAGCCTGATTTCTCTTTCTTGTACACCGAAACACCGAAAAGAGCCGAAAACACCGAATTATATTTTTAAGAATCCGTGCAATCGGCTCTTCTCCGTATAATCCGTGTACGCTTTTCCCGGCCTGAGCAGATACGATTTTTTTCGTATCCTTCGTGCGCTTCGTGGATTCCTCTTTACCAATCCCGCACGGCGGTCTTTTCGCCGATGCGGATCTCCTTCGGCGAAGCGGGATCCAGCGCCCAGCGGATGCGGGCCACGCCTTCGGCCACGTCCGCGCGCGAACCGCAGTAGGAAAGGCGCAGATGGTTTTCCGCGCCAAATTCCCGGCCGGGCACGCTCACCACAAACGCTTTATCCAGAAGGAACTTGCACAGCGCCATGGAATCCTTCCCGAATGCGGAAAAATCCGGCAGGCAATAGAAGGTGCCGTGCGGTTTTACGACGCGGACGCCCGGAATCTCCGCCAAGGATTTAAGAATCGCGTCGCGGTTGGTTTCGAGGAGTGAGACCAGTTCGCCCACGCCCTCCTGGGGTCCCTTGAGCGCGCCTTCCGCCGCCGCCATCAGCACGCCGGAATTGCAGGAAGTGGTCGCGGCCTGGATGTTGTTCATGACCGCGATGACCGCCTTGGGCGCGACCGCCCAGCCGATGCGGAAGCCGGTCATGCCGTATATTTTCGAAACGGCGTTGAGAATGATCAGGCGGGAATCTTCCACGCCGCGGTCGGTGTAGGCGCAGGGGTTGGGAGCCTGCATCCCGTCGAAAACCAGTTTGTGATAAATGTCGTCCGCCACAAGCCAGATATCCTTGCGTTCGCAATAACGGACGAGTTCCTCCACCAGGTCCGCCGGGTACAGCGCGCCGGAAGGATTGTTCGGACTGTTGAGCAGGATCGCCCTGGTGCGCGCGGTGACGGCTCCCAGCAGATCTTCGGCGCGCGGGATGTGCGTTTCGGGAGAGGAGGGGACGACGACCGGCACGCCGCCCGTCATGCGGATCATCTCCGGGTAGGAGACCCAGAACGGAGCGGGGACGATCACCTCGTCGCCGGGGTCGAGCAGGGTGAAGAGCAGGTTATACAGGGTCTGTTTCGCGCCGGACGAGATGATCACGTTCTCGACCGCGGCCTTCCGGCCGTAATTCTTTTCCGTGTAATCCGCGGCGGCTTTGCGCAGCGACGGAGTCCCGGCCGAAGGCGTGTACTTGACGTCCCCGGCGGCCAGATAGGCCGAGGCCGCGTCGACCGCGCTGCGCGGCGCCTTGTTCCTGGGTTCCCCGCCGCCCAGGTGGATGACGGGAATTCCCTGCGCCTGCATGGACTTGGCCAGCGCATTAAGCTTCAGCGTCGGCGATTCGGCGATGGAGGATGCGAGACGGCTGAGGTTCATGGGTTCACTCCGGGGGGGAATGGATCAAATTATAACAGGAGGCGGAGTTCTATCCGCGTTCCATCCTATCCCCCCTCCCTGGAGTTGAGGCTCGTGATGAGTTCCTTTGATTTCCCTCCCCCCTTCCCGTATCACGGGAAGGGGGAGGGCAGGATGATGTGATCGAAAAAAAGGAGGCTAAGGAAGGGTGGGGGGATGGGATGGAAAAATGGGTTATTGGAAGAAGAAAGAATAGGATCGCCGCAAAAAGCACAAAAGACTCAAAAAACCTTTGTGCTTTCTGTGCCTTTTGTGGCTATTCCTTCGATCTATGCGGGGGTAAACGCTCAGGTCTTAAGCGGAAAAATCTCAAAGTGATTGTCGCTCGGTGATCGATCGCTGTGGAGGACGGGGAATCGCGTACAATTCAGGTCCTATGCGCGATTGGAATCTGACCTCCGCGGATCCCCTTTCCCTCTTCCTCGCCGCGGACGCGCGATTTTGTTCTCCGGACTACGCCGACGATCAGGTGTGGGAGTTTACATTGCGGGGCGGCGATCCGCCCGCCATGGCCGTCGAAACGATGCTGGGTTTGCGCGCCGTATGCCTGCGGCTGTTTCCGGTCTTTGTCCTCGGCAGCCGTCCCCTTCAGGATCCCGCCGGCTTTGCATCGCCTCCCGTGGTCCGCCGTTTCGCCCCGAATTATTTAAAGGTAAGCTGCCGGCCCGCGCCCGCGTTGACGGTGGAATGCGAATATTGGGTCCCGGAGAGCCATGCGCTTGCCGGAAGGATCACGCTCTCCACGTCCGGTCCGGATCCGGTAGGCGGGGAATGCGTCCTGGCGGGAGTCCTTCGTCCCGCGGCGGAAGGCGCGTCTTTCACGCCGGAATCCGCCGGGCCGTATGAGGGCGTTTATCTGCGCGGCGGGGTTCGGAATGCGGTGCCGGTCCTCGTGCTGGCGGGCGCGAGCGGGATCGGCCGGGGCGCCATTCCCTCCCTGAAGGTGGCGTTCGAGATCGATGCGGCCCGGCCGCATTCGTTCCGCTGGGTGTTCTGCTGCCACCCCACCGCGGAAAAGGGCTTGGGCTACGCCCGCTCGATCTTCGCGCGGGAATGGGACCCGGAAATCGCCCGCATCGAACTGGCGGGGGAATCGCTGCTGGAGATCGAAACCGGCCGCCGGGATTGGGATGCGGTCCTGGCGTTCTCGCAGCAGACGGCCATCCAGGCGTTGACCGGGGCCACGCGGGCGCTGCCCTATCCCTCGCCGGTCGTGGGCCGCAATCCGGAACGCGGATTTTCCCTGCGCGGCGACGGCAGCGATTATCCGCCGGCCTGGTGCGGGGCGGATCTCAGCGACGTGCTGATGGTCCTTCCGGTGTGGGCGCTGGCCCTGCCGGAGGGCGCCAAGGATTTGTTGCGGAATTTTCTCGCCGCCGCCGGTGACGGACTGCCGGATGCGCGGCCCGGCGCTGGAAAACAGCGGGCCGGATTCCTCGCCCCGCCGCTGCTTTGCCAGGCCGCCGGACGGGCGTTGGGCGGGCGCGAGGGGGATCCCTTCCTCGCATCCCTCCGGCCGCTGGTCGAACGAAGCCTGGACGCCTGGTTCGGGCCGGATCATGACCGCGACCGTGACGGCATGCCGGAATGGGATCGGCCGGATTCCTTCGGCCCGCAAATCACGGCGATGTGGGCGCGCGAGGATCCGTGGGGCGGGTGGATTCGTCCGGAAGAAACGGAAAGTCCCTCGCTGGCGGCGCTGCTTCTGGGCGAATGCCTGTCCGCCGCGCGCATGGCGGACCGCGCCGGGGACGGCGAGCGGGCGAAGGTTTGGATGGAGCGCAGCGGGGACGTGCGGCGCACGCTCGAACGGATGGAGACGGCGGACGGGTACCGCACGCTCGACCGCATCACCCATGAGTCGCCGGCCGGTAAGAAATTATGGGAGGGCCGTTCCGGCGATGAGCTGAAAGGCGGAGTGAGTCTGAAGCCGCCGGCGCGCCTGCTGCTGCGCTGCGCCGGCTCGCAGGAAACGCGGCCGGTCATCCGGGTGGCGGTGGACGGCAGGAACGCCGAAGGCGCGGAGTGCGCGGAGATCCTCCGCACCGAACACCTATCCTGGCATCGCGGAGCAGGGACGTGCTTCAGCCGGACGGTCTGGACGCGGATCACCTCGATCCGCGTGGAAGGGCCTTCGACGGGGACGACTTTCTCGCTTGAGATTCCAAACCTCGCGCGCGAAGACCTTTCGCATTTTCTCCCGTTGTGGAGTCGCGCGGTTTCCGCTCCGCGCGCGGAGAAGATGTTTGACCGGCTGGGGGCGGGATCGGAATTCGATTCGCCGAGCGGACTGCGGTTTCTCCCGCGCTCGGATC
>JBAVFZ010000403.1:0-3399 GCA_049684495.1 Anaerolineales bacterium | reverse complement strand
CCATCAACACGATCCTGTACGCCCCGCCGAGCAGGGCCGGCACGTCGCGCAGGATGCGCGCGCCTGTCCCGGCCGTCAGATCGCTCAGCCGCCGGGTGATATCGGTGCCGATGAGCATAGCAAAGAGGTTGAACAGCCGCCGGCCGAAGGTAAGGCTCCCGTCCTCCGGACGAAATTTATCGAAGATGACCGCCCGGCCGCCCGGCCGCAACGCGCGCATCGCCTCGCGGAAACATGCCGCTCCGTCGGGGACGACGCTCAACACCAGATGCAGGATCGCCGCGTCGAATGATCCGGGAACGGCTTGCTGCGCCTGCGCGTCCCCCTCGCGCAGTTCGATCTCCCGCCCGGGGAGCGGCAGCTTGGCGCGCGCCCGGGCGAGCATATCCGCGCTGAGATCGATCCCCAGCGCGCGCACACCCTCCGGCAGCAGCGGCAGGTCGGCGCCCGTCCCCACGCCGGGAATCAGCACGCGTTCGCCCCGCCGCAAATCCAGGACATGGATGGATCGCTTGCGGGCTTTGGAAACAAGGCACCGGTCGAACAGGGGATCGTATACCGGCGACCAGAGACGGTAGATAAATTTGTTCCATGCGTTCGTAAGTTTCAAGGTTCCCCTCCGTCCTCACCCCTGCCCCCTCTCCTGCCTTATGGCAGGAGAGGGGAAGCCGGTGGTTTCCCGGCGGGGTGAGGGGTCTACCAGATTCCCGGCAGCAGGCGGTAGCGCACCCGCCGCGCATACTCGGTGTAGCCGGGAAGTTCGGCCTGCAGCGTGCGGTCCTCGAGCGCCGCGCGGAGGATGATCAGAAGGACGCTGCCGCAGCTGATGAGGATCGATCCCCAGGCGGCCAGCAGGACCGGGATGGCCAATTCGAACGCGATCATTCCCAGGTAGCTGGGATGGCGCACAAACCGGTACGGTCCGCCCGCGGCGACCGCATGCCCGCGGTCGGATTGGATGCGCACGATCTGCGAGAAGAACTTGTTGTTGGCGACCGCCCAGGGAACAATGGCGTACCCCAGGAAACTGACCGCCAAGGCCGCGAGTTGAATCCCGATGGGAAACCCTCCCGTCCAGCCGTAACGCTGATCCAGCCCGGCGACGATATAGCGCGCGAGCTGTATGAGGCGCACGCCGCTGTTGATCGCGACGTCCCACTTCTTCGCTCCTTTGGGAGGAGATAGCCGCTCGGCCGCCAGATCCGGATAGTTGCGGAACATGACGAGGCCCATCGCCGCCATCATGAACGCGTTAACCCCAAGCACCCCCCAGGCCGGCCACCAGTCGATCCTCCCGGCGCTCCAGAACAGGAACACGCCCCCGCCAATAAGCCCCAGGACCGAATCCAGAATATACCGGGCAAGCAGTTTGTAATTCATGCAAGAACCCTCCCATCCCCCATGTCCCCCTCACGGTTGCCTGTCCATACGGTACCGCGCGAGATAATTGACGCCCGAAAACAACGGCAGGAACCGCATCAGGTTCTGGGCTCCCAGGCGCGGTTCGAAATGATCGAAGTACTTCCACGTTTCAACCCACCGGATCGCAGGGTTCCATCTTTCCAAATCGCGGCCGTTGTCCATTCCCCACTCCAGATGGGCGCCCGCTTTTCGCAGCACGGGATGCATGTTATGCAGCCAAATCGAGAATTTGGTCAACACATCGAAGGCCAGTTCGCCGCCGGGGAACCGTTCCGCCAGGAGATTCACGGTCCGGCGCAGGGCCTGCTCCTGAAGGTAGGGGAACACGCCCTCGGCGATGAAGAGCACCGGCTTGCGCTCCGCCGCGATGGCGTTGATCCAGGCCTCGGAGGTGACGGATCCTTCAATGAGGTGTTCCCGGGATCCGGGGGGGAGCAGTTCCCGCCGCAGGGCGATGACCTCCGGCAGATCCAGCCCGAACCACAACCGCCGGCCGTTGTCGACGCGCGCCGCGCGCGTATCCAGCCCGCAGCCGATGTCGACGATGATCCCGACCGGGTTCACCTCGAGGAACGCCCTCGCCCACCGGTCGAACTGCCGGGCGCGCATCATGGTGTAGACGAGATCCGCCCCGCTGAGCGTCAGCGGCGGGATATCGCCCGCTTCGAATTTATCGAGGATCTCGCGGGCGCGATCGTCGCGGATGATCGCATCCGGCCGGGCGCTATCCGCCGCGCGGCAGGCCAGCGTGGCCAGCAGCGTCCGTTCAACGGGCGATAGATCGGCAACACGCAGTTTGTCCATGCTTTCCTCCATTTACCCGCCTCACCCCTTGCAGGGGGTGAGGCAATTATTGGAACAGCCGCGGCAGCAGCATCGGCACGCGCCGGCAATAATCCATCCACTCCGCGCCGAATTCCTTCGAGAGCACTTCCTCTTCCCGGAGGGCGCGGCGGATCACGCCCAGCCCGCACGCGACGAAAATCACGCCGGTCCAGGTCTGATACAGAAGCAGGCCGCCGATACCGGCAAGGAGCAGGCCGAAATACATCGGGTGGCGGACAATGGCATACGGGCCGCTCGTGATCAGTCGGTGCCCGGCAAAGAGCTGCGCCCCGAATCCGGTGGAGACGAAGTACATGTTACCCAGCGCGAGCCTGCCCCACAGCACAAACACCAAACCCGGAAAACAAAGCAGCGCTCCCAGGACCGCGGCCGCGTCCGCGGCGGGCAGCGCCGGGAGCGGAATCCAAAGAAGAACGCACAACCCAAAGAAGACGGCCGAAGCCGCGGCATAGAAAAGCGGCGAGTGCAGCCAGCTTAATTGCGTTCCCACGCCCGCACCGGCGGGGCGTTTCGCCGCGCGCAGGATGCTCCAGAGAAGGAAGGCCAGGACGAAAAGGGCGAAGATCCCGCACGCGTTGCGGAGGACTGCCATCAGGACCGTCATGCCGTTTCCTTTTAAAGGGAGCCCGCGAAGGCCAGGCCCGCCAAAAAGACCAGCAGTCCGGCCCACAGGCTGACCGGTCCGAACATCCCCGTCCGCTTGCGGTACTCGGCATATTCCGCCGGGTAGCGCACACCGATATCGAAGATTTCCTCGATCGCCCCCTCCGCCGCGTTCACCAGCCAAATCAGGGGGATCATCAACAGGCCGTCCCACGAATTCAGCGCGAGCGCCATGCCGAGCGAGACCATGACGATGCCGGTGTAAATCGGATGCCGGGCGATCCGGTAGACGCCGCTGGTGAGCAGACCTTGCTTGACGTTTTCTCCGCCGACGGTCTTCCGCTGCCGGACCGAAGCGATGAAAAGGACCACCCCCAGGACGATCAGTATCAAGCCGGCGATCAGAAATCCGGTCCGCGTCCCGGCCTTGGCCAGAAAGTCCGGCGTGGCGAATACCGCCGAGTCCGAAGGCAGGCCCGCCAACAAGTAACACGCAAGATTGTAGACGATCACCCCCAACAAGTTAAT
>JBAVFZ010000402.1:0-9199 GCA_049684495.1 Anaerolineales bacterium | reverse complement strand
GGCCGCGCTGGCATTCGTCGACAACGGCATGACGGAGGCGATGAACCGGTTCAACGCCCCGCCCCCGGATTCTTCCCCGCGCGGCGGCGCGGAGCCGGCCGACCCGGATTAATCTCCGATGGATCTTTCCCGCTGGCTTCCGCTGTTTCAGGAGGATGCAAGGTACAGCGACCTGCTGACGGCGCTGGGTACCGCCACGGCGCCGCCGGCCGGAAGCTCGATCTCCCTCTCCCTGCTGCGCGCCGCGCGCCCCCCGTTGCTGGCCGGTCTGGCGCGCGGGCTCTCCCGGCCGATCGTGGTGCTGACCGCCCGCGCCGAGCGGGCCCTGGCCTTGCGCGACGAGATCGCCGCCTGGGACCCGCGGGTGGAACCGCTCATCTTCTCGGAACCGACACCGGTCTTCTATGAACCTTCGCCCTGGGGACCGCGCACCATCCGCGAACGGATCACCGCGCTGGCCGGGCTTAGCGCCGCATCCGATGCCGGACGGCGCGGGCGCCCGAAACTCGTGATCGCATCCGCCCACGCCCTGATTACGCCCACCCTGCCCCCGCAATCCTTCCGGTCCGCCATGCATGTTTTTCGAACGGGCGATTCCGCCTCGCCGGAGAAATTCGCCCGCGACTGGGTCAACCTCGGGTACCGTCCGGAAAGCCTGGTGGTCGAACCCGGCCAATTCAGCCGGCGCGGCGGGATCGTCGATGTCTGGCCGCCGGCCGAATCCCTCCCCACCCGGATCGAGTTCTTCGGCGACCAGATCGAGACGCTGCGTGTGTTCGATCCCTCCACTCAGCGCACCACCGTAAAAGCGGAATCCCTCCGGATCACGCCGGCGCGGGAACTCCTCGCGGAAGATCTTTTGCGAATCGGCAAGCTTCCCGCGGAGGACGAGCGGCGTCCGGATTTTCCTTTTGAGTACTGGATCCCATCGGCCTATCCGCCGGCGGGATTGCTGGATTATCTCCCGCCGGATGGCCTCGTCGCGCTGGAAGAATGGAACGAACTCGGCGATGCGGTCGCGGATCTCGAAGAGCACGCGCTGCTCCTGCGGCGCGAGGCGGAGGAAAGCGCCGGCCTCCCGGCGGATTCCCCGCGGGCTCACCTGACCTGGGACGATATTCGCGAATCGCTCGAAGGCCGCACCGCGCTCCACCTGGGCGCGGGCGAAGAGGAAAGCATCCCCGTTCCGGTGGGCGGGGCCTATGCCCCGGCGCCGCATTTCGGCGGGATGTTGAAATCGTTCGTCGAGCAAACGCATCTTCTGCGCCAGGAAAGAAACCGCGTAGCCGTGGTCTCGCGCCAGGCGGACCGGTTGCTGGAAGTGTGGAACGAACAGCGGCCGGGAACCGGCCCCATCCTCGTGCCGGCCGACGCGCCCGTCCCGCCGCCCGCGGAATCCGACGTGTTGTTCGTCCATGGATCCCTGCAGGAGGGGTTTGCCTTCCGCGGATTCACGCTCCTGACCGACAATGAGATCTTCGGCTGGAACCGGCCCGAACCGCGCCGCCGCCCGACGTCAAAAGCGCTCCCCCCGGAATCGGCCTACGCCGATTTGAAACAGGGGGATTTCGTCGTCCACATCGAATTTGGAATCGGTTTGTTCACCGGTCTGGTGCGGCGCCTGGTCGACGGGCTGGACCGTGAATACCTGCAGGTGGAGTTCGGCGACGGTGGACAGGTCTACGTCCCGATCCATCAGGCGGACCGGCTGACGCGCTACATCGGCGCCGACGAAAAGCCTCCGACGCTCTCGCGCCTCGGGTCGCAGGAATGGACGGCCACCCGTGAACGCGCCCGGCGCTCCGCGCTCGACGTCGCCCGCGACATGCTGGCGCTGTATGCACAGAGGGAAGCCGCGCAGGGGCGGGCTTTCTCCCCGGATACCCCCTGGCAGCGCGAATTGGAAACCTCCTTTCCCTATGTGGAGACCGAGGACCAGCTGCGCGCCATCAACGAAGTCAAACAGGATATGCAGCGCACGCGCCCGATGGACCGCCTGATCTGCGGCGACGTCGGCTACGGGAAGACCGAAGTCGCGCTGCGCGCCGCCTTCAAGGCGGTGATGGACGGCGTGCAGGTGGCGGTGCTCGTGCCCACCACCGTCCTGGCCCAGCAGCACTTTCAAACATTCTCCCAGCGACTGGCGGCATTTCCGGTGCGGGTGGAGATGCTCTCCCGCTTCCGCACGCCCGCCGAACAGGACCGGATCCTGAAATTGCTGAGCGAAGGCAAGCTGGACATCCTGATCGGCACCCACCGCCTGATCCAAAGAGACGTCGCCTTCCCGAACCTCGGGTTGGTGGTGATCGATGAAGAACAACGCTTCGGCGTGGCGCACAAGGAGCACCTGAAGAAGCTGCGGACCGAGGTGGATGTGCGTACCCTCACCGCGACGCCGATCCCGCGCACGCTCTACCTCTCGCTGGCCGGGGTGCGCGACATTTCCACGATCAACACGCCGCCCGAGGAACGGATGCCGATCGTCACGCGGATCGGGCCGTACGACGAAAAGCAGGTGCGCCAGGCGATCCTGCGCGAGATCGAGCGCGGCGGGCAGGTGTTCTACCTCCACAACCGGGTGGAGACGATCCGGCCGGTGCGGGAAAAACTGGCCGCGCTCGTTCCGGAAGCGCGGATCCGCATCGGGCACGGGCAGATGCCCGAGCACGAACTGGAGCAGACGATGGACGCGTTCGTCCGGCGCGAGGTGGACGTGCTGTTGTGCACGTCGATCATCGAATCCGGGCTGGATATTCCCAACGCCAATACGCTGATCATCGACCGGGCGGATACCTTCGGGCTGGCGCAGCTCTACCAGCTTCGCGGACGGGTCGGACGCGGCCCGGTGCGCGCTTATGCCTACTTCTTCACCGACCGGCGGCACCGCCCCACCCCGGAAGCCTATGACCGCCTGCAGGCATTGGCGGAGCAGACCGAACTGGGGGGAGGGTACGCGATCGCGATGCGCGATTTGGAAATCCGCGGCGCCGGGGAAATTCTCGGGACGCGCCAGAGCGGGCATATTGCGGCGATCGGTTTTTACCTCTATACCCGGCTGCTTTCGCAGGCGGTACACCGGCTGCGCGCCGAGCGGGATGGGCTTGCCCCGGAAATGGACACCCTTCCGCCGAGCGTCGATTTGCCGCTGGCGGCCGCGCTTCCGGAGGAGTATGTCCCGGACCGCGACCTGCGCCTTCGCCTGTACCGGCGGATGGCCGAGATCGGGACTCCGGACGAATTGGCGGCATTGCGCAAGGAGCTCGAGGACCGGTTCGGGGAGCTGCCGGAGGCGGCGGAGAATTTGTTGTATCAGTTGCGGGTGAAGATCCTCGCCCAGCGGGCTGGCGTCGATGCCGTCGCCATGGAAGGCGGCGTGCTGACGGTCGGGGTCGTCCTCGGCGAGGACGCCCGCGCGGTGGAGCTCCATCCGCGCGCGCGGTACAGCAAAGGCAGGCTGTACATCCCGGCCGGAGGCGACCCGGAAGTGTGGAAACCGGAGTTGGAGAAGCTGTTGGCGACGCTTGCTTCCAGGAAACCGCGCTAAAGGGCATGCGGACGGCGGGTACCGTAGCCTTATCCCGGGTGGGCGCCTCGATTTTCCGGTATCCCCGGGTGGAATAATACCGAATTGGAATTTATCCAGAATTTCGAGAAACCCGGCAAATCAAGGTTCAAAATTTCCGAGCTGTCCTTTATAATTCAGAAGGAACTCGCTGTATTGGAGTGATTGGCGCGGATCTGGCAAGTCGCTTTTTTCAGCCGCCAATCGGAGGCGCGAAGATGCCGGCCGGAAAACGAATTATCCACCGCAATCGGATGCCCACACCGCGGTCTTCCATCCTGCAGTTGTTGCCGGATGGGATCATTGTGCTTGACCGGGCTGATCGAATAAAAGAAATAAATCCCGCGGCGTGCAAGCTGACCGGTCTGAGGGGGCGGAAGGTTTCAGGAAAATCCATTCAGGCCGTGTTCCCGGCCTGGAAGGATTGGCGTGTCCGGTTGCGCCGCGCCGCAGCCAAGGCCGTCGTTCATTTGCCGGACCACCCGGAAATCACGCTGGAAATAATCCGGCTTCCCTTCCCGCCCGTCTCGGGAAAAAGCGGAGGCGATGTCCTTTATCTCAGGGATATTTCAAACTGCATCCGGATGGAGGAGGACCATAAGTGCGCGCTGGAACTCCTGCTCGAAAAGAACACCAACATTCAGATCTTGAGCGCGTCGCTCCGGGAACAATCCATCCGGGATCCGATCACCAGCCTGTTCAACCGCTGTTACATGGAAGAATCGCTGAAACACGAACTCGTCCGGGCTGCCCGCTCGAAAATTTCCATAAGTATATTGAGGATCCGGCTCGACCAATTTCAGAAAGCCGGTGAAGTCTACGGGGATAAAGCCGGAATTGAAATTCTTAAGATCATGGGATCGCTTATTTATCGGTACATCCGGCGGGGGGATCTTGCCAGCCGGTTGGCCGGCGAGGATTTCCTGGTGGTAATGCCCGGTGCTTCGCTTGCCATCGCCGAGCCGCGCGCCGAACAGCTGCGCAAGGCATTCCACGATTCGATCCTCAATTATCTCGGATCGAAGATCGACTGCACGTTCTCCTGCGGGGTGGCGTCTTATCCGGCACAGGGTGAGACGGCCGATACATTGCTCCACGCCGCCGAGACGGCGATGTTGGAATCCATTTCTGCAGGGGGCAACCGGATTACCGTCTGCCGGTAATCCGGTTTATGGAACGGAGGCCCCTCGCTTAAGGGGATCCTCTTATCGGCGGGAAGCTACATCGCTTCCTGCGCGACTTTCTCGCCGAAGGAAAGCAGCGCTTTTACCATTTTCTCGTCGCGACCTTCGGCATACACGCGCAGGACCGGCTCGGTCCCCGAAGGACGGATCAGCAGCCAGGATTCGTCCTCCAGCAGGTATTTCACCCCGTCCAATGTCTGTATCTTGCCCACCTTCACGCCGCCAAGGGTTGCCGGCGGATTCTCAACCAGCTTCTTGGTGATTTCCGCTTTCGATACCGGGTGTACCAGGCGCAGATCCCGGCGTTCGTACAACGCCGGACCCACCTCGCGCAGGAGATCCCCGACCAGGGCGTCCAGCGGCTCGCGATACACCGCCACCATCTCGATCAACAGCAATCCGAACAGCACGCCGTCGCCTTCGGGGATGTGACCGCGGAAGCTCATCCCGCCGGATTCCTCGCCGCCGATCAGCACGTCGTCCTTGAGCATGTAATCCGCGATATAGTTGAAGCCGACGGGTGTTTCGAAGACTTCCAATCCGAATTTGGCGGCCAGCCGGTTGATCATCTGTGTGGTCGAGACGGTTTTAACCACCTTTCCCCGCCAGCCGCGTTTCTCGACCAGGTAGCGCAGCGCCAGGGCCATGATCCGGTGCGGATCGACGAATTGGCCGCGCCCGTCCATCGCGCCGGAACGGTCGCCGTCGCCGTCGGTGGCCACTCCCAGCTCGCCGTGACCGGCGGCAATCGCGCCCGCCAGCGCCCCCAGATTGCACGCGATCGGTTCGGGGTGCACGCCCCCGAAACCGGGGTTCATCTCCCCGCGCACCTCGAACACTTCGCAGCCCGTCCCCTGCAGGATCGTTTTTATCTGCCCGCGCCCGGAGCCGTACATGGAATCCACGACGACGCGCGGCGGCTTGGCCGCGATCGCATCGAAATTGATCAACTTACGAAGGTGTTCATGATAGGCCGGGATCGGATTGAAACGCCGGATCTTTTTGGATTCGGTGGCCTGATGGTAATCCATAAGATTCGGGCCGCGTCCGCGGGCTTCGTTGTCGGAGAGGTAGATCTCCACCCGGCGGCATTGTTCGGGAAGCGCCGATCCGCCATAGGAGGATTTCAATTTGACACCGTTGTAGCGCGGCGCGTTGTGCGAAGCGGTGATCATCACACCGCCCATAGCCTTTAAATGGTGGACCATGTAGGAGATCGCCGGAGTCGGCGCATCGGCCTGCGCCAAGTGCACGGTGTATCCGTTCGCCGCCAGCACGCGTGCCACTTCGGCCGCGTAACGGTCGGAAAGGAACCGGGTGTCGAAGCCGACCACCATCTCCTTCTTGACCGTACCGTCCGAATGGGCGGGAAGCCGGTTCCAATCCGGGGAGGCGGCCGCATCGGCAATGGCCTGCGCCACCAGGCGCAGGTTGGTGAAGGTGAAGGTATCCGAGATGACAGCCCGCCAACCGTCGGTTCCAAAATGGATGGTCATTAATTCTTGTCTCCCATATCGGCCGCCCGAAGCAACCTCCGGTACAGCCATTTCGATTATTTCGGGTGCCTTCCGAAAGCGGATGCCGGCCGGCTCCGGGGGCTTACATTGCGGCGGTGAATTCCGGCCGGATTTTTATCGTGCCGCGGATTCCCTGAATCGCCTCCGGCTGAAAAACCAATAACATGAACGCTTCATCCGGCACTTCGTCATATGCGCTCCGGAATCCGTATTTCGAGCCTTTCTCGAATCCGAACTTCGGATAATACCCGGGGTGCCCGAGCACGACGATGAATGGGGTATCCGCCGCGCGCAATTCCTCGATCCCCGCTTGGATCAACGCGGTTCCAACCCCCATTCGTTGGCATTCCGGCGCAACCGCGAGCGGAGCAAGCCCCATCCCGTGAACCGTCTTTTGCTCGGTTTCGATCCATGCCGGCGTGAAGAGGATATGCCCGACAATTTTTCTGTCGACTTCCGCGACCAGCGATATCCCTTCGGGGCAGTTAATACGGAGCTGGTCGACGACTTTCGGCTCCGCATCCCGTCCGAAGGCGCAAGAATTCACTTCAAAGACGGATTTTTCATCACCCGGGCGCTCTTTGCGAATTTGGATCGGCATACGAGATATCACTCAATCAATGGCGGGATTTGCCGCCGGCAGTCATTCCATCGGCACGGCGGGTCATTATACCCAAAATGAAACGGGGCCGAATGTTGGATTTTCAGGGACGGATTGCCTTTGCGGCTTCCTGTGCGGAATCCGCCGGGAGGATTCCGTCGAGCAAGACCCGCCGCGCGGCTTTGGAGAAAACCGGACCGGCGAACACCAGAATTTCATCGTCGGGGAATGGGAGTGATTTTTCCGAAATGGACGACACGAGATCCCGCCGCAGTCCCGAAGCCCATAGTTCCAGCGCCGGACGGGCGGGCGGGAGAACCCCCTGCGCCTCAGACCACTCGGCCAGGAACACCGGATCCGATAGCCAGGTTATGAGCTCCGCCGCGATCCTTTGACGGGCCGGGTTGGTAGTGGCGACGGTCCAGGACCAGCCGGTGGATAGCGAGAAAGCTTCGCCCTCAGGCGTTGGTAAATAGCCGATGAAATAGTCGCTGGCTTTCGAAACGATCGAATAGAGGGTGACGGTGCAATCCCCGACGCTCTCGATCGCCAGGAACGAACTCTCGAATGAATCGAGCTGCAGGCTGCGGGGATTGAGGACCCCGCCCGCCTGCATCGCCTGCAGCCAGGCCAGCTCCTCGGCGAGCGGTTCCGGCTCGATCCGGGCATCCGCGATGGATTCCAGCGGCGTGCCGCCCGCGGCGTAATATCCGAAGAACAGGAACAGAGCACGCGAGTCTGCGAGGGGCGCGAACATCGGGCTGGTCCAGCTGCTGGTTTCCGCCCAGTGTTGGGGTGCGGGGTAAGGCATACGCGTCCCGGCCAAAACGATGGCATCTCCCGCAAACGGGAGGCCAAATCGCCGTCCGTCGATCGTGATCATGGATTGGGCGTAAGGGAAGTAGGAATCCCAGGTGTCCGGTGGAAGCAGTCCGTCCAACGGTTGGATCAATTCCTTGATCGCGGCCGCGCGCAGGTTGGATTGATCGAGTGCTACCAAATCCGGCAGCGCACCCGGAGCGGCGGCGGCCGCGGCGGCAAGCGAATCGCGCAGGCCTCCGGCGCCGGTGGCCGCCTTAATCCGCACCCCGACGGCTATCCCGGTGTGGAGCGCTTCAAACGCATCGATCCGCCGGTTAAGCACTTCGCCGGCGGTGGAATTGCTGTCCGAACGGAAGGCCGGCGGAATCCAAACGGTGAGTGAGGAGAGGTCGGCGGTCGGGATCGGCGTCGCCGATTCCACCGGTTGAAGGATGACCGCCGGTGTGTCACCCGGGAAGGCGGTTGTCGCGCTTCCCAGGCCGGATTGACAGCCCGATGTTCCGGCCAGGATGGCCGCGAGCATAATTCCTGCGCCAATCCGCGTGGCAATTATTCGTCGTTCGCACATCTTCTCTCCCGATCGTAAGCCGGACATTGGACCGCATAATATCATAAGCGCGTCTTTTGGCCGAAATGCCGCAATATTATCCGGGTATATCTGATGGATGGATTGCTTCTGGAAATATATATATCAAAATCGTATTTACTCAGCCTGATTTCTCCTCTTGTACACCGAAACACCAAAAAGAGCCGAAAACATCAAATTTTTTTAAGAATCCGTGTAATCGGCTTTTCTCCGTGCCCGCCCCGTGAGCGGTATATGCGAACGGGGTAATCCGTGTACGCTTTTCCCGGCCTGAGCAGATACTCAAAATCCTATATAAAACATCCTTCACCAAAATGGAATGCATTAAAATTCGCAGCGGGTGAGGGAAATGCGATTTCACTCGAATTCACCCTATTCGCACTGGTATCGGCAGTTCCCGGGTAAAATCCACTTTCTATGAACTGGCTTATCGATCTGGATGGAAAACATCCGCGTGCCCTGGAATGGGCCCGCGATTTTTTTTCCGAGTATGATACAGCCCTTTTGGCCTGGATTCGGATCGACCGCGGCCGGAGTAAATACGGCGGCGCCTACGGGCGGTGCTGGTTGCCGACCCGCCGGATCCCATTTTACCGGATCAGTTGCCAGGTACCCGGTCCTTTTCCCTGCGACCTCCCCACCCGGAAATCACCCGTGTACATTTCCCCCGATGGATCGCATCCGCCCTTTCCTCCCGGAACGCGGCCGGGAGACCGGGTGAAGGATATGCGCACCGGTCGGGAGTGGATCCGGTTGTTGAGTTCCACCCGGCTGCGGAGTCTGGATGATGCGATCGTCTGGGTTCTCTCGCATGAGGCGTTCCATTTCCTGCGCCGGACCCGCCAGATTCCCGGCCGCAACAACGAAATCCTGGCGGATCAGTATGCGGACGATATGCTGCGGTTTTATCTGACCGGGAAGTGATCC
>JBAVFZ010000401.1:0-5708 GCA_049684495.1 Anaerolineales bacterium | reverse complement strand
CTATCAGCTGGCGCTGGATAAACTGGTCACCCGCGATTTTCGAAAGGCCTCTGATTTCTTCGACATCCGGAATGCGCCGCTGGCCTTCCGCCTCAAGCCGTTCCTCAACCATTACCGCCACATGTCCGCCTTTTTTGACGAGCCGCGCCTGAAAAACGCTTTTACTTTTCAGGATATGTACATGGGGTTGAGCCCGTTTGAAGCGCCGGCCACTTTTTCGATGATGCCTTACTCGGAACTGGCGCATGGCGTCTGGTATCCCACCGGCGGCATGTATCGCATAGCCGAAACCCTCGCCGATCTTGCCCGCGAAGCCGGTGTGGAATTCATCTTCAACTCGGCCGTGGAGCAGATCGAAGTAAATACGACGCACGCCCGGGGCGTGCTGCTGGCCGATGGCGCGCGCCGGAATGCGGATGTGGTGCTGGCCAATGCGGATTTGCCCTACGTGTATCAGCATCTGCTCCCGGAAGACGGGATGGTAAAGGCACTCTCACGCAAGCAATTCTCCTGTTCGGTGATCAGTTTCTTCTGGGGAGTGGATAAGCAATATGAAGCCCTCGGCCCCCATACGCTTTTCCTGGCGGACGATTACCGTGAGAACTTCGAGAGCATCATCCGAGACCGGAGCCTGGCAGACAATCCCTCCATTTATATACATGCTCCCGCCCGACTCGACGCCTCCATGGCTCCGCCCGGAGAGGATACCCTGACGGTGACCGTCCCGGTCGGTCACATGAGCAAAGACGGGAGACAGAATTGGGACGAGCTTCGAGTGGAAGCGCGCCGGCATATATTCCGCCGGTTGAAGAGTC
Organism: Anaerolineales bacterium; assembly: GCA_049684495.1. Lineage (GTDB taxonomy): Bacteria > Chloroflexota > Anaerolineae > Anaerolineales > RBG-16-64-43 > JAFGKK01. The sequence continues at coordinate 4,893 of JBAVFZ010000401.1, read as the reverse complement.
TCGGCATCACTGACCTTGAAGCGCACCTCAAGTTTGAGGAGATATACACACCGCCTGCATGGGCCAATCGATATAACCTGGTGAATGGCTCCACCCACGGGCTCTCTCATCGGCTGACTCAAATGGCTTACTTCAGGCCATCCAGCCGGCATGCGCGTTACCGGAATGTGTACTTCGTGGGAGCCAGCACCCATCCCGGCACGGGAATACCCACCGCCATGGTCTCCGGCCGGTTGGTGTCCAAGCGAATTAAAGAGGAACTGGAAGTGCCACAATAAGCAAAGGAAATCGAGGCAACGATTGATGGGTCTTTTAAACCGCTACTGTGCAAAGTAGCGGTTTTTTATCCTGGCTCCCGTTTCGTCTACCCGCCTTGCCCTAAAATCTCGACGGCACGCACTATGCCATCCTCGGCGCGGATTTGTTCGCCGAGGCGGGCCGCACGCTCGATCATACCCTCATCGGACACGGCGGCATTAATCGCCTGACCCAGATTATCGGCGGTCAGCCGTGGTCGGGGGATCGGTTTTGGCCCGACGCCCAAAGCATGAATGCGCGCACCCCAAAATGGCTGATCGCCGAAGAAGGGGGTGACCACCGCCGGAACGCCGGCCCTCAGACCGGCGGCCGTTGTCCCCGCGCCGCCATGATGGACGACCGCGGCCATCCGTGGAAACAGCCATCCATGAGGCATGGAGCCAATCGGATACACCGATTTCGGCAATGATCCCTCGCCTATCCCGCCCCAGCCTGCGGAAAGCACACCGCGCCGACCGGTCCGCTCCAACGCACTCAGGACCAACTCCGTGACCTCCTCCGGCTTGCGATGGATCATGCTGCCGAAACCGATATACACGGGCGGATCGCCGGATTCGAGAAACTCCACAAGACCGGCAGGCGGTTTCCATTCGCGCGGCGGTTCCAGCGGCCAAAAACCGGTCACGTGCATCGAATCAACCCAATCCGCGGGAACGGGAATCACATGCCGGCTGTACCCGTACAGAACCGTTCCCTCGCCGCGGTTGAACATCCCAAACGGCCCCCGGAAAGGCGCTGGGGGTATCCGCAGAATCTGGCGGCGCGCCTGGTTCTCCGCGGCGCGGAAGGTCTGCCATATCATCTGCTGTGCCAGGAGATGGGAGAGCCGGTTGGCCCAACCGGGAAGACGGAACGGGGTGTACGGCGCGAGGACACTTGGGAACTCGCGCGTGGGAGTGAACGGATAAACAAAGGCCGGAACAAACCGGATGCCGAGTTTCTCGGAGATGGCCAGCCCGACGAAGAATCCGCCCAGTCCGGCGACGATCAAATCCGTATCCCGGCATGCTTCCATCCCGCTGACCGCCGCCTGTGTGATCATGCGCCGGGCGGAGGAGCCCATGCTGGAAAGGATCTCGAGGAAATTTCCGCGCTCGAGCATGCTTTCCATCCCGCGCGCAACGGTTTCAGTGCTGCCACCCATGTCCGAAAATTGCAGGCCGGCGGACGTGACCAGTTCCCGGAATTCCGGGGAAGCCAGAACGCGGACCGAATGTCCTGCTTCGAGAAATCCTGCGCCCAGAGCCGCATATGGCTGGACATCGCCGCGGCTCCCGGCTGCGATAAAGGTAACCTTCATATCCGTTGCGACTCCTATATTGAGGAAGGAATTTCAAGAAGCCATTGACCATGGACGATCGACCTTGGCCGAAAAACGTTTGTAGAGGTTCTATGCTTATTGACATAAACCATCGGCCTGCGGCTGATTGTTTTGAACGATGGTCAATGGTCCATGGTCGATGGCCGGATTGTCAGCGGCTTTCCCAGAGGGATTCGGATACTCCCGATAGCTTGTTTTCCAAACGCGCGCATTGAAACAGAAGATCCGAAAGCCGGTTGAGGTAGATCCGAATATCCGGCGGCACTGTCGAAGTCCGGGAAAGGACGATCACATCTCTCTCCGCCCGGCGGCATACGGCGCGCGCAAGATGCAGCGCGGCGGCGCAGGACGTGCCTCCGGGCAGAAGAAAATTTTCAAGCGGACCAAGCTTTTCCTGGAACGAGGCGATTCCCCGTTCAAGGAATTCGATCCGGGCAGGATCGAGAACCGGTCCCCTGGATTTCCGCGAAGCACCGGCCAGCATGGCGCCCGCGCACAGCAGGTCGTTTTGAATCTCCAGCAGGCGGGCGGCGGTATCCGGGCTGGGACTCTGCGCGCGCGCCCATCCGATCGCCGAATTCAACTCATCCAGCGACCCGACGGCCTGAATGCGTTTGGAATCTTTCCGGACGCGCCGGCCGTCCGCCAGATCGGTGTTGCCGTCGTCGCCGCGCCGGGTGGTTACTTTTGTGATACGGGGCATGCTTTCCCTCGCCTTTTATACATGTTATCGCTTTTTGCTTGAGCGTGGCAACTGCCTTGCCCGTTTTACTCGTTCTTCCCCATCCGGAAGGACCAGCGGGTATCCATGCAGAGGGTGTGGAATGACCTGCATCGGATGTTGGAAAAGCGGCGATAGAATCCGGGCGGTCAAAACGGTTTTAGGGGATCCGCAGCGAACCAGCCGCCCGCCGGAGAGCAAGGCGACCCGGTCGGCGAAGCGCGCGACGAGATTCAGATCGTGCATCGCGGCGACGACCGCATGCCCGCGCTCCCGGGCGAAGCGGCGCAGCAGCGTCAGCGTTTCGATCTGATAACGGATGTCGAGGTGGGCGGTGGGTTCGTCCATCAGGAGGATGGAAGCTCCCTGCGCCAGCGCGCGGGCGATCAGCACCCGCTGCACCGTCCCGCCGGAGAGGGTTTCGATGGATTGGCCGGATACGGATTCTAAACCAACCGCGGCGAGAGCCGAACGCACGGATTCACGGTCCGCGGCGGTTTCCGGACCGAACCAGCCGTGAAAGGAGATCCTGCCCAGCATGACCGCTTCGGCGACCGTGAACCCCGTGGGCAATCCGGCCATCTGTGGGACGACCGCCAGCAGGCGGGCGCGTTTTTCCGGAGCAAGCTTATGCATCGGCCGCGTTTGAACGGGGGATTTGGCGCTTCCGGACAGCGGCGCGAGCACCCCGGAAGCGGCGCGCAGGAGGGTTGTTTTCCCGCAGCCGTTGGGACCCGCGATCGCGAGCAGTTCCCCGCTGCGAACCTCGAGCGCGATCCGTTCGAGTGCATTTTTCCTCGTTGCCGGATAACGCACCGTGAGTTCGTCGAGGATCAGCGCGACAGTGACGGGGGCGTTCATTTCGCCGCTCCATTCCGGCGCAGCAGATAGAAGAAAAACGGCGCGCCCAGCAGCGCGGTGACGATTCCGACCGGGAGCTGCTGCGGCGCGATCAGCGTGCGGGCCAGCAGATCCGCCAGCAGGAGGACGGACGCGCCGAGCAGCGTGGCGAGCGGGAGCAGGCGGCGGTAATCGCCGCCCCACAACATCCGCGCCAGGTGCGGTACCGCCAGGCCGACGAATCCGATCACGCCGCCGAAGGCGACTCCGGCCGCCGTGGTCATCGACGCCGTGATGATGAGAATCCATCGCGCGCGCGGAACGTTAAGCCCGGTCTGCTCGGCCTGCTCCTCCCCGAATTGCAGGAGGTTCAACACCCGGCCCATGGTGAACAGGACGAGGATCCCGATCAGAATGTAGGGCAGGGAGAGGCGCACCGGTTCCCAGCCGCCGAGCAGCATTCCGCCCATCAGCCATCCGATCGCGCGCTGGGTTTGTTCGACCGTGCGGTAGAAAAGGAAGGCGGCCAGCGACTGGGCGAACGCCCCGGCCGCCACGCCGGCGAGGATCAGGCGCGTGGACGACGCCGCATCTTTGCCCGGCCGCGCCCAGCCATACACCATCAGCACAATGAAGAGCGCCCCCAGAAATGCAAAGACGGGAATGACGGGCGAGGCCGGCGCAAAACCCGGGATGGTGATGGCGATGGCCACACCGAGGCTCGCGCCCGATCCGATTCCAAGCAGGTAGGGGTCGGCCAGCGGATTGCGGAAGATTCCCTGGAAGGCGGCGCCGCTGGATGCCAGGGACATGCCCAGCAGCATGACGAAAACCGTGCGCGGCAGACGCAAATCCCAAACGATCGAGGTGAGAGACGGCGGGATGTCCGCCGAGCCCGGGTTACCGGCCAGAATCGACCACACTTGCCCGGGGGATATGGGAACCGCGCCGATGGCCACGCTCGCCACAAGCGCGGCGGCAAGCAGCAGCAGGCAGAGCCCGAAGGGCAGGACGCGGGAAAAAAAAATTCCCCGCGCAAGCAGGGAGATCCGGGGATGGGGAGCGATGGGGATCGACCTCACCTTTCTCGCGAAGGTTGATGGATCGCGGTGCGGGCGGGCGACCTGGCTTGCCTGCGTACGGCTCACAGTTGCGCGACAGCGCCGGACTTTCACCGGCTTCGCCTTTTGCCCCGCGGGTAAACGCGGGACGTGCTCGACCATCCGGGGTGCAGAGCACCCGCACCGAAGACCATTGGTAACGCGCCGCCCAAGCGGCTGTGAAAATATACCGGATGCGGGTTGTTGTGTCAACGGGGCGGGGAATATGAGTTAAATATATTTCGCCACATAGAGCACAATGAGCATAAAGTGAAAAAACCCATGCGCTTTTTGTCCCCTTTGAAACCAAACATTTCCAAGCCAAAAACTTCATCGGGCGGGAAAAACCCGAGAAAAATTCCGCCACAAAGAACACAAAATGAATAAACCTTCGAGCCTTTGGTGCCCTTTGTGGCAATTAAATTTTCGGTCCAAAACCTCAACGGGCAGGAATTGTGTGTTTGCATTTTCCCGCCACAAATGGCACAAAAGACACATCAAGAAAGGAATTTGTCATGGGATGCATTTCTTCAATAAAGGTGTCATGCCGAGCGCCTGTCCCGAGCGCCTGTCCCGAGCGCCTGTCCCGAGCG
>JBAVFZ010000400.1:0-3659 GCA_049684495.1 Anaerolineales bacterium | reverse complement strand
CGTTTACCTTGACCGGGCGGAGGACGACCTTCACCCGGGATTCTCAGGGGCGGTCGATCTTGCGCAGGTCGGCGCCGTACTTCATCCAGAGCTTGTCCGCGAAGGCGTAATCCTTGTCGGGAGAAATTTCAGCCCGCGCCCGGATCTCCAACGTGCGCTGCGGATTGGCCCGGTCGAGGATAAACAGGGTGCATTCGGGGTGCGCCTGGAGGTTCCTGGTTTTCTGGCGGGTAGTGTTCAACGAGAGCTTGACCCCGCCGTCGTCATCCCATAGGAACCATAACGCGGTCACCTGCGGGAAACCTTTCGGCCCGACGGTGGCCAGAACGGCGACGTCGGTGCGGAGCAGATCTTTATGCGTTTGGGGAAATGTATCCATCCTATCCTCCCGTCGGGCGGGCGCATCGCCTCTGCCGGCCGCATCCGCCCGCGGAAATTATATGCCTTGCGGGAATAATCATTTCATGAATCCGGCTCTCACCGAAAAGAAACCGGCCCGCTTCCGAAGGGCGGCTTATGGGTGAACGTTCCCGCCCTTTCCGGGCGGAAAGGATTCCCCCCCGTGCTTTTGGCAGGCGAAGAAGGAGAATAAAGCTTCGACGGCGACTCCCTATGGCTTCTCGGCTTACCCCGCCCGTGCCACGGGTCATACTTCCCCGCCGGCTCCGCTCCGCAGCGTTTGATAACTCAGAAACGCCAGGTATCCGAACAGGAGCCCCATATAAATGCTGCGGAAGAGGAAAAAGCCGACGAGCGCGAGGACCGCGCCGGCGACGGTTGAAATCCACAAGGACCTGCGCGCACCGTCGATCGGATCGGCCTTGATCATGAGCCGCCGGACGATGTTCCCGCCGTCGAGCGGGAAGACCGGCATGAGATTGATCGCGCCCCACAGCAGGTTGACCCACAGCAGGTCCATCACGAAATTCCGCAGGAAATTCCCGCCAAAGGGCAGGAATGCGATCGGCAGCGGTACGACCCCGGCGAGAGTTCCAACGATGATATTCCCGCCCGCCGCGAAGACGCCCGCGATCACCGCGCCCGCCAGCAGAAACCCCGCCGCGGGTCCGGCGAACGAAACCAGCGCCTCCTGCGCGGGCGAGAGCGGGATGTAGGCCCAGCGTCCGCCCCACGGGATAGGCTGCGGCACGGTATGCCCGCCGGCGAGATGCAGCGCCACCGACGAGCCGATCCCAAACCGGCGGAACAGAAACGCATGGCCCAATTCGTGGACCAGGACCGATACGAACACCGCCGCCACCCAGGACAGCATCCCCAACACGCCGCCGGCAAACCCGCCGAAGAGCAACGCCATCACCCAGAAAAGCGGATGGACTCGGACCGGGATCCCGAACAGGGTGAAGTTAAGGTCGTAGCGGGTCGGCGGAGGTAGCTCGAAGAGATTCATGGGGCTCCCGGAAGATCCGGCGAATGTTGGAATTCGAAAATATTGTACGCGGATTTCGCTGAAAAAACAGATTGCGCGGAATGATCTTTGAGAATCCCCTTCGTCATGCGTTTTTACTCCGGGTCTTCCCCTAGCGCGCGACCCACAAGCGGGGAACTCCGGGATATCCGCGCAATCCGCGGACAGATTCTTTCGGACCCCGCGGTTCCTGAAAAGGCCGGATAACGATCCTCTCCGCCAATAGCGGAGAGGATTGGAACGCTTTATTCGGTTTTTCCCCTTGGAATTTTTCTAAATGGTGGTCACGGTGATATTCAGCTTCTTCTCGTGCTTGAGCTTCCGCTTTTCTTTCAGCGAATGTTTGGCCTTCTTCTTATCTTCCCGGCCGGCCTTGTCTTTACTTCCCTTGTCACCCATGACGATCCTCCTTGGTTGAGAATAATCCGGATCGGACCGGGCAGGAAAATCCAGCGGCCCGGCATGCCGTCTCTCCCCACCCCTCTATTTTATACGCAGTCTCGTGAAACGCAAAACGGCCGGCCGACGCTGCGCACCCCGCCCCCTTTGCAGGCGGCGCCGTATCGATTGGCGGATATTTTTACGCGCCCGTGTTCAGCGATTATGCCGCCCCATCCGGTTGGGGAGCTTTCAATCGCCCGAGGAAATCCTTCCAGCCCATCCCCTCTCCCCTCAGCGTCTGGTCCAGCAGCATCCAGCCGAGTGGAAGCATAATAAACGGATTCAGGAAGGTCACCCACAGGCTGCCGACATAGCCCACCAGCAGCAGGATCGTCGCGTCCCGCGCCAGATCGTACCAATAGTGCAGCCATCCGAGGAGCGGGATGCTTTCGGTACGGTACCAGATCCAGCCGAAGATGGCTCCGAAGAGCACGTTGGATACAACCAGTTGAACGGCGATCACCACTCCCGCCCCCAGGAGCTCCAGCGGGGTCCGTTCACCCGAAGCGACCTGCGCGATGATCGGGGCGACCAGAATCGGCCAGTGCCACATTCCGCGGATCGCGCCCGAGACGATCATCGCGCCCGTCTTTCCGGCAGCGGGGGCGAGGCGCGGGAGCACGTACGCGCACCAGCCTGTTTCCTCGCCCATCCCGGTGATCCAACCCAGCCCCGCCATCACCGCGATGCTGATCCAGATATAATCCGCAACGGGCGAGACGAACGTGTCGCCGAAGGCAAGCCCGATCAGCCCCGGCAGGGTCCAGAACACAAGCATCGCCAGCACAACCCACAGGTAATATTTTAGCCGGCTCCATTTCCAGGCGGGCGGTGATTCCTTGTGAAATACGCGCCACATCATGAGCGCCGCCAGCGCCGGACCGAGCATTCCCAGCATGTGTCCGGCCACGACCGAATAGGTGGCCGCGGCCGGATCGCCCAGGCGCGCGAACATCGGCGCCAGTCCGGCATCGGCGCAGAAGAAAAACGGCCAAGAAAAAAGGGGGCAGAAAAGCGCAAAAAGGATTACTGCACGGGTATCTTTGGTTTTCAACATTATTTGTCCATTCGGGAAGGGCCGCGGAGCGCGAACTAATCCCCGGCCGCCCGGCGGTCGGTGCATCCATTGAATTTCCAAACGAATTCCATTTTTATTATATCCGAATACGCCGATGTATATCCGTAAGGTCATCCGCATCCGGGGGCTTCCGAATTCCATAGCACGCGGCTGATATTTCCGATGATTTATCCCCGCCGCCACGCAATGAGGCCATCGGCCGGGACGGCACACCGGTTAATGGATCTGAATCATTTCCAATAATGAGTGATAACCGTCTGTATTATTTTCCCCTTTCCGTAATCGACGGATGCCTTGATCCAGGATTCCGGTCGCCTCTTCCACGAATTGGTCCATCCCGGCCTGTGTGAGGTAGACCCGTTTCCTGGAGAATATATCGTCGGTTTCGGCATCTTTTCGGCGATAGTAGGTTTTGATGTAGTCCATCCGCTGCCGCACCCCCTCCGGAAGCAGCACATCCAGAAAATTCACGGGGTATTCGCAGTCCAGGAAAACACTCCAAAAAAATGACTTCGGATGACTCCGCACATACACAAAATCCAGGCCGTACCAATCCTTTTTCACTTCCCAGATAAAGCCGGGATCGGCGTCGAACTGGGATTTGTAACGCTCGAGCGCCGGCTGATAAATCCGAACTCGCCATAAATTGTCGGTTACCAAATGGCAAAAATATCCCCAGAGAAAGGAGAATTTCTCTTTGTCGCTTTCCGGCTT
>JBAVFZ010000399.1:0-6788 GCA_049684495.1 Anaerolineales bacterium | reverse complement strand
TAGAAGCGCTTCGACGAAGCGCTTCGATATTCCGGCAAACCAACGATTTCGATCCGTGACAAGAGGTTCCTTTTGTCAACAATGCTTGATGTAGCCAAGCGCGCAAACGTTGCTCTCAGCACGGTCTCCTATGCCTTAAACGGCACGCGCCCAATTTCCGATGAAACTCGTCAGCGGATCTTCGCGGCGATAGAAGAACTGGGATATAGGCCGCATGCCCTTGCGCGCGGCTTGGCCAGCAAGCGCAGCAGAATAATCGCCCTCCTCTTTCCGGCTCCGGAACGCGGGCTGGGCTTTACGGAACTCGAGTTTGTCACAAGCGCGGCCGACGCCGCCAGAGAAAACGGGTACAACCTCGTGCTGTGGCCCTCGGAAATGCACGACCCGAACGAACTGCGCCAATTCACCCAGCAAGGTTTGGTCGACGGCGTGATCGTCATGGAAGTGAAGATGAATGACGAACGCATTAACTTGCTGCGCGAATTGGATTTCCCCTTCAGTATGATCGGTCGATGCGCGGATACAAGCGGTATTGGTTTTGTCGATGTTGCTTTTGAGCTCGCGATCCAAGAGGCGGTAGGCTATTTGGCGGGATTGGGACACAAACATTTTGCTTTCCTGAATCAATCTCAATCCGCTTTTGATGCGGGATACGGCCCGGTGGTCCGGACCGAGACCGAATTCCCGAAGGCAATCCAAACCGCCGGAGTGGCAGGGATATCGAGGTTTTGCCGGCCCGCGTCGCAGGCCGGGTATGAGGCATGCAAAGAATTATTAGCCGAGTGTCCGGACTTGACCGCGCTCATCGCCATGAATGAGCGTGCCATCCCGGGCGTCATGCAGGCGCTGGCCGACCAAAAATGGCGAATTCCGGAGGATTTTTCTCTGCTGGTTATCGCCTCCTCGGCTCGGATGGCCGAAATGATGACCCCTCCTCTTACCACGTATGATATTCCGGCCGCCGAGTTGGGCCGTCTGGGTGTTGAGCTATTAATCGAACAGCTGGAAGCGGAAGAGCGAGAGGCTCTCCAGGAGCTGGTGCCGTGCCGCCTCATCGTGCGCGGCAGCACCGGTCCATGTCTCCGAACCCTGAACCGATCCGCGAGTATGCCGCTGGTCACGGAAGGAGGAAAAATTTCAAACGCCTGATCGCTTCTTTCCGGTTTAGCTCCTTTATTTTAATAAAGGAGCGTTCACGAAAAAAAAGTAAGGAGATACTGCCTACCGCGAAGTGAGTCAGTATCTCCTTGATCGGCAAAGCCACTTGAACAACCCCGGCGTGTTTTTAACCGGGCCTGGTTCGGTAACTCTGCCATTTCCATTATACCCGACATCAAACTTCCCGCGGAAAGGGTATTCGGCAGAATCACGGGCGGGCGGAATGTAGATGACCCGGTTGTTCCTGGTGGTTTTTTCTCCCGAAAAATTGGTATGCATTCTTCGGGAAAGAGCCCAATGGAAAGGAGGTCATGCCCCCGGATAAAATTTTTTTTCTTCCAACTCCCTGTCCAAGGCAATTGCGTTTGGACGATGTCTCTCCACAAACCCAAAAGGAGAATGAAGATGGCTGCGAAAATGTCTAAAATCTTGTTCGTGATAATGGCAACCGCCATGGTATTCGGATTGGTGGCCTGCCAACAAGCTACAGCGGCTCCGGCAACCGCTGCCCCGGCGACCAAAGAGGCCGGTGTGACGGCGGCTGCGCCGACGGATACGCAACCGGGTCCGAAGCAAGTGCTTAAGATTTGGCACTACGAAGGCGCCGATAGCGCTATGGGCCAATCCTGGGCCGACGCCATGGCGGACTTTAAAGCCTCGCACCCGAATGTCGAAATTCAGTTCGAGTTGAAGACCTTTGACCAGATCCAGCAAACAGCCTCGATGGTCTTGAACTCGGCGGATGCGCCGGATGTCCTGGAAATCAACAAAGGCAATTCGACCGCCGGTTTATACGCCACCCAAGGTTTGCTCACGGACATAACGGATGTGGCAACGCAACGCGGTTGGGACAAACTTCTTCCGTCCAGCATCCAGACTACTTGCCGCTACGATCCTACAACCGGAATCATGGGTTCCGGCCCCTTGTTTGGCGTCACGACGTACGGCGAGTTCGTGATGGTTTACTATAACCAGGACATGTTCGAGGAGAACGGAGTCGCGGTGCCCACCAACTTCGACGAATATGTGGCAGCGGCCGAGAAGTTTATCGCGGCGGGTATTGCTCCCATTGCTTTGGGCGGCCTGGATAAATGGCCGGTGACTCAGAACTTCTATGAACTGGCGCTCTACAAAGCTAACCGCGATTTCGTTAATAAATATGAGCTCTTCACGGGTGCGCTCGATTTCCATGGATCCGAGTTCACCTTCGCAGCCCAGACGCTTCTCGATCAGTTTAAAAAGGGCTATTATGGTCAAAATGCCTTGGGCACGAGCTACAATGACGCCAACGCAGCCTTTATTCAAGGCACCTACCCAATGGACCTGACAGGCAGCTGGATGTTCGGGACCTTCTTGACCAGCATCAAGGATTTCAAGTGGGGCATCTTTGTCATGCCGGGCAAGACGCTCAACACCGGTTCCGGCGGCAACCTGTGGGTTGTCCCCGCGGGCGCGAAGAACAAGGACCTGGCGTACGACTTCATCGAGCTGACCCTGCAAGCCAAGGCCCAGACCATCATGGCCAATGCGGGCGGCATCCCGCTGAGCGCTGATCTATCCAAGATCACGGACCCGCACGTAAAGGCGCTCAACGAGGCCTTCAGCACGATCGTCAAGAATGACGGCTTGGCGTTCTACCCCGACTGGCCGGTGGTCGGGTATATGGATACCCTGGGCGGCGGCCTTCAGGAACTGCTGAACGGCACGAAGACCGTCGAGCAATTCCTTGATTATATTGCCGCGCCGTGGCAAGAATACTTCTCGTCTCTCTAATGGGTGGCAGTGAAGCTGCCGGTTGGTAAATAACCATCTGAGGGCAGTGCTCTGATCAAGTCATAGAGCACTGCCCTTTGGAGGCTGTTTTCTTATGAAAAAAAAGAACTATTCCCCTTATAAGGGTCTTGAGTTGTTTCTCATCCCGGGATTAATTATCTTCTTAATCCTGATCGTCTTTCCTTTTGTGTCCAACTTTCTACTTAGTTTTACCAAATGGACAGGGGTGAGAACACCTGTTTGGATCGGTTTAGCCAATTACGCGAAGGCTCTGACCGACGCCGTCTTTTGGACTTCGTTCAAGAACAACCTCTATTTGATTCTTACCCTGACCACCATCCCAACGCTCATTGGGTTGTTGCTGGGCGCCTTTCTCTACGAATACATTTCAAAAAAGTTTGATACGAGGGTTTCCAGCTTCTTCCGAGCCGGATTCTATATCCCCCAGGTCATCCCTGCGGTGGTGTCCGCCCTTGTCTGGAGGTGGATTCTCCAGCCCGATTGGGGAGTTTTAAACTACATATTGAAAGCAATACATCTGGATTCCCTGGCCCATAACTGGTTAGGGGACCCCAAAACTGCTCTGTGGGCAATTATCGTGACCATGATTTGGTTCCAAATAGGTTATCCCCTGGTGATATTTATGGCCGCCCTCCAGAGGATTGACCCGGAACTGTACGAGGCGGCGTCCATTGATGGCGCCTCTTGGCCTCAAAAATTCCTTCAAATTACCATTCCGCTCATTCGCCCCGAATTGTCTGTCGTGATCCTGACAACCACGATCTTCGCATTAAAAACCTTCGGCCAAATTTTTGCGATGACCGCCGGCGGACCAGGGACCGCGACTATGGTCGCCTCATACTTTTCTTATAAAAGCTTTTTTCAGAATTCCGCCGTTGGCTATGGCGCCACCATGTCCACGGTCGTGACGTTCATTATCATCGTGCTCACCGTTATATGGGTCAGGATCCAGACGCAACAAGAACGACTGGAGGGACGTTAAGATGAAAATCAATACAACCCATCTCGCCCGCGGAGTGGGTAAGTACGCATCGCTGGGGTTTTTAAGCGCATTGTTTTTGGTCATGATTTTTCCGCTCCTCATTATCTTGTTCACTTCTTTCAAGACGGAAAGCGAGTACTACGCCAACGGTCCTTTGGCTCTCCCTAAAAGCATCGATTTTACGATGATAGCCTATACATGGAAAGCCACAGATTATCCCCGATTACTGATGAACAGCGCTATCATCAGCATATCTGCGGCGTTCATTGCCGTGGCGATATCCGTTACCACCGCCTTTGCGCTGGGAATCGGAAAGGTCAAGGGAGAAGCATTGATCCTTTTATTTTTCATGATGGCGATGACATTGCCGGCCGAGTCGTTGATCTATCCCGCATATTATTTCTTCAAGGCGGTCCATCTATACGACAATCTCTGGTCCGTCATTCTGCTCGAGGCGGCGCTTTCCGCATCCTTTGGCACCTATTTGCTGACTTCGGTCTTTAAAACCTTTGATAAAAGCATCATTGAATCGGCCATGATCGACGGATGCAGTCACCTGCAAATCCTCCTCCGAATTCTCATTCCGCTTAATCTTCCGTCCATCGCCGTGCTCCTTGTGTTTTTCTTCGTTGGCGTGTGGAATGACTTCTTTATCCCCTTGATCATGTTGATCTCCAGCAAAAATTATACCGTTCCGGTCGCGATGGCCATGGCGCGGGGAGAACACAATATAACCGTTACGCTACAAAGTTCGGCGGCGCTGCTTGGGATTATTCCCTGTATCCTTTTCTTTATTCTCTTCCAGAGATCGTTGACCAGAGGCCTTACGGCAGGGAGTATAAAATAACATGCTCCCCTCGCGCTATCCACGGGACTTCTTGAAATTGCGGAGGGAGGTCGACCGGCGCGCCGGATGGGTTCTCGTGTCGAAGTTGGGCTTGGTCAACGTCGGACGGACGCAGCCAAGGGATATACTTTGCGTGCCCGCCAAGAATGCCTGAATTGGCGCCCGTATTCCGCCGGCCCCAAAGGCGGAATAATTATCCGTCGAAATGATCGATTCATCGTTTCGGCTGGACGCGGGCCGGCATTCGGAAAAATGCCCGTGTCGGACGGATACGGAAGGGTGGTTTACGACATAGCCGCGTTACTTCGTGCGCATCCAATGCGAACGGAAAACAATATTTCATCTTGGCTTCCGATCACAAACGATCGGGGAAACCAAGGACAAGGGAAAAGACTATGAAGTTTACAGATGGAAATTGGGTGATACCGAAAGGGGTCACGGCGTTTCATCCGGCGCAGGTATATGACGTGGATATCGCCCAAGAATCGTTCACGGTCTATGCGCCCACGGAACCGATAACCCATCGGGAAGATACCCATGACGGGACATTGCTGACCATCCGATTTTCTTCATCGATGCCCGACGTCATTCGGGTGAATCTCACGCATTTTTCCGGAGAGAGCGGGAAGCCGCCGCATTTTGATCTGGTTGAACAGCCGGGCAGTGTGAGCATTCAACATAAAGACGAAGCGACCATCCTCCACAGCGGACGGTTGTGTGTGCGTGTTCCCCGGGCGCTTCCCTGGCGGGTGGAATACCTTGCCGACGACAAGATCGTCACGATGAGCGGGCCTCGTGGTATGGGCGTCATCGAGACGGATAGTAATGAACACTTTGTGCACGAGCAACTCTCCTTGGGGGTGGGTGAGAACGTCTATGGGCTTGGCGAGCGCTTCACCCCCTTCGTGAAGAACGGCCAGGTGGTGGATATTTGGAACCAGGATGGCGGGACGGGCAGCGAGCAAGCCTATAAGAATGTGCCTTTTTACATAACCAACCGAGGCTATGGCGTCTTCGTCAATCACCCCGGACGGGTTTCGTTCGAAGTCGCATCCGAGAAAGTTGCCCGGGTCCAATTCAGTGTCCCCGGTCAGTCGCTCGAGTACTTTGTGATTTACGGCCCGACGCCGAAGGAGGTGCTCGAAAAATACACCGCCTTGACGGGGCGTCCCGCATTGCCGCCCCCATGGTCGTTTGGCTTGTGGCTTTCGACCTCATTCACCACCTCCTATGATGAGCCCACGGTGACAAGTTTTATCCAGGGTATGGCGGATCGTGACTTGCCACTGCACGTTTTCCATTTCGATTGCTTTTGGATGAAAGAGTACCAATGGTGCAATTTCGAATGGGATGAACGCACTTTCCCCAACCCGCAACCGATGCTCAAACGGCTCAAGGATCGCGGCTTGCACATCTGTCTCTGGATCAACCCGTACATCGCACAGCGTTCGCCCCTCTTTTCCGAAGGCGCGCAAAATGGTTATCTCCTGAAAAAACCGAACGGCGACGTCTGGCAGACGGATAAGTGGCAATCCGGCATGGGAATCGTGGATTTCACCAACCCCGCAGCCCGGGAATGGTATGGCGGGAAATTGAGGGCATTGTTGAATATGGGTGTGGATTGCTTCAAATCGGATTTTGGAGAACGCATTCCCACCGACGTCGTATATTGGGATGGCTCTGATCCCGCCAAGATGCATAACTATTACAGCTACCTGTATAACAAAACCGTCTTTCAGGTATTGCGGGAACAGCGCGGGGACAGCGAGGCGGTTCTCTTTGCCCGGTCGGCCACCGCAGGAAGTCAGCAATTCCCCGTGCATTGGGGCGGGGATTGCGAGTCAAACTTCGAGTCGATGGCGGAAAGCCTGCGCGGCGGGTTGTCCCTTGGCTTGTCGGGTTTTGGATTCTGGAGCCATGATATCGGCGGTTTTGAGGGTACCCCGCCGGCGTCCGTGTTTAAACGCTGGATCGCCTTCGGTCTGTTGTCTTCTCATAGCCGGCTCC
>JBAVFZ010000398.1:0-3368 GCA_049684495.1 Anaerolineales bacterium | reverse complement strand
GCTTACGCCAGGAGAAGGGGGAGGGATGACCCCGAAGGGGTCAGGGTGGGGGATGAGGCAAGCGAGGCCACCATGGTTATCGATGCACCCGTAAAAAAATCCGCCCCGGCCCTTTCTCCGATCGTGCGCGAAATTGCCGCCGACCTGGAGACGCCCGCCTCGGCCTACCTCAAGCTGCGCCGGAGCGGTCCGTCGTTCCTGCTCGAATCGGTCGAGGGCGGCGAACAAGTCGCGCGCTATTCGTTCATCGGCGTCGAGCCGCGCTGCATCTACACCCTGCGCGGGCGTACGCTCGAGCGGAGCGAAAACGGCGCGACGCAGATCCTCACCGCTCCTCCCGACTCGGATCCTTTCCGGATGCTGGAGGAGGAAATGATCCGGCTGGGGACGCCCGTCCTTCCCGAATCACCGGTCAAACTTCCGCGCTTCCTCGGCGGGCTGGTCGGATACCTCGGGTTCGAATGTGTGCGCTATTTCGAGCCGCGCCTGGACCCTCTGCTTCACCCTTCGCCCCTCCCGGAAGCGATATTCCTGCTCGCGGATACGATCGTCGCCTTCGACCATGTCCGGAACAGCATGTTCCTGATCGCTTATCCGTTCGACGGGGAAAAAGAAGCCCGCAAGAAGCTCAACACGCTCGAGAAAAGGCTGCGCAAGCCGCTGGCGGCGGAAACCCTCCGCACCGCGCCCCCCGCGGCGCCGGTCGAATTCGAATCCAACGTCGGCCGCGAACGCTACGAGAAAATGGTCCGGCTCTCCAAGGAGCACATCTTCGCCGGCGACGTGTTTCAGGTCCTGCCCTCGCAGCGGCTCTCGCGAATAACCCGCGCCGCTCCGTTCGACATCTACCGCGCGCTGCGCCGGCTCAACCCCTCGCCCTACATGTTCTTTTTCGATTTCGGAACCGTCGACGGCGAGCCGTTCTACCTGGCCGGGTCCTCGCCGGAGGTGTTCGTCCGCCTGGAAGGGAACCGGGCCAGCCTGCGGCCGATCGCCGGGACCAGCCCGCGCGGCGCGACTCCCGAGGAAGATTTGGCGATCGAAGCGCGGCTGCTGGCCGACCCCAAGGAGCGCGCCGAACACGTGATGCTGGTCGACCTGGGCCGCAACGACCTCGGGCGGGTGTGCCGCTACGGAACGATCACCGTCCCGGAATACGCCGTGATCGAACGCTACTCGCACGTGATGCACATTGTCTCGCAGGTGGAAGGCGAGATGCGCCCGGGCCAAACCGCGTTCGACCTGGTGCGCGCCTCGTTCCCGGCCGGGACCGTCAGCGGCGCGCCGAAGGTGCGGGCGATGGAGATCATCTCCGAGCTCGAGCCGGACGGGCGTGGGCCGTACGGCGGCGCGGTTGGATATTTTTCCTTCGACGGATCGATGGATACCTGCCTCGCCATCCGCACGCTGGTAGGCCGCGGCAAGACCGTCTCGGTCCAGGCCGCCGCCGGGATCGTTGCGGATTCCGATCCGCAGCGCGAATATCAGGAAACGATGAACAAAGCCCGCGCCGTGCTCTTGGCCGTGGAACAGGCGGAGAGCAGCTGACCCGACCTAACCCCCTCTCCCCGCCTTCACCCCGGAAGAACACCAGGGTTCAGGCACCCTCCCCTCGCTTCGCTTGGGGACAGGCTTCTCCCCCTTCCCTTAAGGGAAGGGGGAGAGGGGACGGGGGTAAGGGGGTTAGATCAGGAAAAGGAGCAACCATGATCGCCGTAATCGACAACTACGATTCCTTCACATACAACCTCGTCCAATTCCTGGGCGAGCTGGGCGCGGAAGTGGAAGTGTTCCGCAACGATCGGGTGACGGTCGAGCAATTGGCGGAGCGCCATCCGACCCACCTGGTCGTCAGCCCGGGGCCGGGAACTCCGGACGACGCGGGCGTCTCCAGCAGGATGATCGCCCACTTCAGCGGCCGGATCCCGGTCCTCGGCGTGTGCCTCGGTCACCAGTGCATCGGTGCGGTGTACGGGGCGAAGGTGGGCCGCGCGGCGGGGATCATGCACGGCAAATCGTCGCGGGTCCATCATAACGGGACCGGACTCCTGGCCGGCCTGCCCTCGCCGCTCGAAGCCGGCCGCTACCATTCGCTGATCGTCTTCGATCCCGTTCCGGCCGAATTGGAAGTGCTGGCGCGGGCCGAGACGGGCGAGATCATGGCCATCCGCCATAAATCGCACCCGACCTTCGGGCTGCAGTTCCATCCGGAGTCGGTCCTCACCGCGCAGGGGAAACAGATTCTGAAAAATTTTCTTGCTCTCCCGGCCGCGAAGGCGGCCGTTTCCGAAAAAAAGGAGGATACCAATATGCTCAAACCATTCATCGCCCAGGCGATGCGGCGCGAAAACCTCTCAGCCGACCAGGCCGAGCAGGCCATGATGGTGATCATGACCGGCGGCGCCACCCCGGCGCAGATCGGATCGTACCTGACCGCGATGCGGATGAAGGGCGAAACCATCGACGAGATCACCGGATCGGCACGCGGGATGCGCGCCAATGCGTTGCCGGTGAACTTTGACCGCCGCCCGCAGACGCTTTACGACACGGCCGGCACCGGCGGCGACGGCGCCGGAACGTTCAATTTCTCCACCGCGGCCGCGTTCGTGATCGCCGGCACGGGGCGAAAGGTCGCCAAGCACGGCAACCGCGCCGCCTCCTCCAAATGCGGAAGCGCCGACGTTCTCGCCGCTCTCGGAGTGAACATCGACATGTCCCCCGAAATGGCCGTGCGCGCGATCGACGAAGTCGGGATCGCGTTCTTCTTTGCCGCCAAATACCATCCGGCGATGAAGCACGCGATCGGCCCGCGGCGCGAGATCGGCCAACGCACCATCTTCAACCTGCTCGGTCCGCTGACCAACCCGGCCGGGGCCGACGTGCAGGTGATCGGCGTGCCCGACCCGGCGCTGACCGAGCCGCTGGCGAAAGTCCTCGGCAGCCTCGGGGCGCGCGCCGCCTACGTGGTGCACGGATACGGCGGATTGGATGAGCTGAACGCCGGCGGCCCGAACCGGGTCAGCCACCTCAAGGACGGCGCGGTGCGCACGTTCGATTTCGACCCGCGCGACGCGGGCATCCCGCGCGCCGACCCCTCGGAACTCCGCGGCGGCACGGCCGAAGAGAATGCGGCGATGATGAAGGCGGTCCTCGCGGGAAAAAGCACGCCGGCCGTCCGCGACGCGGTGCTCCTCAACGCGGCGGCGGCGATCGCGGCCGAGAGCGGCGATTTTCCGGAGGCGCTGGCCGAAGCCCGCCGCTCGCTTTCTTCCGGCGCGGCGCTCAAAGTGATGGAAGGGTTGATCGCGTTTAAATAATTCCTCAACCCCCTCCCCTGCCCCTCCCCCTTCTCCTGGCATAAGCCAGGA
>JBAVFZ010000397.1:0-2482 GCA_049684495.1 Anaerolineales bacterium | reverse complement strand
CCTACAAGGGACGGGGGTGAGGTGGTTAGGACAGCTCCACTATAACTTTGATCCCTTCGCGCTTGGCCGCCGCTTTGAATGCTTCCTCCGTTTTTTCCAGCGGGAAGCGGTGGGTGACGAGCGAGCGCACGTCGATGAGTTTGTTTTCCACGAGTTGGATCGCCCGCGGATAGGTATGCTTCATCCGCCGGATGAGCAGGAACGTGATGCCCTTGCGGCGCGCGACCGAGGCGCGGAAGGAGGTCCGGTCATCGTCCGGAATCCCGGCGAGGAGTATCCGCCCGCCCGGTTTGAGAATATCGACCGCCGTTTCCACCGCGCCGTTCGTTCCGGCGCACTCGAAAACCACATCCGGCGGCTCGAGCCCGCTCAGGCTCACGGCCTTCTCTTCCACCTGCCGGCATTCGTCCGCGCCGAGCGCGCGCGCCGCCTCCAAACGGTGAGGCAGCACCTCGGCGGCGAAGACATGGCGGACACCGAACAGGCGCGCCAGCTGCAGCACGAGCAGGCCGATCGGGCCGCATCCGAGGACCGCCACGCGCATCTCGTGCCGCAGGTGGGCGAGGTCGACCGCATGCAGCGCCACGCCCAACGGTTCGAGCATCACGCCGTCGGCGAAAGTCAAAGTATCCGGGATGGGGAAGCAGGCGCGGCTCGGCCAGGCTATGTACTCCCGCAACGCCCCATCCTGCCGACCGTGCCCGGCGAATACGACTTTTTCACAAAGGTTGGGATTTCCCGCGCGGCACAATTCGCATTCCCCGCAGGAGACCGCGGGATCGACGGCCACCCGCCGGCCGGCGTCGGTAGTGCCGGCGAATTCATGCCCGAGGATTAGCGGCTCGGTGAGCCGCGCGTCGCCGATACCCCCCTGTTCGTACCAGTGCAGGTCCGAGCCGCAAATGCCGACCGCGCCCACCCGCACCAAGCTCTCCCCGTCGGCGGGAATCGGGACGGCTTCCTCGCGCATCCGCAAATCGCCGGCGGCGTGCAGGCGGACGGCTTGCATCATCCCGCCTCGCTTACCGGTGGCGGTAGACATCCCACTCCAGATACCGCCCGAAGGCTTCTTCGACGGCCGGCGCGCATTCGCAGAGGTTGACCGCCGTGTGATGTTCGAATCCGTTGTTGCAGATGTAGGCCAGCAGTTTCTGGAAATTGGGAATTTTCACCACGCCGTATCCGCCGAAGGTTTCCAGCTTATCGGCCGTGAGCTCGCCTTCGCCCACGTAGGCGGTCACGACTCCGCGCAGGTCGTCGGTTGAAACGCGGCAATACGTGAACGCCCCGCTCTTGACCCGCCCGACGACGGTGCCGTAGGTGTTTTCCTTCCCGACCGTTCCGGCGATGATCGCCTGGTAATCCATGGACGGCGCCTCCGAGAAGAAATCCTTCGGCAGATTGGAACAATGGAAGATGATGCCCTTATCGGGATCCGCGCCGTAATTGTTGTTCCAATCGACCAGCGCCGAGGGCTTGCCGGTGGCGAGCACCATCGCGTACATCCCCACCAGCCCGGAGATATCGGTTTCGCAGGCCGAGGGCAGGAGATTGTTGCTCATCATGCTCATCAGCGTGCAGGGCACCACGCCGTAGAATTCCTCCATCGCCGTCCAGCACTGCAGCGCGCTCGCCGCCAGCCCGTTTTCTTCCATCCAGCCGTCGATCACGGTCCCGAGTTTGGCCATCTTCACCAGCGCCGGCGCGGCGATCCCCTTGGTCGGCACGTAGGCTTTGATCGAATCCAGCTTGGCTTTCACCTGGGCGTCGGAATCCGCAAGCTTCTGCGCCCGGCCGAATATTTCCGACAGGTCGATCGTCTCCACCGAGATTCCGCTCCGCTCGAGCAGCTTCTCGCTGTAGCGGACGGTTTTGAACGCGGCCGGCCGCGCGCCGATCGCCCCCAGCCGCACGGAGGTTAAACCGCGCACGATCCGGCAAGTGCCGGCGAACGACCGCAGGTCCGCGCGGAAGGCGTCCCCTTCCGGGTCCATCGTGTGCTGGCTGGTCAGGGAGTAGCGGATACCGTATTGGCGCAGGTTGCTGGCGCACGACATCTTGCCGCAGAAGGAATCGCGCCGGTCGGCCGAAGTCATCTTGGCGGCGTCGTCGGGGAAGGCGTGAATCAGAACCGGCACATTCAACCCGGACCAGCGCAGCGCATTGGCAATCGCGGTTTCTTCGCCGAAGTTCGGCAGAGTCACGAGGATCCCGTCGATCTCCCCGCGGTGGGCCGTAAAAAGCCCGGCGCATTTGCGTGAATCCTCGATGCTGAACACCGCGCCGTATTTCGTATCTTCCGGGGTCAGGCAAACCGTCCGGATGCCTTCCTGTTCCAGGACTTTAAGGATGGTCTTGCGGCCGCTTTCGCTCAGGTGGCCGGGGAAGAAACCGCGGTTGCCCACGATCACGCCCAGCGTCGTCGCCTTTTGCTCAACCTTCATGTTGTCCTCCTGAAACCGACCCTTCCTCACCCCCCTTC
>JBAVFZ010000396.1:0-5988 GCA_049684495.1 Anaerolineales bacterium | reverse complement strand
GATGGGATGGATCACATAATACCTACTCCACCGGTAGAACCTTTTCATTCTACTCACCGCCAAAGGCAGTGGTTTTGAAACCCAATAAATAATTTCTTTGCGTTCTTCGCGCCTTTGCGGTGAGATTTTTTATTGCTTTTCCGCGATCAACGCCACCCAATCCTCGCGGGTTTTCTTCTCCGCCAGCCGCAAACCGCTCTCCGCGATCGCGGCTTCGACCGCCGCCGATTGCTCCATCAGGATCCCGGAGAGGATCAAACATCCGCCGCGGCCGACCGTATCCGCAAGCGATGCGCGCAGCATCGATTGCAGCACCCCGGCCAAAATATTCGCCGCGACGACCGGCGCGGTCCGTTTTTCACGCAGCATGTCCTGCAAGGATCCCGGACGGGCGTCAAAACGCGCCTCGACGCCGTTGAGCACGGCGTTCTCCCGCGCCACCCGGACCGCTTCCGGATCGATATCCCACCCCTCCGCCCGTCCGGCTCCGAGCAGCAGGCCGGCGATCGACAGAATGCCGGAACCGCACCCCAAATCGGTCATGCTCGCGCCCGGGATGATTCGTTCTTCGAGCGCCTCAAGGCAAAGTTGTGTGGTCGGATGCATCCCCGTGCCGAACGCCATCCCCGGGTCGAGGCGGAGGATCACGTCGCCCGGCGCGGCGTTCCAATCGATCCAGGAAGGAACGATCATCAGGCGCTTCCCGATCCGGAAGGGATGGTAATTCTTCTTCCACTCAATCGACCAATCCGTCTCCACGACTTCCCGGAAGACGGGCTCGGGGATGGGGGAAATTTGACCGAGGTGCCAAAGCGCCTCTTCCAGGGCGGTGCGCCGCGCCATCACATCCTCGCCGAAGGGCAGATAGGCGCGGACCGTCAGCGGGCCGCGCGGCCGGCCTTCGCCGTCCGGGTCCGGTTCGATCTCCTCGTATCCGAGCGTGACACCGTTCGGGGCGAAGCGCGCCATCACATCGGCGACCGATTCCGCGAGCTCTTCATTGACCCGCACCGAGGCTTCGAGCCATACCGGCGGGGTTCGGTCAGCCTTCATCTTGAAAATCTTTCAGGGTGTCGATCAGGGTCCGCTTGTGTGGCTGGGCGGGAGCGTCCGGGGACATGCCTAGCTGGGCAAGGAGTTTCTTTTGTTCTCCGGTTAGCCCGGCGGGAACGACAATGTTGATCACGACGAAGAAATCACCGCGGCCGGATTGCTGCAGGCGCGGCATGCCCTTTCCGCGCAGGCGGAAAACCTGCCCCGGCTGGGTTCCGGCGGGGATATGGAGGGCCGTTTCATCCGCGGCGGTCTGAAGCCGCAGTTCCGCGCCGATCGCCGCCTGCTGGTAATTGATGCCGAGCTCCATCCACAGGTCGCTGTTGCGCCGGTGGAAGAATTCATGCGCTTTGACGCGGATCAAAATGAATAAATTGCCGGGCGGTCCGCCGAACTGGCCGGGCTCGCCCTCTCCCGCGAGGCGGATCTGGGTTCCGTCGTCCACGCCGGCCGGGACCGGGACGCGCAGCGTGCGCGTCTTGCGTTCCTGCCCCGCGCCGCGGCAGTGCTTGCAGGGCGTGGCGATCACCTCTCCCGTGCCGCCGCACTTCGAGCAGGTGGTCACGTTCACCATCGAGCCCAGGAAGGTCTGGCGGACCCGGCGTTCTTCGCCGCTACCGCCGCACACATTGCAGCGGACCGGCGTGGTCCCGGGCTCCGCCCGCGACCCCTGGCAGACGGAGCATTTCTCCGAGCGGGTGACCTCGAGTTCCTTTTCCACGCCGGTTACCGTTTCCTCGAAGGTCAGGGGGACCTCGGCCTGCAGATCGGCGCCGCGCCGCGGCGAACGGTACCCCCGTCCGCCGCCCATGCCGAATCCGCGGAAGAACTCTTCGAAGATTTCCCCCAGATCGCCCATTCCGGCCGCGCCCCCGAACGGCATCCCGTTGAGGCCGGCATGACCGAAGCGGTCATAGGCCGCCCGGCGCTGCTCATCGGAGAGCACGCTGTAGGCTTCGTTTATTTCCTTGAAGTGCTCCTCGGCGGCCGGATCCTTGTTGACGTCCGGATGCAGCTGCTTGGCGAGTTTGCGATAGGCATTGCGGATCCCATCGGGATCGGCGGTGCGTGGCACTCCCAGAATTTCGTAGTAATCGCGGGTCGTCGGCATATAATAACCAAATACCCTGCCCGGGATTCTTCCCGGGCAGGGTTAAGGTTCTCCTCAATCAGAATTTTCCTACACCTGTTTGAAATCCCCTTCCACCACATCTCCGCTTCCGCCCGCTCCCCCGGGTGCTTCCCCGCCGCCGGGCGTTCCGCCCGAAGGCGGCTGCTGCGGGCCGCCCTGCGCGCCGCCGCCATACATCGCCGTGCCGATGGCTTGCAGCGCCCGGGCCAGGTCGTCCGACGCCTTCTGGATGACGGGCAGGTCCTTGCCCTGCAACGCGCTGCGCAGCGCCGCCACCTTGCTGTTGACGTCTTCGCGCACGTTGGCGGGAATCTTGTCGCCCAGTTCACGCAGGTTCTTTTCCGCGGAGTAGATCGCGCTGTCGGCCGCGTTGCGGATTTCGATCTCTTCCTTGCGCTTGCGGTCCTCATCGCGGTGGCTGTCCGCTTCGTGGGTCATGCGTTCCACCTCGTCCTTGGCCAGGCCGGAGGACGGCTGGATCGTGATGTGCTGCGAGCGGCTGGTGGCCTTGTCCTGCGCGGTCACCTTGAGGATGCCGTCCGCGTCGATGTCGAAGGTCACCTCCACCTGCGGTATGCCGCGCGGCGCGGGCGGAATGCCGTCGAGGATGAACTTGCCCAGGGATTTGTTGTCCCCGGCCATCGGGCGCTCGCCCTGCACGACGTTGATCTCCACGCTGGTCTGCATATCCGCCGCGGTGGAAAAGACCTGGCTCTTGCGCGCCGGGATGGTGGTGTTCCGCTCGATCAGCGGGGTCGCCACGCCGCCCAGCGTTTCCACGCTGAGGGTCAGCGGGGTGACGTCCAGGAGCAGAATGTCCTTCACCTCGCCGCCGAGCACGCCGGCCTGGATGGCCGCGCCGACCGCCACGACCTCATCCGGGTTGACGCCCTTGTGCGGTTCGCGCTGGAAAATCTTCTTCACCGCTTCCTGGACGGCGGGCATGCGGGTCATGCCGCCCACCAGGACGACCTCATTGATATCCGCCGGCTTGAGGTGCGCGTCTTCCATCGCCTGGGTCACCGGGCGGATGGAGCGGTCGATCAGGTCGCTGGTAAGCTGCTCGAGCTTGGCGCGGGTGAGGGTCATGGTCAGGTGTTTCGGCCCGGACGCGTCGGCGGTGACGAAGGGCAGGTTGATTTCGCTCTGCATCACGGTCGAGAGCTCGATCTTGGCCTTTTCAGAGGCTTCCTTGAGCCGCTGCAGCGCCTGGCGGTCCTTGCGCAGGTCGATCCCCTCCGCTTTGAGGAACTCGTCGGCGATCCAGCCGATCACGCGCTGGTCGAAGTCGTCGCCGCCGAGGAACGTGTCGCCGTTGGTGGATTTGACCTCGAACACCCCGTCGCCCACGTCGAGGATGGAAATGTCGAAGGTGCCGCCGCCGAGGTCGTAGACCGCGATAGTTTCGTCCTTCTTCTTATCCAGCCCGTAGGCCAGCGAAGAAGCCGTCGGCTCGTTGATGATCCGCATCACTTCCAAGCCCGCGATCTGGCCGGCATCCTTGGTCGCCTGGCGCTGCGAGTCGTTGAAGTAAGCGGGGACGGTGATGACCGCCTGGGTCACGGACTGGCCGAGGTAGGCTTCGGCGTCGGCCTTAAGCTTGGCCAGGATCATCGCCGAGATTTCCGGGGCGGAGTATTCCTTCCCGCCCATGTGGACCCGGATATCCCCGTTGGCGGCCGCCGACACCTTGAACGGGACAAGCGTGAGCGCCTTCTGAACTTCGGGGTCGCTGAACTTGCGGCCCATGAAGCGCTTGATCGAGAAGATGGTGTTTTCCGGGTTGACCACCGCTTGCCGCCGGGCCAGTTGCCCGACCAGGCGCTCGCCGGTCTTCGGATTGACGGCCACCACCGAAGGCACCAGGGGCGAGCCCTCCGCGGCGGGGATGACCTTGGGGTCGCCGGCTTCCATTACCGCTACGACCGAGTTGGTGGTTCCGAGATCGATGCCGATAATTTTTCCCATGATTGCGTCTCCTTTGGCAAGCCTGTTGTTTTGCAGTTTTTATGTAGGACACGAACTGCCGTGCCTCTACTGCGGGTTGGCTTCGGGTTGGCATGCCACCCGGACCTGCGCCGGCCGGAGCACCCGGTCGCCCATCCGATAACCGCGGTGGAGCACTTCCAGAATTTCCCCATCCCCCCGGTCCGCGCATGTTTCCCGGGTGACGGCCTCGTGCATGTTCGGGTCAAAATCCGTCCCGGGGGCGGGCTCGATCGTGGTGATCCCCTCCGCCTCGAGCGCGGCGATCCCCTTGCGGTAGATCAGTTCGACGCCCTCCGCCCACTGGGCAAGGTTCTGGGATCCGGACCGCTCCTTGAGCGCCCGCTCGAAATCATCCAGAACCGAGAACCAGCGCGCGGACGCCTGGCACGCGGCGGAAACTCTCGCCTCGGCCGCGTCGCGTTCGACCCGCTTGCGATAATTTACAAGGTCGGCCTGGGTGCGTTTCCAGCCGTCCAGATATTCGTTAGCCTGGGCGCGGGCCTGTTCGAGCTCAGTCCGCAGCGCGGCCAGCTCGGCGGAGGGTTCCGCGTCAGCAGCCGCGGCCGCCGTCTCTTCGGGAATCGGATCGTGTCCGTGCTTTTTCTTTTCAGTCATAACAGTCCCAAGCTTCCGTTTTCCTTGACCATGTCACCCTAAGCGAAGCGAAGGGTCTATACCCGCATTAAGCGATGCTTCGCTTCCCCCGCTTCGCGAGGGCAGGCGTTCAGCATGACAGGCTTCACCAGAAATTTCAGCCGCTGAGCGTTTCCGAAACCAGATCGCTCATCAGCGAGGAAACATACCGAACGGCGGAGATCGTCCGCCCATAGGCCATCCGCATCGGGCCGATCACGCCCAGCGTCCCCGTGGCGAGGCCGGGAGTCCCGTAGCGGGCGATCACCATCGAGCAATCCCGCAGTTCCTCCCAATCGCCTTCGCCGCCGATGACCACCTGCACTCCGCCCACTTCGGATCCCAGCGCGCGGGAAAGGAAATCCCCGAGCGGGTTCTGCTCTTCGAGGATTCGCAGTGTCCGGCTCACCAGTTCGGGATCGGCGAATTCCGGCGTTTTGAGCACGTTGGCCAGACCGTCATGGACCATCTCGGCGGTGGCCACGAAATCCGCCCGGTGCATCAGTTCGGCGACCACGGCAAGGATTTCCAGCGTCAGCGGAGGCATCGTCTCGAGCGCGCCTTCGACCGTCTCGGCGTTCGCTCCGGCAAACCGGGCGTTGATCTGTCCGGCCGCCTGAGTAAGATCCTCCTGGGAAAGCGGTTCCGCGAGGGTGATGAACTGCTGCTGTACGCGGCCGCCCTGCAGCACCAATACCAGAAGCGCCTGCTGGCCCTTGATCGAGATCAGCTGCAACTGGCGAAAGACCGCCGTATCGGCGGCGGGAGCGGTCACTAGCGAAGCCGAATTGGAATGGCGCGCCAGGATTGCCGCCGCCAGGCGCATCCACTGATCCACATCGCCGCGCGCCTGGAAAAACTGATGGCTGATCGTGCGCTTCTCGGCGGCGGGGAGTTCGGTTTCACCCAACAGGCGCTGGACGAAATAGCGGTAGCCTTCCTCGGTGGGAACCCGCCCGGCGGAAGTGTGCGGCTGGCGCACGTATCCCTCTTCGGTAAGGGTTAACATGTCGTTGCGGGTGGTCGCCGAACTGAAATTTAAACGGTAGTGGTCCACCAGGGTCTTTGAACCGACCGGTTGGACCGTTTCGACATATTCCCGGACGATCAATCCGAGGAGGAATTCCTGCCGCTCCGTAAGCTTTTGCACCAGACCACTCCTTTAGCACTCTCTCGATGAG